>DASZWW010000218.1:0-26778 GCA_035546175.1 Polyangia bacterium
GGACGCCGGTGCCGACGCGGGCGGGAGCCTCGGCAACGCCATCTACGTCTCCCCGGGCGGAAGCGACAGCAACCCCGGCACGATCACCAGCCCCGTGCAGACGCTGCAGAAGGCGCAGCAGCTCGTCCGGAGCCTGAACGCCGCCATGACGGCCGACATCACGGTCACGCTCGCCGACGGCTACTACCGCATGGCGAGCCCGCTCACCCTCGACGCGACCGATTCCGGGAGAAACGGCCACAGCGTCGTCTGGAAGGCCGCGGCGGGAGCCCGTCCCGTGCTGATGGGCTCGAAGCGAATCTCGGGCTGGTCGCAGGTGAGCGGGTCGAGCAACGTGTGGGTCGCGCAGGGCCCCTCCGGCATTCAAACGCGGCAGCTGTACGTCGACGGCGCCCGCGCGACGCGCGCCACGGGCAAGGTTCCCTCGGCCGCCACCCTGGCGGGATGGAAGGATCCGAGCGGCGGCTTCCCGCCGGAGGTCGAGCTCGTGTACACCGGGGGCTGGGGTGGCTGGACGGAGGGCCGCATCCCCGTCGCGTCGGTCTCCGGCGGCACGATCAACATGGTCCAACCGTGCTGGGACAACTCCAACAAGCGCGGCAACAACAACGTGGGCCCGGGGACCGTCGGCGCGCCGACGCGAGCCGAGAACGCCTACCAGCTCCTCGACGAGGCCGGCGAGTGGTACCTCGACGCGGCGAGCAGCAAGTTCTACTACATCCCGCGCGCGGGACAGGACCTCGCCGCCCTCGACGTCGAGGCGCCCGTCCTGGAGGCGCTCGTGACCGGCGGCGGCACGGCGGCGAGCCCGCTGCACGACGTCGTCTTCGACGGTCTCCAGTTCTCCTACGCGACCTGGATGGGTCCTTCCGGCCCCAACGGCTTCTCCGAGGTGCAGGCCAACTACACCGTGTGGGGCAGCGGCGACCCGACGGCGGGGAACGCCGAGTTCCTCTGGCACCAGATCCCCGCCAACGTCTCGCTCACGTACGCGCAGAACGTTCATTTCGTGAACGGCGCGTTCGTTCACCTGGGCGCAGCCGGGCTGGCCCTCGGCGACGGCGCGCAGAGGTGCCTCGTGCAGGGCAACGTGTTCACGGACATCTCCGGCAACGGGCTCGAGCTCGGCAACGTCGACATGCGCGGCGCGACGGGGAGTGACCAGACGCTGGGGAACACCATCTCGGACAACCACGTGTTCGACATCGCCGTCGAGTACCACGGGGGCGTCGGCATCGACGTCGGCTATGCCGCCAATTCGACGATCGTCCACAACCAGGTCGATCACACGCCGTACACGGGCGTCTCGATCGGCTGGGGCGGCTGGCCCGACAAGCAAGGCAAGCCAGGCCTCACGAGCTATACGCAGAACAACGACGTCTCTTACAACCTCATCTTCGACGTCATGCAGACGTTGAACGACGGCGGCGGCATTTACACCAACGGCCAGACGTCCGCGGCGCACTCGTTCGCCACGGGCGAGGTGCTCAAGGGGAACGTCGTGCACGACCTCAAGGGCTTCATCTGGGGCCTGTACGTCGACAACGGCACCGACTGGATCACGGTCTCCGGGAACGCGTTCTGGAACCCGACGGGATCGACCTCCCCCTGGGGCTATTGCCACGACAACGCTTACCCGGGCGAAGGGGGAGGCCTCGACAACATCCTCGTCCAGGGCAACTACTGGCAGGGAGACCCGACGTTGCAGGGGCCCGGGGCGGGCACCGCCCCGGATGCCCACTGCCAGCTGTCGAACAACACCAAGATCTCCGGTCCGGCCGACGTGCCCGCCGCCCTCATCGCCGCGGCCGGCCTCGAAGACGCGTACAAGAGCTTGCTCCAGTGGTCGCAGGTGCCTCCCCCGCCCGTGCAGTGAGCGCGCCCGACGGAGGCCTGAGGGGCGGCGAGTTCAGGGAACGCCGGACGGGGGTTCTTTGACGAGAGACGCTAGGTTTGACAGCGACGCTCCGTTTGACCGCCCAACCGTCGCACGAACCGCTCCGCACTCCGCGCCCGTCGCCGCCGCTCGGCGCCGCGTCCTCGCGCTCGCTCCGGCGGCTCGAGGTGTTCCTCGACATCGTCTACGGCCTGGTGGCCGTCCACATGTTGACCTACCTGCCGTCGGTCAAGGACATGGGCTGGGCCGGACGGCCGCTCGGCTTGCTGGGGGAGCTGGCGAGGAACACACGCGAGCTCTGGCGCGCGACGATGGGCTTCGGGATCACGGCCATCGCCTGGCTCGTCTGTGCGCGGCGCCTCTCTCGCCTGCGCGCGACCGACGCCCTGCACAGCGGGCTCGTCCTGATTCAGACCGGCCTCACCTCCTTCTTCATCTACTTCGCGATCTGCGACCCGACCCTCACCGGCGGCCCCACGCCGCGCGCGCTCCAGTGCGGCAGCCTCGCCCTCGCGAGCGCCGCCGGACAGCTCTGGTGGTCGTACGCCCGACGGCGCGGCCTCGTCGACCCCGAGACGCCCCGCGAGCAGCTCGACGACGTCTCGGCGCGCGGATGGCAGGAGACGCTGAGCGCGCTGCTCATCACGCCCCTGTCGTGGATCGGCCCCCTCACCTGGACGGCCGGCTGGGCGGTCGTCCCCCTGGCGTTGCTGCTGGGCAGCCCGCGGCTCCGCCGCGCCGGCTTGCGACCGCAGCGGGCAGCGCGCCCGTCCGAGCCATAGCCTCGGTCCGAAGATTCAGCGCGGCCGCTCCAGTGACGACTTCGCGGCGAGCGCCGCGCGCCCGGCTTTCCCCGCCGGCGCTGAGGTCACGACCTCGCCGCGCTCCACCTCCCGAAGCGGACCTGCCGAGCCCTCACCGCTTCGGTGGCGCCGGCTCCCAGAGCTCGATCTTGTTGCCGGCTGAACCACTTCGAGCAGCCGCAGGACGCGATGATAATCCCGCTGCGACATCTGGTCGCATATTCACGCGCGATCGACTGTGCTGTGATCCGGACGCAATCAATTGGAGGAGACCTCATGATGCGTTCGCGGTGGATCTTCGTCGGCATGTGGGTAGAGCTCGTCATCCTCGGCCTGGGCGCGCCGGGCTGCACGGACGCCGCCGCCCCGCCGCCGGTCGAGGAGACGACGGCCGCGTTGATCAAGGGTGGGGTGAACACGCCGGTCCGACACGGCTTCATCGGGGCCTTCGATCCGAGCACGGCGCACTGGTACATCCACATGCAGCGACCGGGCTGGTCGACGGACACCGCGACGGACACCTCGTTCTTTTTCGGCAACTCCGGAGACACGCCGCTCGTCGGCGACTGGAACGGCGACGGCGTCGAGACGCACGGTGTTTTCCGGGCCGGCTGGTGGTTCCTCTCGAACACGCTGGGCCACGGGACGTCGGACCTCTCGTTCGCGTGGGCCAACAGCACCGACGTGCCGATCGTGGGCGACTGGAACGGCGACGGCGTCGCGACACCGGGCGTCTTCCGCAGCGGGACGTTCTTCCTGCACAGCAGCAACTCCACGGCAGGCTCCGACGTGTCCTTCAGCTTCGGCATGGCGGGGGACATCCCGCTCGCGGGCGACTGGAACGGCGACGGCATCGACAGCGTGGGCGTCTACCGCCCCTCGACGAGCACCTTCCTCCTCACCAACGGCACCACGGGGCACATCGACGTCACGCTCGCCTACGGCGACGGGGGCGACGTGCCCATCGTCGGCGACTGGGACGGCGACGGACAGACCACCGTGGGCGTCGTCCAGGGAGGCACCAGCTTCGCGCTCACCAACAGCCTGAGCTCGGGCTTCGGGGACGTCTACGTCACCTACGCCCCGACCTCCAGCTTCAAGCCCATCTCCGGCACCTGGACGGCCAACGCCCCGACCAACAACGCGCCCGCGCCGGCGAGCCTGGCGACGTTCTTCCCGCTCGGCGTCGAGCAACAGAACAGCTCCACCTTCGCCTCCTGGAAGAGCTTCGGGATCAACACGGCCGTCATCGTGCCGTCCGGCGGGGCCAGCAATCACGAGGACGTCGCGACCTGGACCACGGACGCGTTCAACCTCGGGCTGAAGGCGATCAGGGACGTCACCCTCGGCGCCAACGGGCAATGGAACCCCGGCGCCGACAATGGCCTCCTCGCGTGGGGCGCGATCGACGACGAGCCCGACGACAACGGCTCGTACCCCACCAACGGCACCGCGCCGTCCGCCCTCGTCAGCAAGTACAACACGCTGCACACGGCCAACGCCAGCCGACCGGCCTTCCTGAATTTTGCGGGCAAGGCGGTCCTGGACAACGACAGGTGCAATGGCTTCGGGGACCCCTCCGGAACGGCGACGAGCTGCTACGCGGGGTACCTCCCCCTGTCCGACTGGCTCTCGAACGACTTCTACCCGGTCAACTGGTTGCAGTCGAACAACCAGGACTACGGGATCGACGCCGTGGCGCGCGCCGCCGACAAGCTCCGGCGCTGGTCGGCCAAGCCGCAGCACGTGTTCATCGAGGCGTCGGCGGGCATCTACAGCCAGTCCGCGGCCGGCCCCACGCCGGCGCAGCTGAGCGCCGAGGTCTGGCTGGCGATCGTCCACGGCGCTCGCGCGATCACCTATTTCGTCCACGGCCACAGGGCGAGCGACAACGCTTGGCTCACGGACAACACGACCTCGACGATCAGGGCCGCGATGACGACGGTGAACCAGAACGTCAGCGGGCTCGCCGCCATCCTCCAGACGGCCATCAACCCCCCGTCGCTCGGCTTCTCCGTCGTCGGTCCCGTCACGGCCCCCGCGACGCTCGACGCCGGGTGGCGCCTGTCCAGCAACGGCGCCCACAGCTTGCTGATCGTGGTCAACAAGGGAACGGCGACGGTGACCCAGACGATGCGGTTCAGCGGCCTGCCCACCGGGACGACCTTCCTCACCGTGTACGGTGAAGGCAACCGCACCGTGTCCGTCTCGAACAATCAATTCACGGACACCTTCGCCCCGTACGCGGTGCACATCTACAGCAACTGACGCGGGCGAGGCGTCACCGGATCTGAGACGCCAGCGCGCGCCCTCGCGGCGGCGAAGCGGGTCGCTTGACACCAGCCCGCTCGGGGTCGGAACGTCTCGAGGTGGCGAGCTGCTCCCAATGCGGACAGGACAACCGCGAGGGCGCGCGCTTCTGCGACAACTGCGGGCAGTCTCTCCAGGGCGCGCCGGCGGCGGGGCCGGTCGCCGCGCCGTCGAGCCGACTCGCCGCCCACACGCCCGCGCACCTCGCGCGGCGGATCCTGCAGGAGCGGACCTCGATGCAGGGCGAGCGGCGCGTCGTCACGGTCCTCTTCGCCGACGCGGTCGGGTCGACGGCGTACGGCGAGCGCGTGGACGCAGAGCAGGTCTACGCGGTCGTACAGCGCGCGGTGGCGCTGATGATGGAGGCGGTTCACCGCTACGAGGGGGCCATCACCCAGTTCCGAGGCGACGGCGTCATGGCGTTGTTCGGGGCGCCGCTGGCCCACGAGGACTCGGCGCGGCGCGCGGTGCTGGCGGCGCTCGAGATGCAGAAGGCGCTCATCGAGGACGCCGTCGCCGTGCGCGCGCGCTACGGGTTCGACCAGCGGTTCCGGGTCGGCTTGCACACGGGACCGGTGGTCGTCGGCACCATCAGCGACGACCTGGTCATGGACTACTCGGCGGTGGGCGACACGGCGAACCTGGCGGCGCGGCTCGAGGGCGCGGCCGAGCCGGGCACCGTGTACCTCAGCGAGGCGACCTGGCGCGAGGTGCGGGACTACATCGACTGTGAAGCGCTCGGAGAGCGCGCGGTCAAGGGGAAGACCGAGGGGGTGCGGGTCTTCCGCGCGGTGGCGCCCCGCCAGGTGCGGTCACGCATCGACGCCGCCGCCGCGCGCGGGCTGTCGCCGTTCGTGGGCCGCGGCGCCGAGCTCGATCAGCTGCGCGCGCTCTTCGCCGAGGTCGAGGGCGGGCACGGGCGGGCCGTCCTCGTCACGGGCCCGCCCGGGATCGGCAAGTCGCGCTTGCTGCGCGAGCTGCGCGTCGCGCTCGGCGACGAGGCGGCCTGGCTCGAGGGCCACTGCACGGCCATCGGTCAGTCGTCGCCCTACCTGCCGGTGATCGAGGTCGCCCGCCGCGCGCTCGGCGTCGGAGAGGGCGACGACGCCGCGGATGTCGTCGCGGCGATCGACGCCGCGCCGCGCCTCGGCGCCGCGGCGCCTTACCTCAAGTTCCTCCTGCACGCCGGCGCCGCCGACGAGCAGGTCGCGCAGCTGGACCCCCTCGAGCGCCAGTTCCGGATCCTCGACGCGATCTGGGAGCTGTTCCAGCGGCAGGCCGACGACCGGCCGCTCGTGCTCGTGGGCGAGGACCTGCACTGGGTCGACGAGCAGTCCGAGCGCGTGCTCGCCCACGTCGTGCGGCGGATCGGCGCGACGCGCGTGCTGCTGATCGTGACGTCGCGCCCGGGGTACGCGCCCCGGCTGGGCAGCGGCGACGCGGTGCCGACCGTGGCCCTCGCGCCCCTCGACGAGCGCGACAGCGCGCGGATCGCGCGCGCCGCGCTCGACACCGACGCCCTGCCGCCCGAGCTGATGGAGCGCATGCTGGCGCGCGCCGAGGGCAACCCCTTCTTCCTGGAGGAGGTGGTGCGGTCGCTGCTCGAGGAGGGCGTGCTCGCGCGCGAGGACGGGCGCGTCGTGCTGCGCCGGCCCCTCGAGAGCGTGCGCATCCCGGTCACGATCCAGGACGTCATCCTCGCGCGCATCGATCGCCTGCCGCGCCCGGCGCGCGAGGCGCTGCAGCTGGCGTCGGTGATCGGGCGCGAGTTCACGGCGCGGCTGCTCGAGCGCATCTCGGACCTCGGGCCCGACCTGCCGCCCACGCTGGCCGAGCTCGAGGAGCTGGAGCTCGTCGTCGGGACCCAGGCCGACGCCGAGGCCGCGTACATGTTCAACCACGCGCTCACGCACGACGTCGCCTACTCGACGCTGCTGGGCGAGCGGCGCAAGGCGCTGCACCGGATGGTCGCCGCCGCCATCACCGAGCTCTACGCCGGGCGTCTCGACGAGCGCTGGGGCGTGCTCGCCCACCACCACGAGGCGGGCGAGGACTGGCCCCAGGCGCTCGACTGCCTGCTGCGCGGCGGCGCCCAGGCGTCCGTCGACTGCGCGAACCGGGTCGCGCTCGGACTCTACGATCGCGCGGTCGGCGTCGCCGAGCGGCTCGGCGACGAGGGCCGGCCCGGGCTGGCGGCGGCGCTCAAGGGCCGCGGCCTGGCGCGCTTCGTGCTCGGGGAGCCCGCGCGCGCCGCCGCCGACTTCGAGCGGCTGCACGACGAGGCCCAGCGCTCGAGCGATCGCGCGCTCGAGGGCACGGCGTTGCTCTACGCCGGCTCGATGCACGTCTACGGCGGCCAGGGCGGCGTCGCCGAGGAGCGCTTCCGGGCCGCGCTGGCCCTCGCCGGCGACGACATGCCGGGCCTTCAGGGCGCCATCAACGCCATGCTGGGGAATCTCCTGCTCCGTGCCGGCCCCGAGCGCCAGCCGGAG
Source organism: Polyangia bacterium (assembly GCA_035546175.1). GTDB lineage: Bacteria > Myxococcota_A > Polyangia > Fen-1088 > Fen-1088 > DASZFV01. The sequence continues at coordinate 7,503 of DASZWW010000218.1, forward strand.
GGAGACGCCTGCCTCGCCCGGGCCATGTTGGTGGCCGACCAGATCACCGACCCGGTCGGCCAGGCGTTCCTGGCCATCATGAGCCTGGCGAGGAAGAGCTGGCAGGGATACTTCGACGAGGGGCTCGCGGCGTCCGAGCGGTTCGGGCCGGCGGTGGCGCGCGGAGGGTTCGCGGCGTTCAAGAACCAGCTCCGCTGGGCGCGCAGCCTCGCGCGCGCCGGCCGCGGCGAGTACCGCGTCGCGCTCGAGGAGCTCGCGGCCGTGCTGGCCGTCTGCGAGCGAAACGGCGACGCCCTCGCCATGGGCCGCTGCCTCAACACGCTCGGGTGGATCTACGGCGACCTGCAGGATCCCGAGCGGGCGCTGACGCTCAACCGACGCTGCCTGGAGGTGACCGAGGAGCGCGACCCCGAGGTGGCGGCGAACGCGCGGCTCAACGCCGCGGACGCCCTCATCACGCTCGGGCGCTGGGAGGAGGCCGACGAGGAGTACGGGCGGATCGAGAGCTTCGTGCGCACGGCGACCGGCCACGACCGCCGGATGAGCTGGCGCTACGCGCAGCACCTCTACGTCAACCGGGGCACGCTGCACCTGCGGCGCGGCGACCGAGGCCGCGCCGCGACCTGCGCCTCCGAGTGCCTCGACCTCGCGGAGCGGAGCGGGAGCCGCAAGTACATCGCCGCCGCCAGGCGCCTGGGCGCGCTCGTCCGGCAGGCGTCGGGCGAGACCACGGCCGCCCACGCCGAGATCGACGCCGCGCTCGCGCTCGCCCGCGAGGTCGCCAATCCGGCGCAGCTCTGGACCACGCTCGCCGCGGCCGCGGAGATCCGCGCCGCGAACGGCGACGCCGCCGGCGCCGACGCTGCCCGCGCCGAGCGGGCCGCCGTCATCGCCCGGGTCGCCGGCGGCCTCGACCTCGCCCTCGCCGCTGTCTTCCGCGCCTCGCCCCTCGCCCGCGCCTGAGCCGGCGCGCCTTGCCGCGCGCCTCGAGCGGCCTCACGCTTGGGGGTAGGGCCGGACGCGCGAGGGCCCGGTCCGGGGAGGGGTCGAACATGACCACGAGGACCATGGGGGAGTGGCTGCGGGCGGCGATTCTCGGGCTTGGCGTCTGCCTGATTCCGGCGGCAGCCCTGGCCGATGACGGCGCGACACCGGATCACGCGCAGGCGCAGGCGGGCACCGGCGCGGACAACCGCGCGCCGACGGCCGAGAGGACCGAAGGCGCGCCCGACCATACGCAGGCCGAGGCGCGCGGCGGCTCGGGCGACGTCGTCCCGGGCGCCGAGCGCGCCGGCACGACGGATCACGCGACGGTCGAGAGCCGCGGCGCCGCGGCGCCGAGGTGACGGCCGGCGGCGCCGGTTCTGCTCAGGCGACCGCCTCGCGCACGGGTGCCGGCTCCGGCTCGTGCGGGCGCTCGCCCTCGATCTCCAGCTCGGGCACGGTGGCGAACTTCGCGCACGCGAGCAGGATCCCCGAGACGCCGAGGTACGCCACGGCCACCACGGGTGACTGACCCACGCCGATCGACTCGCCGTGCATGAACCCGAAGAAGGTCAACCCGGCGCCCGCGAGGGCGAACGCCGAGGCGCGCCTGAACCTTCGATCGATCACGAACGCCGCGATAGCGCCGAGGATCAGGCCGCCCAGGATGGCGCCGTCCCCGAGCACGGCGAGGCCATGGTAGAGGACGCCCTTCTGCCCGAGCTTGTCGAGGCCCACGGCGGCGGCGCTCGTGCCGGCGGCGGCGAGCGCGTTGTCGATCTGCAGCTTGCCCCAGGCCGCGAGGTGCGGCGTCAGCGCGAGGACGATGGCCGGCGCGTGGGCCTTGGGCGTCTCCTGGAAGGCCTGCGAGCCGATGAGCATGCCGATGTAGAGCAGAATGGGCGAGATGGCGACGACGGGCACGAACGACACGATCACCGAGATGATGCCCAGCCAGGACAGCAGGATCACCATGACGCCCGTGGCGGCGGAGTAGCCGATGCGCCCGCCCATCGCCTTCCAGCCCGGGTGCCCGATGTACACGGCGTTGATGAAGGGGTTGCCCATCATGCAGCCAATGAGGCTGACGACGCCGTCGGCCGTGAGGACACGGGTGGTCGGGAAGCTGTCGCCCGCGACCGACGCGCTCTCGACGTTGTCGAGGGCCTCGACGAGATCGTAGATGCCGAAGGGGATGGCCGTGACGAGGATGACGCCCAGGAACTTGAAGCCCGAGAAGACGTGACCGACGGCGGGCAGCGGGATGGAGAGCCCGAAGTTGGAGAACGACGCCAGGAGGCCCGCCTTCGAGAGGCCGCCGAAGTTGAAGCCGAGCGCCGTCGAGCCCCACGCGATGACGGTGCCGACGGCGATGGCCACGAGCCCGGCCGGCGTGCCGCGGAAGTAGCGCACGCCGCCGAACCAGCTCACGAGGATGACGGCGAAGCAGACGACGCCGATGACCGGCGTCATGAACATCTCCAGGGCCGGCCGCATGGAGATGAAGGCCACCGACACGCCCGCCAGCGTGCCGAGCAGCGCGGCGCGCGGCGTGATCTTGCGGATGACCGGCCCGATGAAGCCGCCGATCATCAGCACGAAGCTCTGCACGAACACCCAGGTGAGCCCCGCCTCCCAGCCCTGGACGGGGTCGCCCGTGCGCGTGGCGATGGGGAGCATGATCACGAACGTCACGACGAACATGTGCGGGACGCTGATGCCCGAGGGCAGCGCGCAGACGTCCTTGCGCCCCGTCCGCTCGGCGAGCTTGTAGGCGAGGCGCGCGTAGTAGAGCGTGCTCAGGCAGAGCATGAGGCCCGTGGCCGGGAGGATGCGTCCGAAGACGAGGCTGTCCGGCATCTTGACGACGAAGCGCAGGAGCCCCGTCAGCACGAGCAGGTTCACGAGGATGTTCGTGCCGAAGCCGAAGAAGGCGTTCCAGTCGCCCGGCGTCCAGATCTTCGGCTTCTCCCCCGCCGCCAAGGCCGTCGCGTTTGCCATCTCACACCTCCTCGTCTCGAGGGCCGCCCGTCAGTTGACGATGCCGGCCAGCACGCGCTTGGAGTCCGTCACCCACCCGAAGATGCCCCCCTGCGCCTTGATCATCTTCAGGCCCACCTCGTGGAACTCGGGGAAGTAAGAGGCGCAGCAGTCGCCGGGCACGAGGCAGCGATAGCCGCGGTCGTTGGCCTCCCGGACCGTCGTGTGCACGCAGACCTCGGTCGTCACCCCGCAGACGACGAGGTTCTCGATGCCGCGATTCCCGAGGATCGAGTGCAGATCGGTCGCGTAGAAGGCGCCCTTGCCCGGCTTGTCGACGACGGGCTCGCCCGCGCGCGGGGAGAGCGCCGCCACGAGGTCGTGCCCGGGCTCGCCGCGCACGAGGATGCGGCCCATGGGGCCGGGCGCGCCGATGCGCATGCTGGGCGCGCCGCGCTCGATCTTCGCCCGGGGCGCGTCCGAGAGATCGGGGCGGTGGCCCTCGCGCGTGTGCACGATCAGCATGCCGCGCCGGCGCGCGCCCGCGAGGAGCGCGCCGCACGGCCCGATGGCGCGCGCGAGCAGGGACACGTCGTTGCCGAGCGACTCACCGAAGCCGCCCGGCTCCAGGAAGTCGCGCTGCATGTCGATCATCACGATCGCCGTGCGATCGAGATCGATGGTCAGGGCCTCCGGCTCGGCTTCGATTCGCGCCATCGTCATCGATGGGTCACGCTAGCACCGGCAAAGCCAACGCCTCGTTTCGGGCGCGAGCGATCGTCGTAACTCGAGCGGGGCGCCGCGCCGCGCGTGAGTTACACGAATAGGTCTCGTCCGAAATGTCTTCGTTACCTGGCGTTGCTACGGTCGCGTCAATGACAGCTCACCTCCGCCGCCGCGCCCTCGCCCTGGCCCTGTCCGTCGTCTTCGTCGTGCTCCTGTCGAGCCTCGCCAGGTCCGCGCGGGCCGAGGGCAGCAAGCCGTTACGCGTCGGCTTCTCGGACTGGCCGGGCTGGACGGCGTTCGAGGTGGGGATCCAGAAGGGCTGGTTCAAGGAGGCGGGCGTCGACGTCAAGTTCGACTGGTTCGAGTACGCGCCCTCGATGGAGGCGTTCGCGGCCGGCAAGATCGACGCCGTCATGATGACCACCGGCGACGCGCTCGTCACGGGCGCGCCCGGGCCGCGCAGCGTCGCCATCCTCGTCACCGACTACAGCGCCGGCAACGACATGATCGTCGCCAAGCGGGGCATCAAGGACGTCAAGGCGCTCAAGGGCAAGAAGATCGGCCTCGAGGTCGGGCTCGTCGAGCACCTGATGCTCGACAAGGCCCTCGAGAAGAACGGCATGAAGGAGTCGGACGTCACGCTCGTCAACGTGCCCACGAACCAGACGGCGCAGGCGCTCGCCTCGGGCAGCGTCGACGCCATCGGCGCCTGGCAGCCGAACGCCGACCAGTCGCTCAAGGGCAGCGCCGGCTCGAAGGCGGTGTTCACGAGCGCGGACGCGCCGGGCCTCATCTACGATCTCGTGTGCGTCAACCCCAAGAACCTGGCCGAGCGGCGCGCCGACTGGGTGAAGTTCGTCAAGGTCTGGAACCGCGTCGTCAAGTACGTCATGGACCCGAAGAACAAGGACGAGGTGGTGAAGATGATGGCGGGGCGCGCCGGCGTGCCGCCCGAGGAGTACGCGAAGTTCCTGCCGGGCACGCACTTCCTCACGCCGGAGGAGGCGCTCAAGCGGTTCGACAAGAAGGACGGCCTCGGCACGCTGCTCGGCAGCGGCAAGGTCGCGGACGCCTTCAACGTCGCCAACAAGGTCTACAAGGAGCCGCAGCCGGTCGCGGCGTACATCGACGGCTCCCTCTCGAAGGAGGCGCTCGCGAAGTAAGCGCCGCTCCCCCGCCCCGCGCGTGGACGTGATTCGATGAGCACCTCGTTGTCGTCCGCCTGGCTCCGGCCCCTCGCGGGGCTGTCGCCGGCGCGCGCGCGGCGTCTGTGGGCGCTGTCGTTCATCATCCCCATCGCCGCCTGGTGCGTCGTCAGCTACGTGCCCTTCGTGTGGCACCCCATGCTGCGCGTGACCGACGCCGGCGATCTCGACTGGGTCACCGTCGGCGAGCTCGCGCCGCGCGCGGACGTCGAGCGCGACAACCGGGCCCTCGTCGCGAAGGGCGGCCACCCGGCCGCGGGCACGCCGGCCAACCCGCCCTTTCTCCCGGCGCCGCACGAGGTCGCGCGCGCGCTCGTGACGGGCTTCACGACGCCGCCCTTCCGCGCCGACGAGCCCTGGCTGCACCAGAGCCTCTGGCACAGCGTCACGGTGATCTTCTGGGGCTTCCTCATCTCCTCGATCGTCGGCGTGCCGCTCGGGATCCTCTGCGGCGCCCTGCCGGCCATGGCCCGGCTCACCGAGCCCTTCATCGAGTTCTTCCGCTACCTGCCGGCGCCGGCGTTCGGGGCGCTCGCCGTCGCCGTGCTGGGCATCGAGGACGCGCCCAAGATCGCCATCATCGTCATCGGGACGTTCTTCCAGCAGGTGCTCGTCATCGCCAACACGACGCGCCGGATCGACCCCGCGCTGCTCGAGGCGGCGCAGACGCTGGGGGCCTCGCCGCGGCACCTGCTCTGGCGCGTCGTCGTGCCGGGCGTCGTCACCGAGGTCTACACGGACATGCGCGTGCTGCTCGGCTGGGCCTGGACGTACCTGATCGTCGCCGAGCTCATCGGCGTGAGCTCGGGCATCACGTTCTTCATCAACCAGCAGGCGAAGTACCGGGCCTACGACCGCGTCTTCGCGTCGATCATCGTCATCGGCCTCGTGGGCCTCGGCACGGACCTGGTGCTCGCGTCGCTCGGGCGGCAGCTCTTCCCGTGGCTGCGCACCGCGAGGCGCGGCTGGTTCTCGCAGGCCCTCGGGCTCGCGCGCGGCGGGCGCGGCGCGCGGCCGGGCGAGGCCACGCCCGCGAAGGAGGCGGCCCGCGCGTGATGGACACCCTCTCGCTGCCGAGCTACCGCGAGCAGGAGCCGCGCGTCGCCGAGCGCTTCGCGAAGCTGCGCCAGCGGCCCGTGATCCTGGACGTGCAAGCGCTCGAGAAGCGCTTCACGACCGCCGACGGCGAGACCGTCGTCGCGCTCGACCGCGTCACCTTCCAGGCCCACCGCCGCGAGCTCCTGTGCGTCATCGGCCCCTCGGGCTGCGGCAAGTCGACGCTGGCGCGGCTCATCGCGGGCCTCGAGCCGTGCTCGGGCGGGCGCGTGCTGCTCGACGGCCGGCCCGTCGACGGCCCGGGATCCGACCGCGGCATGGTCTTCCAGGGCTACACGCTCTTCCCGTGGCTCACCGTGCTCAAGAACGTCATGTTCGGGCTCGAGGTGTCGCAGGGGATGTCCCGCTCCAGCGCGGAGCAGGAGGCGCGGCAGTGGCTCGACCTCGTCGGCCTCTCGAAGTTCGCGGCCAGCTACCCGCACGAGCTGTCCGGCGGGATGAAGCAGCGGGTGGCCATCGCGCGCGCGCTCGCGAACCGCCCGCGCATCCTGCTCATGGACGAGCCGTTCGGGGCGCTCGACGCGCAGACGCGCGCCCAGATGCAGTCGTACCTGCTCCAGATCTGGCGCGAGGTCGACATCACGATCGTCTTCATCACCCACGACCTCGACGAGGCCGTCTACCTCGCCGACCGCATCCTCGTCCTCGACGCGCACCCCGGACGCGTGCGCGAGCTCATGGAGGTCGCCGTGCCTCGCCCCCGCCACCCCGCGCAGTTCCTCTCGCCCACGTTCGTGGCGGCGCGCCGCCACCTCGAGACCCTCATCCACCCGCCCGTCGAGGTCGCGACCGAGACGCTGCCGCTCCGGCGCATGACCGTCGTGGGGGACGACGTTGAGTAGCGGGCCCGAGCGGCTCGCCGTCCTGGCGGGCGGTCAGGCCTGGTCGCGGCGCATGCGCCGCCGGCAAGTGCTGCGCCTGCGCGACGACGAGGGCACCGCCTGCGTCTCGGCGCTCTTCTACAACAGCCACGATCCGCTCGAGCGCTACAACATGGCCGACACGCTCAAGGCGCAGTTCACCGCCTTCCTCACCGAGGACCGCGTCCTCTACTCCGACATGGGCCGCGTGCTGTGCTCGATCACGCGCGACACCTGCGGGTGGCACGACACCATCTCCGGCTGCGGCGACGCGGCGTCCTCGCGGCGCCGGTTCGGCGAGGGGAGCTACCAGGAGCTGCGCAACGCCTTCCACCGCAACGCGCGCGACAACTTCCTCGTCGAGCTCGGCAAGCACGGGCTCGGCAAGCGCGACCTCGTCGCCAACGTGAACTTCTTCGTGCGCGTGGGCGTCGCCGAGGACGGCGCGCTCGCCTGGGTGCCGCGCAAGAGCAAGGCGGGCGCCGTCGTCGAGCTGCGCTTCGAGATGGACACGCTCGTGGTCCTCACGAACACGCCCCACCCGCTCGATCCGAGCCCGCGCTACGCGCCGCCCCCGGTGACGCTCGCGCTCTTCGAAGGCCCCGCGGCGGCGCCCGACGATCCGTGCCGCATCTTCCGCCCCGAGAACGAGCGCGGCTTCGCCCTCACCGAGGCGTACGTCGCCGAGCAGCGGGGGGCGCTGTGACGGCCGCGGCGGGCGAGAGCGCGCGCGACCCCGCCCGGGCGCGCCTCGACGTCGTGCTGCCCGCCGGAGAAGGCTGGACCCACGAGCTGCGCGCCGGCGAGATCTTCCGCATCGTGGACCTCGAGGGCAACCAGGCCGTCGACACGCTCTTCTTCAACGCGCGCGACGTCGACGAGCGCTACAGCGCCACCGAGACGATCCGCGCGCAGGGCAACATCTACCTCACGACGGGGACGGCGCTCGTCTCGAGCGAGGGCCGGCCGCTGCTCACGATCGTCGCCGACACCTGCGGCCGCCACGACACGCTCGGCGGCGCGTGCTCGGCGGAGAGCAACCAGGTGCGCTACGCGCTCGAGAAGAAGATCATGCACAACTGCCGCGACAGCTTCCTGCTCGCGCTCGCGCGCCACGGCTGGGGCATGACCAAGCGCGACCTGCCGAGCAACATCAACTTCTTCATGAACGTGCCCGTGACGCCCAAGGGCGCCCTCACCTTCGAGGACGGCGTCTCGGCGCCCGGGCGCTACGTCGAGATGAGGGCCGAGCTGGACGTGCTGGTGCTCATCTCCAACTGCCCGCAGCTCAACAACCCGTGCAACGCCTACAACCCCACGCCGGTCCGGCTGCTCGTGTGGCCGGTGAGCTGACGGGGCGCGCGTGTTCCGCAAGGTCCTCGTCGCCAACCGCGGCGTCATCGCGACCCGCATCTTCCGCACGCTCCACCGGCTGGGCGTGGGCTCCGTGGCCGTCTACTCCGAGGCCGACGCCTCGGCGCCGCACGTCCTCGCGGCCGACGAGGCGGTCCCGATCGGCCCGCCGCCGCCCGCGGAGAGCTACCTGCGCGGCGACGTCATCATCGAGGCGGCGCGCGCCACGGGCGCGGAGGCCGTCCACCCCGGCTACGGCTTCCTGGCCGAGAACGCCGACTTCGCGGCCGCCTGCGAGGCGGCGGGCCTCGCCTTCATCGGACCCACGCCCGGACAGATGCGCGCCTTCGGGCTCAAGCACACGGCGCGGGCGCTCGCCGCCGAGAGCGGCGTGCCGCTCTTGCCGGGGACGGGCCTCCTTCCGGGCCTCGACGAGGCGCTGCGCGCCGCCGCGGCGATCGGCTACCCGGTCATGCTCAAGAGCACGGCGGGCGGCGGCGGCATCGGGATGCGCCGCTGCGCCGACGCGGCGGCGCTCACGGCCGCCTACGACACGGTCGGGCGCCTGGCCCGCGCCCACTTCAAGGAGCCGGGCCTCTACCTCGAGAAGCTCGTCGCGCGCGCGCGTCACGTCGAGGTCCAGATCTTCGGCGACGGCGCGGGGACGGTGCTCGCGCTCGGCGAGCGCGACTGCTCGCTGCAGCGCCGCAACCAGAAGGTCGTCGAGGAGACGCCGGCGCCCGGGCTCTCCGACGCGACCCGCGCCGGGCTGCTCGAGGCGGCCGCGCGCCTCGGGCGCGGCGCTCGCTACCGATCGGCGGGGACCGTCGAGTTCGTCCTCGACGCGGCGTCGGCCACGGGCGCCGACCACGCCTACTACTTCTTGGAGGTCAACACCCGCATCCAGGTCGAGCACGGCGTCACCGAGGAGGTGACCGGCGTCGACCTCGTCGAGTGGATGGTGCGGCTCGCGGCCGGCGAGCTGCCCGATCTCGCGCGCCGCGCGCCGCGCGCGCGGGGCGCGTCGATCCAGGCGCGCCTCTACGCCGAGGATCCGAAGCGCGACTTTCAGCCCTCCTGCGGGCGCCTCACCGAGGTCTCGTTCCCCGAGGACATTCGCGTCGAGTCGGCGGTCGATCGCGGCACCGAGGTGACGCCGTACTACGATCCGATGCTGGCGAAGCTCATCGCGCGCGGCGCGACGCGCGAGGAGGCGCGGGCCGCGCTCGTGGCGGCGCTCGCGCGCTGCCGCGTCTCGGGGATCGAGAGCAACCGCGACTACCTCCTCCAGATCCTCGAGGCGCGCGCCTTCGTCGCCGCCGACGTCCACACCGGCCTGCTGGCCGACTTCCCCTACGCGCCCGCGACGATCGAGGTCCTCGACGGCGGCACGCAGACGACGGTGCAGGACTGGCCCGGGCGGCTCGGGCACTGGGAGGTCGGCGTGCCGCCGTCGGGGCCGATGGACGCGCTCTCGTTCCGGCTCGCCAACCGGCTCGTGGGCAACCCGGCGGACGCCGCCGGCCTCGAGTGCGCGCTCGTGGGGCCCGCGCTGCGGTTCCACGCCGCCGCCACCGTCGCGCTCACGGGCGCCGACATGGGCGCGACGCTCGACGGCGCGCCGGCGCCGCGCTTCGGCGCGTTCACCGTCCCGGCGGGCGCCGTGCTGCGGCTCGGCGCCGTGCGCGGCGGCGGCGACCGCGCCGGCGCCCGAGCCTATGTGGCGGTGCGCGGCGGGCTCGACGTCCCGCCCTACCTGGGCAGCCGCGCCACCTTCACGCTCGGGCTCTTCGGCGGCCACGGCGGCCGCGCGCTCCTGCCCGGCGACGTCCTCCGCCCCGGCGGCCAGCCGCCCGTCGCGCCGCCGACGGCGGAGCTGCCGGGCGAGCTCGTGCCGCCGCTGCGGTCCGAGTGGGAGATCGCCGTCCTGCACGGTCCCCACGGCGCGCCCGACTTCTTCCACCCCGACGACATCGCCGCGCTCTTCTCGGCGCGCTGGCGCGTCCATTACAACTCCAGCCGCACGGGCGTGCGCCTCGTGGGCCCCAAGCCCCGGTGGGCGCGCCCCGACGGCGGCGAGGCGGGCCTGCACCCGTCGAACATCCACGACAACGCCTACGCCATCGGGACGATCGACTTCACGGGCGACATGCCCGTCATCCTCGGGCCCGACGGTCCGAGCCTGGGCGGCTTCGTTTGCCCGGCCACCATCATCGAGGCCGACCTCTGGAAGATCGGCCAGCTCAAGCCCGGGGACACGGTGCGCTTCCGCGCCGTCACGCTCGCGGCCGCCCGCGCCCTGCAGGCGCGCCAGGAGCGCGCCATCGAGACCCTGCAGCCGCCGCCCGCGCCGGCGCCCCTCGCCGTCGGCGAGGGGCCCACGTCGGCGTCGGCGATCCTCGTGGACCGCCCGGCGCGCGCGGGCGCGCCCGCCTTCGTCATCCGACAGGACGGCGACGCGAACGTCCTCTGCGAGCTCGGCCCGCCCACGCTCGACTTCGCGCTGCGCTTTCGCGTGCACGCGCTCGCGGAGTCCCTCCGGCGACTCCGGCTCCGGGGCATCCTGGATCTGACCCCCGGCATCCGCTCGCTGCAGGTCCACCACGACGACCGCGCGCTGCCGCGCGAGCGCCTGCTCGAGCTCATCACCGAGGCGGAGGCGGGCCTGCCCGACACCAACTCGATCGAGGTGCCCTCGCGCATCGTCCACCTGCCGCTCTCGTGGGACGACCCGGCCACGCAGCTCGCCATCCGCAAGTACGTGCAGTCGGTGCGGCCCGACGCGCCATGGTGCCCGAGCAACATCGAGTTCATCCGGCGCATCAACGGCCTGGGATCCATCGACGAGGTCCGCACCGTCGTCTACGGCGCGACGTACCTCGTCCTCGGCCTCGGGGACGTGTACCTCGGCGCGCCGGTCGCGACGCCCCTCGACCCGCGGCACCGCCTCGTCACCACGAAGTACAACCCCGCGCGCACGTGGACGCCCGAGAACGCCGTCGGCATCGGCGGCGCGTACCTCTGCGTCTACGGCATGGAGGGCCCCGGCGGCTACCAGCTCGTGGGCCGGACCTGCCAGATGTGGAACCGCTTCCACGAGACGCGCGACTTCGCGCCCGGCCACCCCTGGCTGCTGCGCTTCTTCGATCAGATCCGCTTCTTCCCCGTGAGCGAGCGCGAGCTGCTCCAGTTCCGCGCCGACTTCCCGCGCGGCCGCGCTCGCCTCGAGATCGAGCCGACGACCTTCCGCTTCGCCGACTACCGCCGCTTCCTCGAGGAGAACGCCGTTTCGATCGAGGCCTTCCGCGCCACCCAGCGGGCGGCGTTCGTCGAGGAGCGCGAGCGCTGGGCCTCGCTGCCGCCGCCGTCCGAGGAGCCCGACGAGCCGCCCCGCACCGACGGGGAGAAGGAGTGGCCGGCGCCGTACGTGAAGGTGCCCTCCGCCGTGACGGGCAGCGTGTGGGAGGTGGTCGCGAAGGAGGGCGCCCGCGTCGCCGCCGGCGACAAGCTCGTCGTCATGGAGACGATGAAGATGGAGACGCCCGTGGTCTCGCCGATCACCGGGAGGGTCGTCGCCGTCACCCAGAAGCCGGGCGCCCTCGTGACCGCCGGTCAGACCGTCGTCGTGCTCGAACCGGCCGCCTGACCGGGGGCGCTCGAAGGGGCCGCTCGTCGACGCCGTCGCCGCGCCGCCGCAGACCTGGATCATTGCAGACTCGATCGCCAGGCCGGCGCGCGGCCCGGGAGGAGGCCTCGCGGGGGCCCCGGAGGATGCAACCAAGAACACGCACGGTCGAAATCACGTCTTGACGGCGCCTCGCGTACGCTCATGTCGTCACGAGAACGACTCGGGCGTCGGGGATGGGATCGGGTCGGAGGGGACGCAGGAGGGTGAACGGGAGCACCGAGGAGACGCGCGAGAGCCGCCAGCGAGGTTCGGAGGAACGGCGGGGAGGGCCCGGGAGGTGAGCCGGCCTCGCTGGCGGTGACCATCCCGCGCGGCCGGCGGCGCGCCGCTGCCGGCGGGCGACGCGCGAGCGCTCAGACGCTCAGACGATGAGGTGCTGCCGCACGATCTCGTCGGTCAGCTCGGCGATGGTGCCCTCGGCGACGGCGCGGCCGCGGTCCATCATGCAGAACGAGCGGCCGACGCGCCTCGCGAAGGGGAGCTTCTGCTCGACGGTGAGCACCGCCAGGCCGGCCTCGTTGAGCTGGATGATGATGTCCCCGATCTCGTGCACGATGTTGGGCTGGATGCCCTCGGTCGGCTCGTCGAGGATGAGGAGCTTGGGCATCTTGGCGTCGATGGCGAGGGCGCGGCCGATCGCGAGCTGCTGCTGTTGGCCCCCCGAGAGATCGCCGCCCCGCCGGCGCAGCATCTTCTTGAGCACGGGGAAGAGCGTGAAGACCTGCTCGGGGACGGCGCCGCGCCCGCCGCGCGCGGCGAGGCCCACCTGCAGGTTCTCCTCGACGGTGAGGTCGGAGAAGATCTCGCGGCCCTGCGGGACGTAGCCGATGCCGAGGCGCGCCCGGCGCTCGGCGGGCGCGCCCACGAGCTCGGTGCCCATGAACTTGATGCTGCCCGTCGCGGGCAGGAGGCCCATGACGACCTTGAGCAGCGTCGTCTTGCCGACGCCGTTGCGGCCCATGAGGCACACGCAGCCGCCGGCCGGGATCGTGAGGCTGGCGTTCCAGAGCGTGTGGCTCGACCCGTAGAACTGGTTGACGCCGGAGACGACGAGCACCGGCGGCGCCGCCGCGGGCGGCGCTTCAGGGGAGGCGGGCGTGACGCTCATGTGCCCAGGTACACCTCGATGACCCGCTCGTTCCTCTGGATGGCGTCCATGGGCCCCTCGGCGAGCACGCGGCCCTCGTGCAGGACGGTGACCTTGCGGGCGATGCTGCGCACGAACTCCATGTCGTGCTCCACGACGACGACCGTGTGCTTGCCCGCGAGGCTGCGGAAGAGCTCGCCCGTGCGCTCCATCTCCGGCTGGGTCATACCGGCGACGGGCTCGTCGATGAAGAGCACCTTCGGGTTCTGCGCGAGCAGCATGCCGATCTCGAGCCACTGCTTCTGCCCGTGCGCGAGCAGGCCCGCCTGGCGATGACGCAGCTCCTGGAGGCCGATCGTCTCGAGCACCTCCTCGATGCGCGCGCGGTCGGCCTTCGAGAGGCGGGCGAACAGGCTGTGGAACACGCCCTTCCTGCCCTTGAGCGCGAGCTCGCAGTTCTCGAACACCGAGTGGCCCTGGAAGACGGTCGGGCGCTGGAACTTGCGGCCGATGCCCAGCTCGGCGATCTGGCACTCCGACATCTGGGTGAGGTTCTGCAAGCGGCTCTCGAGGAAGACCGAGCCCTCCGACGGGCGCGTCTTGCCCGTGATGACGTCCATGAGCGTCGTCTTGCCGGCGCCGTTGGGCCCGATGATGCAGCGGAGCTCGCCGCGATCGAGGAGGAGCGTGACGTCGTCGAGCGCCTTGAAGCCGTCGAAGCTGACGGTGAGGTTCTCGGCCCACAACATGATGGGCGGCGCGACGGACTTGGGATAGGTCTCGTCCTCTTCGCCGAGCTCTGGCCGGAGCTCCTCGGGGGGCGCTGCGCTCTCCGCCACGCTCACGTCCCCTCCTGCTTGACGGCCGCGGTCTCCGGCGGCGGCCGGAGGCGCTCCCGCCGCCGCTCGATCCACTCCAGCAAGGGCCCGCCCGCCCCCACGATCCCCCTCGGAAGGAACAGCGTCACGAGCACGAAGAGGCCGCCGAGCGCGTAGAGCCACGCCGACGGGAACGCCGCCGTGAGCCAGCTCTTGCCGCCGTTGACGAGCCACGCGCCGAGCAGCGCGCCGGTGAGCGTGCCGCGACCGCCCACGGCGACCCAGATCGCCATCTCGATCGAGTTCGAGGGCTGCATCTCGCTGGGGTTGATGATGCCGACCTGCGGGACGTAGAGCGCGCCCGCGAGCGCGCACAGCACGGCGGAGACCACCCACACGAAGAGCTTGTAGTTCGTCGACTCGTAGCCGCAGAAGCGCGTCTTGAGCTCGGCGTCGCGCAGCGCGCGCAGCACGCGCCCGAGCTTGCTCGTCACGATGAAGCGGCAGAGCAGGTACGTGCCGCAGAGGGCGATCGCCGACGCGACGTAGAGGACCGTCTTCGTCTGGGGCGCCTGCAGCGGCCAGCCGAGGATGCGCTTGAAGTCGGTGAGGCCGTTGTTGCCGCCGAAGCCGGTGGCGTTCTGGAAGAAGAGCAGCATCGCCGCGTAGGTGAGGGCCTGCGTGACGATCGAGAGGTAGACGCCCTTGATGCGCGAGCGGAACGTGAGCCAGCCGAAGACGAGCGCGAGCAAGCCGGGCACGAGCAGCAGCATGGTGACCGCGAAGCCGAAGCTCTGGAAGCCGTGCCAGTACCAGGGCAGCTTGTGCCAGTCGAGGAAGACCATGAAGTCGGGCAGCTCGCTGCGGTAGACACCCTCGCCCGCGATGGAGCGCATGAGGTACATGCCCATGCCGTAGCCGCCGAGCGCGAAGAAGAGGGCGTGCCCGAGGCTGAGGATGCCCGCGTAGCCCCACAAGAGGTCCATGGCGAGCGCCGCCATCCCGTAGCAGAGGAACTTGCCGAGCAGCGGGACGAGGTAAGCCGGCGCGACCGCCGGGACGACCACGGCGACGATGAGCGCGAACGCGCCGAGGACGATCCAGCCGCGTCGCGAGTGCATCTCGCCGAGGCGCGCGAGGACGCTCATGCGTCGACGCGCCCCTTGATGGCGAAGAGGCCCTGCGGGCGGCGCTGGATGAAGAGGATGATGAAGGCGAGCACCGCGATCTTGCCGAGCACGGCGCCCGCGATGGGCTCGATGAGCTTGTTGACGACGCCGAGGCCGAGCGCGGCGGCCACGGCGCCCGCGAGCCGCCCCACGCCGCCCAGCACGACGACCATGAACGAGTCGATGATGTACGACTGGCCGAGCTCGGGCCCCACGTTGGACAGCTGCGACAGCGCGACGCCGCCGAGGCCGGCGATGCCCGAGCCGAGGCCGAACATCCACATGTCGATGCGCTTGGTGGAGATGCCCAGGCAGGCGGCCATGGCGCGGTTCTGCGTGACGGCGCGGACGTAGAGGCCGAGCCGGGTCCGCTGCAGCAGGAACCACACGCCCGCCGCCACGACGATGACGAAGCCGATGACGCCGACGCGGCTCCAGGGCAGCACGAGCCCGTGGGTGATCTCGATCCCGCCCGCGAGCCAGTCGGGGTTGGCGACGGCCACGTTCTGCGCGCCGAAGATGAGGCGCACCGTCTGGATGAGGCCGAGGCTGATGCCCCAGGTCGCGAGCAGCGTCTCGAGCGGCCGTCCGTAGAGGTGCTTGATGACGGTGCGCTCGAGCAGCATGCCGACGAGCATCGTCACGGCGAACGCGACGGGCACGGCGGCGATCAGGTACCACCGGAAGGCGCCGGGCATGTGCGCCTGGAAGAACGTCTGCACGGCGTACGTCGAGTACGCCCCCAGCATGAGCATCTCGCCGTGGGCCATGTTGATGACGCCCAGCAGGCCGAACGTGACGGCCAGGCCGAGCGCCGCGAAGAGCAAGACGCTGGCGAGGGACAGGCCGTGGAGTAGGCCGCCCACGACGCTGACGAGCCGCTGCTGGCCGAGGATCGAGGCCACGACCTCCTGCGCGGCGGCGCGCACGCGGGCGTCGGGCTCGTTGAACTGGCCCTGATCGTTCTTGGAGACCATGCGTTGCACGGCCGAGAGGAACTCGTCGTTGCCGAGCTTCTTGATGACGTGGAGCGCGCCCACGCGCGCGTCGGGGCTCGGGCTCGCCAGGTCGACGCGCGCGACCGCCAGCGTCAGCTCGTCGTGCACCTTCGGATCCTTCTCGCGGTCGAGGGCCTTGTGCAGCAGGCTCGTCGCCTCCGCGTCGCCGCCCTTCGACAGCTCCTCGGCGGCGGCCAGCCTCTCGCCCGCGCTCGGCGAGCCGAGGCGCAGCTGCGCGAGCACGGGCCCCGCGAGGCGCCGGATCTCGTTCGACACCTCGACCTCCTTGAGCGGCCGGGGCGCCTGCACGACGGCGAGGCTCAGCGGGTCCTTCGCGTCGTGCGTCTTGCCGTCCCAGACATACACCTTGCCGTCCGCGCCGAGGCGCAGCCGATCGTCGCAGAGCGCGTCGAGCGCCGGCCACGCCCGCGCGTCGTCGAGCGTGGCCAGGCTCCGGATGCTGTCCTCGACCTTGTCCTCC
This sequence comes from Polyangia bacterium, assembly GCA_035546175.1. GTDB lineage: Bacteria > Myxococcota_A > Polyangia > Fen-1088 > Fen-1088 > DASZFV01. Next base: position 23,968 of record DASZWW010000218.1, read on the forward strand.
GACGGGGAGCCGAGGCCTTGCACGGCGTCCTCGAGCGGCCCGGCGTGGGCGATCGATGGAAACGACAGCCAGAGGAGGAGCCCACCTGCCCCCAAGAGGGCCGCTCGCCTCGATGTCTTCGATCCGCCCACGCCGGGTTCTTCTGTCATCCGTCCGTTGTCGGTGCGCCGCCGCTACTTCGCTTCCGCGACCGCCGCGGCGCCGCCGAACTTCGCGGCCGTGCAGTTGCCGCACGCCCACGGGTAGAGCCAGTTGGCGATCTTGCCCTTGTCGTCCGGGATGTACGGGCTCCAGGCCTGGGCCTTGATGGGGCCGTCCGTCTTCCACACGACGTGGAACTGGCCGTCGGCCTTGACCTCGCCGATGTACACCGGCTTGTGCAGGTGGTGGTTCTCGGCGTCCATCTCGATGTCGAAGCCCGACGGCGACTTGAAGTGCTGGTACCCGATGGCCTGGCGGACGGCGTCGACGTTCGTCGTGTGCGCCTGCTCGACGGCCTGCGCCCACATGTGGATGCCGATGTACGTGGCCTCCATCGGATCATTGGTGACGCGCTTGTCGCCGCCCGGCAGGTTGTTCTTCTTGACGTAGGCCATCCACTTGTCGATGAACGCCTTGTTGACGGGGTTGTCGATGGACTCGAAGTAGTTCCAGGCCGCGAGCTGGCCCACGAGCGGCTTCGTGTCGATGCCGCGCAGCTCCTCCTCGCCGACAGAGAACGCCACGACAGGGATGTCGGTGGCCTTGATGCCCTGGTTGCCGAGCTCCTTGTAGAACGGCACGTTCGAGTCGCCGTTGATCGTCGAGACGACGGCGGTGCGCTTGCCGGAAGCGAACTTCTTCACGTCGGCGACGATCGTCTGGTAGTCGCTGTGCCCGAACGGCGTGTACTTCTCCATGATGTCGTCGTCGGCCACGCCCTTCGAGTGCAGGAAGTAGCGCAAGATCTTGTTCGTCGTGCGCGGGTACACGTAGTCGGTGCCGAGGAGCACCCAGCGCTTGGCGCCGCCGCCCTTCTTGCCCATGAGGTACTCGACGGCCGGGATGGCCTGCTGGTTGGGCGCGGCGCCCGTGTAGAAGACGTTCCACGACGACTCCTCGCCCTCGTACTGCACGGGGTAGAAGAGCAGGCCGTTGAGCTCCTCGAAGACGGGCAGCACCGACTTGCGCGAGACCGACGTCCAGCACCCGAAGGTCACGGCGACCTTCTGGTTCTGGATGAGGTCGCGCGCCTTCTCGGCGAAGAGCGGCCAGTTCGAGGCCGGATCGACGACGACGGGCTCGAGCTTGCGCCCCAGGACGCCGCCGGCCTCGTTGATCTCCTCGATCGTCATGAGCGCCACGTCCTTGAGCGACGTCTCACTGATGGCCATCGTGCCCGAGAGGGAGTGCAGGATGCCGACCTTGATCGGCCCCTTGTCGTCGACCGGCGCCGCCGCGGGCGCGGGTGCGGCGGCGGTCGGCGCCGTCGCGGGGGCGGGCTCGGGCGGCTTTTGGCAGCCCATGAAGGTCGCGAACGACCCCGCAATCAACACACCGCAGAATGATTTACGCATGGTCAGGACCCTCCCCTCGCTTCATCTGGATTACTTTCGATTTCGAAGCTGTAAATTCTTGGCTCATTGATTGTTCCTTCGTTGACGCTCAGAAGAAGATCGCCTGCGCGCTGACCTGAAGCGCGTTCTCGGTCCCCGTCGGACCCAGAGCCGTATTGGTGCCGAGCTTCGCGTAGCTATAAGTCGCGTTCAGGCGAAGCGCCGGGCCCTTGACGAGGTAGGCGAGGCCCACGTCGAGGTTCCAGGGGTTCGTGCCAGTGCCGTCCTTCACCGTCTCCTGCTGGTAACGGACCATCGGCTGAATGTTGCCGACGCCCACGGTCGGGCTCGCGAAGGCAGCGAGGACGTAGTAGTAGTTGCTCACCCCGCCCGAGGGGACCTTGTAGTGGTAAAAGGCCCCATCGGCGGTGAACCAGCCGCCCCCCGGGATCTTCTTCTCGAGGAGCGCGTCCACGTTGATGTCCGCGTAGTCCGACAGGGTCATGGTCGGCATCATCGGCATCATCGGGTTGGGCACGGCGCCGGTGCTGCCGTTCTTCTGGTACTGCCCGCCAACGTCGAGGCTCAGGATGTCCTTGTCGCCGAAGTAGCTCCCGTTGCCCCAGAAGCCCGTCTCCTTGTCGAGGAACGCCAGGCGCAGGCGTCCCGAAAAGAGCGGGTTCGAGGCGACGTTCCCGTTGTCGTAGACGCCCGCGAAGTAGGTCGCGAAACCGCCGGCGATATCGCCCCAGACGTTGACGCCGTTGTTGCGACCGAACGGCCCCTCGTGCGGAGCTCCGAAGGCCGGGAGGAAGCCACCCAAGAACGTCGGCAGGCCCGGGTAGTTCCACGGGATCATGAAGAACGGCCCCGACGAGTTGTCGCGATCGACCATGACGAGGAGGTGCCCCGCCCAGATATGAAGCTCGGGCAGGAGGTCGAACGAAATGATGGCGTCCTCGAGCGCGACGCCGCCCCCGCCTCCCGACGTGCCGTAGCCGGCCATGTTGGCGTTGAGGTTCAGCGTGACGCCGACCTTCTCGTGGATCTTCCCGCCCGTGTGCAGCTCGACGTAGGCGTTGTTCATCTGCCAGTCGTTCAACTTGCTCGGGTCCTTGGCGCCCTGGAAGAGGCTCCCCACGCGGGCCCAGGCGCCGACGTCGATCGGGGGAAGCACGACCGGACGAGTCGCCGGCATCGCCTCGGTCGCCGTCGGCGGCTTCGTCTCCGTCGCGACCGCCGGGGGTGGCGCCGCGGGCGGCGGCGCGGGCGGCGG
>DASZWW010000219.1:0-4824 GCA_035546175.1 Polyangia bacterium
GGACCCGGAGGCGCCGCCCGCGCCCGCGCTGTAGTGGTGCTCGCCGTTCGCGCAGGCGACCAACGGGATGACGAGGACGAGGGGGAGCCAGTGTCTCATCGCGAGACCTCCGCGGTTCGAGTTGCTGCGAGCGGTCCTCGGCCCGCGCGCGAGGAGCGGGCGCGGCGCGGGGCAGAGGTCGCCGCTCCGTTCGGCTCTCGCGTCCGGGCGTCGACGTCGGCGTCGACGGGACGTTCTGGTTTAAGCGATGCGCGTCCCGGTCAGCGGTGTGTTCACACTTGAGCCGGCGGACGTCCTGGCGAGCAGGAGCTTCCTTGATGCCACAACGCGCGCGGCGATGTCCACGCCATTTTCGCGCTATTTGCCTTGGAACGCGCCGATGTCGAAGGGCCCCGACATCGGCCGCGCGACGCCCGCGAAGTCGATGGGCACCTCGGCGAAGAGGTTGGCGCCCGCGCCGAGGGCGGCGCTGCCGGCGCCCGGCGAGAAGTCGGTCGTGCTGGCGAGCTCGGGGTCCATCGTCACCGAGTGCGCGTCCGCCGTGCTCGGGTGCCCGTCGCCCCACGAGACGGCCATGCCGCCGTTCCAGCGGAGGTTGTAGTCCATGACCAGGCCCGTCCCCGCCGGCGCGTTGATCTGGACCACGTTGCCGCCGTCACCCGCGTTCGAGACGAGGTTGTTGAGGATGCGCGCGCCGACCGTGGCCTGCGTCGTGCCGTTCGTCGTCGCCGACGTGAGCTTGAAGAGCACGTTCCCCACGCCGCTGTCGACGAACGTGCTGTCGAGGACCGCGCAGTCCTTGCAGCCCTGCAGGTCGAGGCCGCGGCCCACCCGCACGAAGACGTCGTTGACGGCGCGGATCCTCACGGCGGCGTAGTGCTCGGGATCGATGTCGCACGTCGCGTCGCAGCCGTCGCCCATGGCGATCGTGCCGGCGCTCGTGTGGACGTCCTGGAAGACGTTGCCCTCGAACAGCGAGTCGTGCGAGCCGCCCTTGATCTGGATGGCGCCGTCACCGTCGAGCGTCCAGTCGTGGCAGAAGTTCCCGCGGAACGTGAGATCGCTCGCCCCCGTGAGGCTGACGGGCAGGTGCTGGAAGGTCCCGTAGATCTCGTTGCCCTCGATGGTGACGCCGACGCTGTTCTCGTTGACCTTGATCGTGTCGTAGCCCGCCGTGAGCTTCGAGTTGCGCAGCACGGAGCCCGTGCCCTTGCCCCTGCCGAGGCCGTCGAAGTGCACGCACTGCTCCTCGGTGTCCATCGGGCTCCCGACGAACTCGAAGCCGTCGACGACGACGTAGTCGTTCCTCACGAGGACCGTCTCGCCGGTGCGGTTCGTCTTCGCGTCGATGACGGCCGCGAGCTTGCCGTCGGCCGAGCGCAAGACGATGGGCGCGGCCAGCGTGCCGTCGGCCGCGAACGTGATCGTCGAGCCCTCGGCGTACGTGCCCGCGTGCACCTGGATGCAGTCGCCGGCCCTGGCCAGGGGCGTGACCTTGGAGATCGTCTTGAACGGCTTCGCCATCGAGCCGTCGCCCGCGTCGCTGCCCGTCGTCGCCACGTGGAGCTCGCGCGCGCAGGTGTACGTCGGGTTGGCCACGCCCGCGGCGACGGCGGGGCCCGTGGTCGGCGGGCTGCCCCCGCTGCCCGAGGCGCGTCCGGCGGCGCCCGAGGAGGAGCCGGCGCCGCCCGCGCCTGCGGCGCCGGAGCCCTGGCCCGCCGTCCCGGCGGCGCCTTTGCCGCCATCGCCCTTCCCACCACCGCCGCAGGCGCCGAGCGCGAAGACCACGACGATGAGGCGCTTCGTCATCCCTTCATCTGAGCGCTCGAGCTGGCCCTTCGTCCAGTGCTTCGTGCAGCGCTTCGCGAAGCGCTTCGTGCTGGATCGCGCTCAGGCGCGGAGCGCTGCCGGGCGGGCGCCGAGGGCCTCCGCCACCTCGCCGCTCGTGACGTCGATGTCGAAGCCGGCGCGGATGCGCGCGACGGCGCGCGCGCCCATGGCCGCGCGCCGCTCCGGGTCACGCGCCAGCGCCGCGAGCGCCGCGGCCAGCGCCGCCGGATCGCGCTCGGGGACGTAGACGCCGCTCTGGGCGTCGCCGTCGCTGGCCTCGCCGCGCATCACCTCGACGAGCGGCGCCTGGCGCGTCGTCACCACGGGCAGGCCGCAGGCCATTGCCTCGAGGATGACGTTCGGGATGCCGAAGTGGACGAGGTCGGAGGCGCTCGGCTTGCGCGCGACGCCCGGCGCCGGGGCCTGGCCGCGCACGGCGGCGAGCACGAACACCGACGAGCGCCTGTAGATGTCGGGCAGCTTCTCCTGGCTCTGCTTGCCCAGGAAGCTGACGCCCCGGAGGCCGAGCGCGGCGGCGCGCGCCTCCAGCTCGGCGCGCATGGGGCCGTCGCCCACGACGAGGCACTCGAAGGCGACGCCGTCGCGCTGGAGGAGCGCGCACGCCTCGACGAGCGTGTCGAACCCCTTGCGCGGGAGCAGCGTGCCGACCGAGAGGATGCGGAAGACGCCGGGCGGCGCCTCGGCCGGCCGGTACACGCCGAGATCGAGCCCGTGGTAGGAGAGGCGCACGCGGCCCTCCGGCACGTCGGGCGCGAGCTCCCTGAGGAAGGTGAGGTTCTGTCCCGTGCAGGTCAGCACCGCCACCGCCTCGCGCAGCTTGAACGCGAGCATCGCCTGATCGAGGTAGATGTCGTGCGCGTGCGCCGTCATGCTGAGCGGCGTCCTCGCGATCCGGCTCATCACCCAGGCCGCCGTCGTCGGGTGCGTCGCCCAGTGGGCGTGGATGCGCGCCACGGGATCCGCGCGCAGCTCCATGCCCCAGCGCACGGCCTGCGGGAACACCGCCAGCGACCGCGCGAGGAGCGGCCGGCTGCGCCAGGTCTCGCGGACGATGGTGCCCAGCAGGCGCGCGTAGAGGCGCGGCTCCGTCGCGAGGAGCTGGACGTTGCGCAGGAGGACGTCGGTCGACGCCACGAGCGGCGAGTAGCGCGCCGCCGGGACGAGGGGCACGGCCTCGGCGTGCAGCGGCGCCTCCGAGGCGGGCTTGATCGAGTAGATGCGCAGCTCGAAGCCGCGGCGCTCGAGCGCCCGCAGCTCGCGCAGGATGAACACCTCGTCGCTGCAGGGGAACTGGGAGACGACGATCGCGAGCTTCACGTCCGCGGTCGAACCTAAGCACGGGCGCGCGCGTGGTCAACGCGCCGGAGGCCTCTTGTCCGGCGCGCGCGCGTGGTTTTGCTTCCCGGACATGGCGCGCGTGTCGATGTGCGTAGGGGTCGCCGTCGCGGCGGGGCTCGTCCCCGCGTCCGCGCGCGCCGCGACCGTGTGGGCGATCGACGACGGCGAGCGCATCGGCCAGGCCGCCGTGGGGTCGGCGCTCGCGACCGGCGAGGGCAACCCGGTGTGGCGGCCGGGCGCGCCGATCCGCCTCTTCGCGATGCGCGACGAGGTCGTGGCCTTCCAGATCGTCGTCGAGGCCGGCGCGGCGCCGCTCGAGGCCGTGACGGTGGACGTCCCGCCGCTCCACGGCGAGCGCGGCGGCGCCATCCGCGTCGACCGCTTCGTCGAGCACTTCTTCGACGTCACGCGCCCGTCGTCCGCCAACGGGACCGATCACTGCATCGGGTGGGACTCCGGCTCGGGGCCGCCCCCCGGCCGCTACACGGGCGTCGTGCCCGACGCGCTCATCCCCGTCGAGCTCGCGCCCGGCTGGTCGCCCTGGCCGATGCGCGTCGCGGCGCGGACGAACGGCGTCGTGTGGGTCGACCTCACGGTGCCGCGCGATCAGCCGGCGGGGCTCTATCGCGCCGAGGTCGTGGCGCGCGCCGCCGGCCGCGCGCTCGCCGCGCTGCCCCTCGAGCTCGAGGTCCTGCCCGCGACGATGCCGGCCTGGCCCGTGAGGACGATGCTCTACTACGGGCGCGGCGAGCTCGCGGAGCGCGTCGGCGACGTCGACGCGGCCGAGCGCCAGCTCTGGAGGCTGCTGCACGCGCACCGGCTCGCCCCCATCCATGCCGTCGCCTCGGCCGCCGACGTGCGCCGGCAGCTGCCGGCCCTCGACGGCTCGCTCTACACGAAGGCGGCGGGCTACGAGGGCCCCGCGGCGGGCGAGGGCGACGGCATCGTCGCCGTGGGCATGTACGGCTCGCTCGGCGCGCCCACGCCCGCGGCGCTCGCCAGCGTCGCCGAGGCGGCCGACGCGCTCGCGGCGCCCGGGCTCTTCGACAAGGCCGACGTCATCCTCTACGCCGAGGACGAGGTGTGCGCCTCGCCGCTCGGCGCCGCCTGGACCGCCGCGCTCGCGCGCGCGCCCGACGCCAACGCGCGCCGCGTGCGCGTCGCCTGGACCTGCGACGACGAGCCCGCGCGCCAGCCCGTCGCCGTGCCCATCGTCGGCGCCGAGGCCTACGACGCGCGCGCCGCCGCCGCCGCGCGCGCCGCGGGCAAGGACCCGTGGATCTACGGGGGCCGCCGGCCGGCCGCCGGCACGCTCATGACCGACGTCGAGGCGGTGTCGCTGCGCACGCTCGGCTGGATCGCGGCGATGGCGGGCACGCGGCGCTGGTTCATCTGGGCCACGACGGCCTGGTACGATCGGCACCCGTCGGGGCACGGGCCGTTCGACCCGTTCGTCACGGCGGAGACGTACCACAACCAGGACGGCGACGCGCTCATGGGCGACGGCGTGCTCCTCTATCCGGGCCGGCAACGCGACCGCCTCACCAACCACTCGCTGGGCTTCCCGGGCGTGCTGCCGTCGATCCGCCTCAAGAACCTGCGCCGCGGCGTCGAGGACGCGGGCTACCTCTCGCT
>DASZWW010000220.1:0-6809 GCA_035546175.1 Polyangia bacterium
CCCCGCGCGCGTCGTCGCGCGCCAGCGCCGCCGCCGCGGCCGCCGACGGCGCGCCGACGACCGAGGCGCCCCCCACGGCCTCGACGAGGCCCGCCGCGCAGCGCGCCGCCGCCACGGGGTGCGCGTAGACGCGCTCGATCCCCGCCGTCGTACCCGAGTGCGTGAGCAGCGCGTGCGCCACGGGGACGACGATCTCGCCCACGATGAAGACGTCGAGCAGGTCCGAGTCGAGGAAGTGGTCGAGCGCGTGCGTGACGAGCCCCTCCGTCGCCTCCTCGACGGGCACGACGCCGTAGTCCGCCCCCCGCCCCACGGCCCGGAAGACCTCGCCGAGGCTCGCCGCCGGCGCGTACTGCGCCGACAGGCCGAAGCGCGTGCGGCCCGCGAGGTGGCTGAAGGTCGCCTCGGGCCCCGGGTACGAGACGACGAGCGGGCTCTCGAGCGACAGGCAGGCCGACATGATCTCGCGGAACACGGGCCGCACCGCCTCGCGCGGGAAGGCGCCGTTCGCCGCGCCCGTGAGCCGCTCGAGCACGGCGCGCTCCCGATGCGGGACGTGGAAGGTCTCGCGGCGCTCGCGCTTGATCTCGCCCACCCGCCGCACGACCTCGGCGCGCCGGTCGAGCAAGGCGAGGATCTGGTCGTCGACGGCGTCGATCTGCGCGCGCAGCGCCGCGAGCTCGGCCGGCGGCGCGGGCGGTGTCGTGGAGCCCAAAGCGGGACAGACGCTACCCGCGGCGCCGTCTATAATCAATGCGATGGCCTCCTCGCCCAGCGTCGCCCTCGCCCTCGGCTTCGGTCTGCTCACGGCGCTGACCCCGTGCGTGTACCCGATGATCCCCATCACCCTGGCGATCTTCGGCGCGAAGGGCGTGGCGCGCTCGCGCGCCGCCGCGCTCGCCTCGGCCTACGTCGCGGGTATCGCGGTGCTGTTCGGGGCCCTCGGCACGACCTTCGGCCTGCTCGGCAAGGCCTTCGGCGCCTACCTCGGCAACCCCTTCGTCGTCGTGCCGCTCGCGCTCTTCTTCATCGCTATGGCGCTGTCGATGTTCGGCGCCTTCGAGCTCGCGCTGCCGCAAGGCTTGCAAGAGCGCCTGGCGCGCGTCGGCGGGCGCGGGTTCGGCGGCGCCTTCCTCATGGGCCTCGTCGCGGGCCTCATCGCGGCGCCCTGCACGGGGCCGCCCCTCGCCGGGCTGCTCGCGTACATCTCGACGACGCGCGACGCGGCCTTCGGCTTCGTCCTGTGCGCCGTCTACGGCCTCGGCGTCGGCCTGCCGTTCCTGTTGCTCGCCGCCTTCTCGATGTCGCTGCCCCGCTCCGGCGCCTGGATGGAGTCGGTCAAGAGCGTCTTCGGCATCGTCCTCCTCACGGCGGCGCTCTACTACCTCAAGAACGTCGCGCCGCCGCTCGAGCACTTCACCGCGCGCGAGGCGCGCTTCGTCGGGATCATGGCGGCGCTCGTCGTCGCGGGGGTCGCGCTCGGCGCCGTGCACCTGTCCTTCCACGACGCCGCCCTCGCGCGCGCCCGCAAGGGCCTGGGCGTCGCGCTGGCCACGATGGGCCTCTTCGGCGCGACGAACTGGGTGCTCACGCCCAAGGGCGCCACCACCGAGCTGCGCTGGCTCGCCGACGAGCCCGCCGCCGTCGCCGACGCGCGCGCCGCGGGCCGCCCGCTGCTCGTCGACTTCCGCGCCAACTGGTGCCTGCCCTGCAAGGAGTTCGAGGTGAAGGTCTTCTCGCGCCCCGAGGTGGCCGAGGCCATGCAGCGCTACACGCTCCTGCGCGTCGACCTCACGCACGAGGACGACGAGCCGGCCCTCGGCGCCGTCAAGAAGAAGTACGGCGCCGACACCCTCCCCGCGATCCGCCTCGTCTCCCCCGAGGGCGCGATCCTCGCCAGGGCCGACGAGCTCATGGAGCCCGAGGCCTTCCTGCGGCTCCTCAATAGCCGAGGTGGAACGTGAAGGTGGCGAACCCGGTGAGCTGGTACCCGGAGCTGTGGCCCTGGTTCTGGATCATGGGGTCCTCGGACTTCCCGCCGCCGATGAAGTAGTGGTACCCGAAGTTGGCGACCGCGCCCACGCCCATGAACTCGTTGATGAAGTGCTCGTAGCCCAGGCCCCAGTAGCTCACCACGCCCTTCGAGGAGATCTGGGCGTTGTCGATGGGCAGGTGCACCGGCTCGGGCGAGCCGACGGCGCCGCCGATGTTGGCGATGGGCCGCAGGACGTTCCTGCTCTTGCCGCGCTCGACGCCCTCCTGGAACCTCTGGTTGCCCACCGGCACGTCGATGTTCACGCCGAGCAGCAGCTGCGAGAGCGTGGCGCCGCGGCCGTTGCTGTCGAAGACCTGAAGGAAGTTCGCCGACAGGTCGAAGATGAGCAGCTTGACGCCCACCTCGGCGCCCACGCCCGGCCCCTTGCGGCGCTCGAAGAAGTCCGGCGTGTTGGCCGTGGTGCCCCACCCCGTGATGCCGCCCGCGATCGCGCCGGCGTGCAGGTCGATGAGCCGCGCCTCGGCGGGGCGGGCGCGGAGGCTCGCCGCGCCGAAGGCGGCGAGCGCGAGCAGGAGCGCGGGGGTGAGCCGGGGGGACTTGCGCGTCATGTCGGTTCTCCCAGGAGCGCGTCGATGCGCGCTCGATCGAAGCCCTGGAGCAGTCGGCCGCGGACGTCGATGATCGGGACCCGGTCGGTGGGCACGCCCATCTTCGCCGCCTTCTCGCCGAGCTCGCGCGCGGCGGCGGCGTCATGTTCGATGTCCTTGTCCGCGAACGGGATGCGGCGCTCGGTCAGATACTGACGCGCCGCCCGGCACGCCCCGCACCACGACGTGCCGTAGATCGTGACGACCGGCGCGCCCGCGTCGCCCGCGACGGGCGGCGGGGCGCCGCCGCCCGCGGCTGACGGCTCGCCCGCCGGAGCGGTCCCCGCGCCGTGGGACGCGAGCGGCGAGGACTGGCCCGGCGGCAGCTGCGCGAGCGCGGCGGTCTCGAAGGCGTCGCGCGAGATCGGCCTCGCCGGGGCCTTGCCGGACTTCAACAACTGGTTGAGGTCCGTGACGTAGACCTGCCCGGGCGCGTCCGTCTTCGCCATGTCCGCGGGATCGAAGACGCGCACGATCGCGCGCGCGCCCTCGGGCACGGTCTCGGCCTTGTCGGTCGTCGCGAACGTCCCCGCCGGCTCGACGTACGTGAACAGCCACCGGCCGCCCTTGAGGATCTCGACGACGCCGGGCTGCGATCTCGGCTGGGGCGGCGCCTCGGGCGCCGAGCGGCGGCACGCGCCGGCGAGCGTGGCGGCCGCGAGCGCGGCGAGGACGACGTGGGGGGCTCTCGACATGATCACCTTCGTCACTTCTTCTTCTTGCCGCGCTTGCTCTCGTTCATGGGCGCGGCCTTGCCGAGCGAGAGCTTCATCACCGCCTGATCGACGGCCTGCTTGATCGCGTCCTTGATGGCGTCCTTCGCGAGCGACTCGGTCTCCGCCTCCCCGCCCCTTTCGGAGATCTCGGCCTCGACGCTGGACTCGCCGTCGCCGCTGAAGGACAGCTTCTCCTCGGGGATGGTCGTGCCGAAGACCGAGAGCTTGACGTCGAGCGCGACGCGCTTGCGACGCCCGCCGGGGGCGGGCTCCTTGACGTCCTTCTTGAGGTGCTCGAACCGCACGACGACCGAGAAGCCCCGCAGGTTGCGCTTCTTGAGCTCGGCGACGAGGGCCTCGGTGTCCGACGGGCCGAAGCTGCCGACGTCCGAGGCCCACTCGGGGCGCGACGCGAGCTCGGCCTTCAGGGCCTCGGCCGCGTAGGCCTTGAGCGGCTCGCCCACCTCGGGCCCCGCCTTCACCTCGCCGAGACGGAAGTAGTACTTCGGAGCGGGCGCCCCGGCCGCGAGCGCGGCGGCGCCGAGGGCGAGCAGCCCCGCGCCGAGCGACGTCACGATGCGAGCCGTCTTGCGAGCCGCCTGGGCCGTCATGATTTGCTTATACTGCCCCCGATGGCCGCGCCGCCAAAGACGAAACCACCGAGCGCTCCCGCGACGCAGGATCGCACCTCTGCCGTCGTGTCGGCGACGTTGATCCTCCTCACGGTGCTGGGCGTCGTCACCGTCTTCTGGGAGCCGCTCACCGCCCTCGCGGGCGGCGCGCCCGCGACCGAGGCCGTCGGCGAGACGCGCGCCGCGGCCCCCGACGCCGGCGCGCTCGCAGCTCCGTCGGCGACGGCCGCCGCCGACGCGTCCGGCAGTTCTTGACCGGCGGGATCCGGGGGAATAACGTCTTTCGTGCCGCGGATCACCCCTGCCCACGAGGCTGAATGATCAAGCTGACCATGACGGAGAAAGGGGGGGAGCCGAGGGCTCTCTCCTTCGACAAGGACGAGGTCACCATCGGCCGCGTGTCGGGGAACGACATCGTGCTGCCGAAGGGCAACGTCTCGAAGAGGCACTCGAAGCTCTCCCTCAAGGAGGGGCGCATCGAGATCGTCGACCTCAAGAGCACCAACGGCACCTACGTCAACGGCAAGAAGATCACCGAGGTGACGCCCGTGGGCGCGACGGATCGCGTCTACGTCGGCGACTTCCTGATCACGATCGACGGCCTCGGCGGCGAGGTCGGGGTGAGCGGCTCGCGGCGCCCACCCCCGCCGCCGCCGCCGCCGCGCGCCGCGGGCTCGAGCGCGGGCAAGCTCCCCGCCGCCGCCGAGGAGACGACGGGCCAGGGAGGCGACGAGGACGAGGCGCCCCTCGCGGCCAGGCCGCCGAGCGTGGCGCGCGTGCCGCCGCCGCCGCCTCCGCCCCCGCGGCGGCCACCGACGCCGCTGTCGTCGCCGGCCCTCGAGGACGAGTTCGGGGGCGACGTCGCGCCGCCCTCGCCGGCCGAGCTGGGCGCCGCCGACGACGCGACGAACAACCACGGGTTGTTCGAGCGCCGCAAGACGGCCGACCACGCCTCTCTCGACGGCGCCGCCTCCCACCGCCGGCCCACCGGGAGCCACGCCGCGGCGCTGCCCGTCGAGCCGGGCCCGCCCCCCGGGCAGGCGGCCGCCGCGGCCCCCGACTTCGCGGCGGCCGCGGGCGCCGTCGCCGGCGAGGGCCTCGAGGGCCTGCTCGCCGATCCCGCGGTCGCGCAGATCCTGATCGCTGGACCCGACGCCGTCTTCGTCGATCGCGGCGCGGGCCTGACGGCGCACGACGGCGGCCTCGGCGATCCCAACGCGGTCGCGGACACGATGTGGCGGCTCGCCAACATGGCCGTGCCGCCGCCGAACCCCGACAACCCCATCGTCGACGTCCGCTTCTCGGACGGCACGCGCCTCTCGGCGGTCTTCCCGCCCGCCTCGCCCCTCGGCGTCGTGGGCTCGATCCGGCGCCCCGTCGCCAGCGAGCGCACGCTCGCCGACCTCGTGCCGCCCGGCGCGAAGGACGCGCAGACGCTGCTCGAGGCCGCCGTCGCCGGACAGCGCAACCTGCTCCTCACGGGAGACGCCGCCGCGATCGGGTCGCTCATCGGCGCGCTCGGCGCGCTCATCCCGGCCGAGCGGCGGGTCATCTCGATCGGCGTGGGCGCGGCCCGCGCGCGCGCCGGTTGGACCGACCTCCAGCCGAGCGGCGATCTGGCGGCGCTCGTGCGCGTCGCGGCCTCCTTCCGCGGCGACCACCTCGTCGTCGCCGACGCCGTGGGCCCGGAGGTCGCCGACCTCCTCCTCGCGGCGGCGCGCGGTCAGGAGGGACTGCTCGTGGCCCTGCCCTCGCGCACGGTGGCCGAGGGCCTGGCGCGCGTCGAGGCGCTCGCGGCGCCCGTCGCCGGCGGCGGCGCGTCCGTGGCGCCGCTCGTGTGCAGCACCCTCGATCTCGCCGTGCACGTCGTCGCGAACGCCGACGGCAGCGCGCGGGTCGTCGACGTCGCCGAGCCGAAGCTCGAGGGCAGCCACGTGGCGGCCGAGAGCGTCCTCACCTGGCGCAGCGACAGCGGCCGTCGCGGCGCGGGCGCCGGCAAGCTCCAGGTCACGGGGGTCTCGGCGAAGCTCGCCGCCGCGCTCTCGGCCGTCGGCCACGCGCTGCCGTCCGGCCTCGTGCGCCGATGAGCCCGCGCGCCCCCCGCCCGTAGGATGTTCTTCGAGCGGTTTCGCGAGGCGGCGGCGCGCCTGCCCGACGGCTTGATCAGGCCGGCGCCGCCCGCGCCGCCCGCGGCGCTCGCCGCCGCGGAGGCCCAGCTCGGCCGGGCCCTCCTGCCCGAGTACGCGTCGTTCCTGCGCTCCTTCGACGGCGCCGATCTCTTCCACGAGGCGATCGTCGTCGCGGGCGTGGGCCCGGCGGCGCCGCGCGCGCTGCTCGCCCTCAACGACGCGGGCGCCGAGCGGCGCGAGCTCGTCTTCGCCGAGGCCGTGACGGGCGACCGCTTCGCCTTCGACGAGGGCGGCCGCGTGCTGCGGCTGCGCGTCGACTCGGACGAGCGCATCGTCGCCGGCTCGGGCTTCGAGCGCTGGCTCGACGCCACGATCGCGCGCGAGCGCGTGCTGTACGGCCCCGACGGCGAGTTCGCGGCCGACGTGTTCGACGAGGACGGAGAGGAGATCACCGCCGCCGTCGTCCTCAAGCAGGCGGAGCGCGCGCTCAAGGTCGACCCGGCCTCGGCCGAGGCGCAGCACGAGCGCGGCATCGCCCTCCGGCGCCTCGGCCGCCTCGAGCGGGCGCTCGAGGCGTTCGCCGCGGCGAGCGCGCTCGACCCCGACGACCCCTGGCCCTGGTTCGACTTCGGGCGCACGGCCGTCGACGCGGGGCGCGAGCTGCCCCGCGCCCGGGAGGCGTTCGAGCG
>DASZWW010000221.1:0-2260 GCA_035546175.1 Polyangia bacterium
CACGGCGCCCCCGCCGGGCGCGTCTCCGCCCCCGCCGGTCGAGCCCGTGACGCCGCTCCAGGCGCCGCCGCCGCAGGCCGGCGCGCCCGCGTCCGCCGCGGTCGTCCAGCCGCTCGTCGAGCCGCCGCCGGCGCCCCGGCAGGTGCCCGTCTACCGCCGGAACTGGTTCTGGGGCGCCATCGGCGTCGCGCTCGTGACGGGGGTCGTCGTGCTCTTCCTGTCGCTCTCGAACCAGGACCCGCCGACGCCCGGCACTCGCCTGGGAGACATGCGTGCGTTCTAGGGCCTGGCTCGGTCTCTCCACGCTGGCCGCGCTCGCCGCCGTCTCGGGCGGCGCGTGCCACAAGCCGAAGTCGTTCATCGTGCTGAACATGCACTCGGCTGACGAGCGGCAGATCTCCGGCGTCACCCGGGTCGTCGTCAACGTGAGCCAGCCGGCCTCGTCGCTCGACACGACGCTCACCTACCCGGTCAAGAACGGACCGCTCGTCATCAACCAGACGAACGTCAACGATCTCTCCGTGAGCTTCACGGGCGGGCGCTCGGGTCCGGTCGTGCTCGACGTCGACGTCTACGACGACGCGCAAAATTGC
This sequence comes from Polyangia bacterium, assembly GCA_035546175.1. Taxonomy (GTDB): domain Bacteria; phylum Myxococcota_A; class Polyangia; order Fen-1088; family Fen-1088; genus DASZFV01. Next base: position 594 of record DASZWW010000221.1, read on the forward strand.
AAGGTCGGCACCGTGCAGGGCGCGTCGGTCTCGATCCGCCAGGGCGACGTCGTCTCCTCGGCCATCGACCTCGAGGCCCTCTCGTGCGAGACGGCCGACGGCGGCGTCGACGCCCCGGAGGGCGACGCCTTCCCCGGGTGCGACCCGGCCGAGCCCGGCCTCGTGTGCGCGTCCACGGAGACCTGCCAGGTGGACTGCAAGACGAACAAGGGCGAGTGCACGGCGGGCGGGACGGGCGGTGCGGGCGCGCCGTGCGCGAAGAACCTCGATTGCGCGCCGGGCCTGCAGTGCTTCGACTACTCGGGCACGGGGTGCGCCGTGAAGATCTGCCTGCGCTTCTGCAACGGCGACGACGCCTGCGGCTCGGGCGCCGCGGACGCGGGCCAGGGCCCAAGCTCGAGCGACGCCGGCGCCGACGGCGGCGCGGCGGCCCCGGGGCCGCGCAGCCTCTGCCAGGGGCAGGTGCCCTGCGGCGACGTCATCACCGCCTACCACACCTGCACGTTCGCCTGCGATCCGAGGCAGTTGGCCGTGGCGGCCGGTGCGACCCGCTGCCCGGCCGGGCTCTCGTGCCTGGTGATCGGCAGCATGGACCAGGTCGACTGCGCGTGCGCCGAGGCCTCGCGCACGGGCAAGGACGGCGACGACTGCACGGGCGGCGCCAGCTGCGCGCCGGGCTACATCTGCAACTCGATGGCCGACACCAAGAAGTGCCGCGCCATCTGCCGCTGCGACGCCAAGGACGGCGCCTGCACGGCCGCCAACGAGTGCGGCGGCAAGGGCTGCACCGCCCTCACCAACGAGACCACCTTCGGCGTCTGTTTGTAGTCGGGAGGGAAGCGCAGCCGCCGGCGCCCGAGCGCCCGGGACGGGGACCTCTCGCCGGGCCCCGAATAAATGTTACGGTGGAGTGGGCGTGTGATGAGCGAGTCTCCCACGAGCCGAGGACTGCAGCCCGAGGTCGACCGGGATCTCCCCCGCCCCTTCGGCAACTTCACGCTGCTCAAGTCGATCGCGAGCGGCGCCCGCGGCGAGGTCTACGCGGCCCTGCGGCCCGTCGAGATCGAGCGCTTCTGCGCGCTCAAGATCCTCAACGAGGAGACGGCCAAGCGGCCGGACTTCGTCTCGGGGCTGCGCAACGAGGCGACGCGCGTCGTGCGCCGCATCCACGGGAACCTCGTGCAGGTCTACGACATCGGGCTCGTCGATCAGCGGCTCTTCTTCGTGACCGAGCTCGTCGAGGGCACCGATCTCGCGGCGCTCCTCGCCGAGCTCGGCCGCCGGCGCGAGCCGTTCCCCGTCGACGTCGCCGTGTTCGTCGCCATGGAGATCGCGGCGGCGCTCAGCTACCTGCGCCGCCTCTCGGCGCGCAACGGCGAGGCCGCGCCGCTGCCCATGGGCCTGTCGCCGCGGGCCGTGCTCCTCTCCAACGACGGCGAGGCGAAGCTGCTCCACTACGGCGCCACCGTGTCCGCCCTCCCCGTGCGCGACGGGCTCACGGCGCCGGAGAGCGGCCCGGCGAGGCCGCCCTCGGGCGCGTCGGACGCCTACCTGCTCGGCGCCCTGCTGCGGCTCCTCCTCGGCGCGGGGGGCGCGGCGCCGGCGCCCCGACCCACGACGGGCCCGACCTCCACGATCGTCGCGGGCGCCGCGCCGCCGCCCCCGGG
>DASZWW010000222.1:0-5576 GCA_035546175.1 Polyangia bacterium
GTCCTCGGCGCCCCCGGTCCGCAGGGCGGCGAGCGGCGCCACGATGAGCCTGGCGGGCGTGCGCGCCACGAGGGGGCCGAGCGGCGGCAGGAGCGCCGCCAGCGTCTCGGGCGCGCGCAGCACGCGCGTGCCCAGCATCCAGATCGACGCGAGGGAGACCAGCGCCGCGAGGCGGAGCAGCATCCAGGCGGCGCGTCGGCGCGCGCGCGGGACGAAGCGCACGACGCAGATCTGCGTGGCCTGCGCGAGCGCGGAGATCCCCAGCTGGACCAGCATCGACACGAGGGCGGCGAGCGCGAGCGCGACGCGGGGCAGGTGCCAGGTCCAGGCGGCGGCGATCATGACGGGCAGGAGGAACAGCGCGCCGAGCGGATCGGTCGCCGCCTCGGCGAGGCAGCGCGCGACGACGAGGGTGGGCAGCGCGACGGGGCGCGAGAGCAGGAACTCGTTCTCCGAGGAGCCGGCGAGCACGGCCTCGCTGCTGGCCGCCTTGGCCGTGAGGTTGCCGAGGGCGATGGCGAGCGTCACGACCCCGAGCGCCGTCACCTGGCCCGGCAGGCCGGTGTGCGCGCAGATCGTGCCGAAGGCCTGGGTGAAGAGCCCCACGTACGACAGCGACAGCACGAGGCCGACGCCGACGACGAGCAGCGGGAAGCGCCCGCGGCCGCGCGCGCGCACGCCGTTCCAGAGGAAGCGCAGCCGGAAGCGGATCCAGAGGCGCGCCAGGCGGAGCGCGCCGATGCCGCCCGCGGGCACGAGCGTCGCGCCGGCGCCCGCCGTCATGACTCGGCCGCGCCCTCGGTGACGCGCAGGAAGAGCTCCTCGAGGGTCGTGCCCTGCGCGGCCTGGTAGCGCGCGCGCAGCTCGGCGGGGGCGCCCACGGCGGTCAGCTCGCCGTCGCGGATGATGGCGACGCGGTGGCAGAGCTTCTCCGCGGCGTCGAGCAGGTGCGTCGAGAGGAAGATCGTGCGGCCCTCGGCCGCGAGCTCGGCGATGGTCGCGCGCATCTCCTTGGCGCCCTTGGGGTCGAGCCCGTTCGTCGGCTCGTCCATGATGAGGACGCGCGGGTCGTGGATGAGCGCCATCGCCAGCGCGAGGCGCTTCTTCATGCCGAGCGAGTACGTCACCGAGTAGGCGGCCGCCGCCTCGCCGAGGCCGAGCTTCTCGGCGCGCGCGCCGGCCCGGCGCCGCGCCTCGTCGCGGGCGAAGCCGTGCAGGCCCGCGACGAGCTCGAGGATCTCGAGGCCCGTGAGGTACGGGTAGAGGAACGGCTCGTCGGGCAGGTAGCCGACCTCGCGCTTGAGCGCGACCGACTCGGCGTGGCAGTCGCGGCCGAGGATCGCGGCGCGGCCCGAGGTCGGGCGCAGCAGGCCCATGAGCAGGCGGATCGTCGTCGTCTTGCCCGAGCCGTTCGGCCCCAGGAAGCCCATGACCTCGCCGGCCTCGACGCGCAGGGACACGCCGCGCACGGCCGTCTTGGGACCGAACGACTTCGTGAGCTCGACGGTCTCGATCACGGCGCCGCGGCCGCGGCCGGCGCGCTCGCAGGCGCGCCGGGGCCCTGCGGCGTCCGGCGGCGAAGGACGTCGAGGCGGAGCGGATCGATGAGGCCGCTGTCCACGCCGCGCAGACCGTCCACGCCCTCGTTCGCGCCGCCGCTCTCGGCCCAGAGGGCGAGGCGCGCCAGCTCGGCGCCCGCGGCGACCTCGTCCCCGAAGAGGACGCGCACCACCTCGACGGGACGCGCGCTGCCCTCGTGGCTCACGCGCACGGAGAAGCGCACGAGCGCGCCGGTGGGCCAGTCGAGGCGCTGGCGCACGCCCGGATCGTCGAACGGGAGCACCTGGCCGAGCGAGCGCCGCACGTCGACGGTGCGGGCGAGGCCCTTGTCGGACTCGCGCCTGACGACGAGCGGGGCGGCGGACGCCAGCCGCGCGAGCGCCGCCGCGAGGTCCGCGTCGTCCGGCAGGCGCGCCGCGAACTCGGCGCTCGAGACGACGCGCCCGAGCGCGCGATCGTTGTCGCCGAGCCGCGCGGCCTCGAGGAGCTCGACGCCCGGCAGCGAGACGGCGCGCAGGCGCGCGAGCAGCTCGTCGGCCTCGACGGCCTCGGTGAGCGACACGTCGAGCAGCTCGCCGAGCGACGGGATGCCGAGGCCGAGCGCCGGTCCGAACGTCAGCTCGGGCTTGGGGTGGAACCCCACCGTGTAGTAGAGCTCGACCCCCGCGCGCCTGAAGATCCGGGGCAGGTGCCGCACGAGATCGAGGTGCCCGAGGTAGGCCGCGCGCCCGAGCTTCGCGTACCGGAGGCGGTACCGGTGCGCCGCGCCCTGGACGATCCTCGTCGTCGGCTGCGGGCGGGCGGGACGCTTCTTGGGCGCCGGCGCGGCGTCGCCCGGGGCGAGCGCGGCGGGGCTCTGCCCCGCGGCGCGAGCGGGCTCGGGGCTCGCGAGCCGCGGGGAGGCGGACCCCGCCTCAACCGGCGTCCAGGCGTTCATCCGCCGCAGGTAATAGAGCCGCTCCGCCTTCATGCCCTCGAGGTCGCAGGCGACGCCGCAGTCGTAGCAGACGAGCTTCTTCGCCGCGAGCGCCTCGGCCTCGGCGACGTTGTTCGGGTGGAGGAGGCGCTTGTAGATCTTCCCGCACGGCGGCGACAGCCGGTCCTTGAGGGCCTTGCGGTACTCCTGGGCGAGGAACCCCGGCGCGAGGCCGACGTCGATGTGGTCCCACGGCAGGCGCGCCGTCACCGGGATCGTGCCGAGGTAGCGCTCGATCTCGAGGCCGGCCTCGGCGCGCAGCTCGTCGATGGCCTCCTGCCACAGGTCCATGCGCAGCACGTCGTCCCACCCGTCGAAGCGGCACCCCTTGCGGAACGCCCGCTCGAGCAGGTCGGCGCAGCGCCGATCGCCGCGCGAGAAGATGCCCTCGACGTGCGACTGCTGGTTCTCGTGGACCTTGAGCTCGACGCGCAGGCGCTTGGCCGCCTCGGCGAGCAACGCCTGCTTGCGCGCCGTCTCGGACTCGGTGTCCATGGCCGCCCACTGGAACGGCGTGTGCGGCTTCGGCACGTGCGTCGACACGGAGGCCGTCACGCGGGCGGCGCGCAGGTGCTGCCGCCCGATCTCCTGCACGCGCGCCGCCGTCTCGGCGATGCCGCGCACGTCGACGTCCTCCTCGGTGGGCAGGCCGATCATGAAGTAGAGCTTCATGCGCTGGAACCCGCGCCCGAACACGCGGTGCGCCGACTCGGCGATGTCCTCCTCGGTGACGTTCTTCGTGATGACGTCGCGCATCCGCTGCGTGCCGGCCTCGGGCGCGAACGTCAGGCCCCCGGCGCGCACGGTCGCCATCTCGCCGAGCAGGTCCTCGTTGAGCCCGTAGGCGCGCAGCGAGGACACCGACAGCGAGACCTTCTCGTCGCGCAGCTTGGCCATGGCCGCCTTCACGAGCGGCGTCACGCACGAGTAGTCGGCGGTGGACAGCGAGGTGAGCGCCGTCTCGTCGTAGCCGCCCTTCTTGACGCCCCCGACGAGCGCGTCGATGACGGCCACGGGATCGCGCTCGCGCACGGGCCGGTAGATCATGCCCGCCTGGCAGAAGCGGCACCCCTCGGTGCAGCCGCGCGCGACCTCGACGGCCATGCGGTCGAAGATGGCCTCCGCGTAGGGGAGCGGCGAGTCGTCGGGGAACGGGAAGCGGTTGATGTCGGCGACCCACACGCGCCTGGGGCGCGCGGGCACGCGCGCGTCCGTCGGCGCGTCGACGACCACGAAGCCCGTCTCGTCGTCGACCTTCGTCGTGTAGAGCTCCGGCACGTAGAGGGGGTACTTCGCGGCGAGGCGCGCCAGCCGCTCGCGGCGCGCGACGCCCGCGCGGCGCAGCTCGGCGGCCTCGAGCACGAGCGGCGGCAGGTGCTCCTCCGCCTCCCCGATGAAGAAGGCGTCGATGAAGGGCGCGAGCGGCTCGGGGTGCGTGGCCGTGGGCCCGCCCGCGATCACGAGGGGAGCGTCGTCGCCGCGGTCCGCGGCGCGCAGCGGCAGCCCCGAGAGATCGAGCAGGTTGAGCACGTTCGTGTACGTGAGCTCGTACTGGAGCGAGAACCCGATGACGTCGAACTCGCGCAGCGGCGACGCCGACTCGAGCGTGAGCACGGGCAGGCCGCGCCCGCGCAGCTCCGCCTCGCAGTCGAGCCAGGGCGCGAAGGCCCGCTCGCAGGCCACGCCGTCGGTCTTGTTGAGGACCGAGTACAGGATCTTCGTCCCGAGGTGGGACATCCCGATCTCGTACACGTCCGGGAACGCCAGGCACACGCGCGCCCGCACGCCCGCCGGATCCTTGCGCGCCTCCTGATACTCCCCCCCCACGTACCGCGCCGGCTTGTCGACGCGCGCCAAGAACTCCGAGTAGGGGTGCCGCATGGGAGCTCGTCACTCTACCCGCTGATCAGGGTCAGAGCGAGCGGAGCGAGCGAATCCCCCGAAGGTGGAGGGCCGGCTCCCCGGTCCGGCTCACCTCGCCAAGGGCTCGGAGAGGGCGCGGCAGGGGCGGCGGAGCCCCTCGCCGCGAGGGGAACGCTACTCGTTCCCCTGGAACACGTACGAGAACTCGGTGCCGTACTCGTCGCCGGCCTGCGGGAAGGTCCAGCGGTAGACCATCTCCTTGATGCACGGCTCGAGCGTGCGGAACGAGGCGGGCCCGTCGACGCGCACGCCCTTCACGCGGCCGGAGATGCCGATCGTGACGCCCACCACGATCTTGCCGTGGGTGAGGTTGCTGTCGCGCAGGAGGGCGCGCTGGTAGCAGGTCTTGATGCCGAGCTTGTTGTTGGCGATGACGCGCGTGATGTCCGCCTGGCTGGGCGGCGGGCGGTTCGCGACGGCGTTGTACTGCGTGACGCCCCGCTCGCGGAGACCTCCGCCCGACGGCGCGGGCGGTTGCTCGCCCGGGCCGGCCACCGTCGTGGCCGCGCCCGTCCCGGCGCCGGTGCCCGGGCCCGCGACGCCGCCGCGGCCCTGCGGCCGTCCGCGGACCGGCCCGCGGCCGCGGCCGTTCTTGCCCCGCGGCGGCTCGGGGGGCGGCTCGGGCGGCTTCGCGGTCGTGCTGACCTTGACCTCGTCGACTTTGATGTCGGCGAGCTTCGCGAGCGCCTCGCTGTCGAGCCCGGCCTTGATGGGCTGCGCGGCGGCCACGGGCGCGGGGGCCTTCTTGTTGAGGTTGATGGCGACGACGATGATGATGACGGCGACGACGCCGGCCAGCCCAAGGGCCATCTTCGTGTTCTTGTGGCGGCCCTCCTGCACGCGGCCGGCGCCGCTCCACGCCGTCGCCTCGCCGACCTCCCTGATGCGCGGCGGGGGCGGCGGCGCCTTCGCCTTCGCGGCCGCGCCCGAGGCCGCGAGGTTGAGGGAGCTGAGCGCGTCGCTGTCGCCGCCCAGGGCCAGGGCCGGCGACGACGCGCGCGCCGCGAGGCCGTTCGACTTGGCGTGGCCGTTCGTGGCCGCGGGCACCGCGCCGTGCGCCGCCGCCGGCGGCGGCGTGAGCGGGACGTCCTCGCTGGCCGCGTGCGGCGCCGGCACG
>DASZWW010000223.1:0-6954 GCA_035546175.1 Polyangia bacterium
ACGGCCGGCCAGACGGGCACGACCGGCGCTGCCGGCTCGAGCACCGGCGCGGCGGGCTCGGGGACGAACACGGGCACCGGCACGGGCGCGGCGGGCAGCGGAGGGAACGCGCGCGGCAGCAGCGGCGGCTGCGCCGTCGCGGCGCGCGCCACGGACAGCGCCCTCGGCCTCGGCGTGCTCGGCATGATCGTGGCAGCGGCGATCGGCCGTCGTCGCGCGCGGCGGCGCTAGCCTCGCGGCGGCGCTAGCCTCGCGGCGGCGCCAAACCGCGCGGCGACCTTCGGCCGTCGCGCGCCCGGCCCGCTCGGGCGCTCGTCGATCGAGAGCGCCCCGCCCGCGCGCCGCTAGCCGATCGCCGCCAGCCAGGTCCGAGGCGGCGCGACCGGGCTCGCCTCGCGCGGAGGCGGGACCGGCCGCCGCCAACCGTCGAACCACGGCCCCGAGCTCCGCGGGTCCACGCCGGGCGCCGCGCGCAGGTGCTTGCGGAAGTTCAGGAGGACGTAGACGAGCCCGCGCCGCACCTCGCGAGGCGATCGCAGGGCGCGCGCATCGTAGCGGCTGCTCCACACCTTACCGCGCCGCCGCGCGGCTCGGTTGACGGCCTTCGCGCAGCGCACGGCGAGCCCCTGGACGCCGCGGATCAGAGCCTTCCTGTCGTCGCCCTCGGCGAGGAGGTGAACGTGATCGCTCTGGACGGAGAAGTGAACGACGCGAAAGGCGGCCTTGCGGGATGCCGCGAGCGCTCCCCGGACGAACGGGAACACCCTCGCCGATCGGAGGGAGGGAACAACCTCCCGCGCGCGAAGCGTGACATGCACCGGCCAGCGCGCGCGATGCCCTGGACGTGGTCGATGTGGCGGGCTCCGTCGCGCGGCCACGAGCCTCCTGCCGGCCCCTCGTCGCTTCCCGCCCCAGCCCGGCCGCGCCGGGAGCTCGAGCTGCCCGTGCCGTCCGCGCCGCATCGACGACTCATCGGATCCCCCAGCCGAACGTTGCGTGCTCGGGCCGCGAAATCCGTCCCGCCCTCCCGCCCGGCCCACCGGTGCGGTGGGTCCCTGCGGTGGGGTCCGGGCGGTGGGGTCCGGGCGGTCCGGTCCGCGTCTCGGGAAACACTGCCCTATCAAGCCGCGAGCTCCGTCGAACGGCGGGCGCCGGCTCGAGCTGGCCGACTCGATTGGGCACTGATTCACGCAGGGAGGGGGGGCGACGACGTCGGGCGACGGGGTGGTCGTCGCCGCGATCGTCTTGATTGGGCACTGATTCCGGACCTTGATTGGGCGCTGATTCGGGACCGCGGCGGCGGGGGATGGGGTCCCCGGGCGGCCCGCCACGGGGGAGCGAAGGACCCCGCGATGCGCGATAATGCCGAGATGCCGCCGCCCGCCTCGTCCTCGTCGCTGCGGACGGTCACCGCCGTCCGCTATGTGACGCCGCTGCGCGAGGGCGGCTCGATGCCAGCGCTCGTCGAGGGCGATGACGGCGCGCTCTGGGTCGTGAAGCTGCGCGGCGCCGGCCAGGGCACACGCGCGCTGATCGCCGAGATCGTCGTGGGCGAGCTCGCGCGCGCCCTCGGGCTGCCCGTGCCCGAGCTCGCGCTCGTCGAGCTCGCCGCGCCGCTCGGGCGCGCCGAGCCGGATCCCGAGGTGCGCGAGCTCTTGCTCGGCAGCGTCGGGAGCAACGCGGGCCTCGCCCACCTTCCGGCGGCCGTGGGCTTCGATCGGGCCGCGCGCGAGGCGATCCCGGGGGCCCTCGCCTCGCGCGTCGTCGCGCTCGACGCGTTCGCGACGAACGTCGACCGCACGCCGCGCAACCCGAACCTGCTCTGGTCGGGCGGCCGGCTGTGGCTCATCGACCACGGCGCCGCCCTCTACTTCCACCACGACTGGAACGGCGGCGTGGAAGGCGCCAAGCGGCCGTTCGTCCTCGTCCGCGATCACGTCCTGCTGCCCTGGGCGGACGATCTCGCCGGCGCCGGCCGCGAGCTCGCCGCCCGCCTCGACGACGCGACGCTCGGGCGCGCGCTCGACATGGTCCCCGACGACTGGTTCGTCCTCTCGCCCGAGCTGCCGACGCCCCTCGCCCACCGCGACGCCTACCGCGCCTGGCTCCAGGCGCGGCGCGGCGCTACCGGCGAGATCATGGAGGAGGCGGCGCGTGCCCGGTCACGCCTTTAGCTACGCGGTCGTGCGCGTCGTCCCGCGCGTCGAGCGCGAGGAGTTCGTGAACGTCGGGGTCATCGTCTTCTGCGCCGAGCGGCGCTGGCTCGGCTGCAAGCTCGCGCCCGACTCGGCGCGCTTGCGGGCCCTCGCGCCGGACGTCGACGCCGCCGAGATCGCGCGCCACCTCGAGGGCGTGCGCGCCGTGTGCGCGGGCGAGGCCGCGGCGGGACCGATCGCCGCCCTGCCGCCCTCCGAGCGCTTCCACTGGCTGGTCGCGCCGCGGAGCACGGCGATCCAGACCTCGGCCGTGCACTCGGGCATCGCCGAGGATCCCGCGGCCGCGCTCGAGCGCCTCTACGACAAGCTGGTCGCCGCCGCCCGAGCCGGCGGGTCGGCTCAGCCCAGCTGACCGAGCATCGTCTCGGCGTTGCTGACCTCGAACTTGCCGGGGGCCTCGACGTTGACCTGCTTGACGACGCCGTTGTCGACGAGGAGCGAGTAGCGCTTCGAGCGCAGGCCCATGCCCGACCTCGAGAGATCCTCCTCGAGCCCGAGGGCCTTCGTGAGCTCGGCGTTGCCGTCGCCCAGCATCCGGACCTTGCCGATGGCGCCGTGCTCCTTGCCCCAGGCGGCCATGACGTAGCCGTCGTTGACCGAGACGCACCACACCTCGTCGACGCCCTTGGCCTGGAGCGCGCCGAGCTGGGCCACGTAGCCGGGCAGGTGCTTCGCGGAGCACGTCGCCGTGTACGCCCCCGGCAGGCCGAAGATGACGATGCGCTTGCCGGCGCTCGCCTCGGACACGCGCACGGGCTTGGGGGAGATGGGGCACGCCTCGCCGAACTCGATCGTCTCTCGCAAGGTCGCCTCGGGCAGCTTGTCGCCGGTCTTGATCATGCCGCGACTTTGGCCCCGCCGCGGCGGAGGCGCAACCCCGTTCGCGAGCGCGCTCCCATTTCGTGATACATCGGCTTCGCCCGACGCGCATGCGCAACCGCTGGGTCATCTGCTCGTTGCTCTTCGCCGGCGCGACGATCAACTACGTCGATCGCCAGGTGCTGGCCGTGCTCAAGCCCACGCTGCAGGCCGAGCTCGGCTGGAGCGAGGTGGGCTACGGACACATCGTCACGGCCTTTCAGGCGGCGTACGCGGTGGGGATGCTGCTCGTGGGCCGCTTCATCGATCGCGTCGGCGCGCGCGCGGGCCTGGCGGCGACCGCGGCGTTCTGGGCGCTCGCCACGATGGCCCACGCGGCCGCCCGCGGCGTGCTGGGGTTCTCGGCCGCGCGCGCGGCGCTCGGCCTCGGTGAGGCGGGCCTCTTCCCCGCGGGCGGCAAGGCGATCGCCGAGCACTTCCCGCAGCGCGAGCGCTCCCTGGCCATGGGGCTGCTCAACGCGGGCACGAACGTGGGCCCCATCGCGTGCCCGCTGCTCGCGCCGTGGCTCGTGTCGACGGTCGGCTGGCGCGGCACCTTCGTCGCCATGGGCGCGCTCGCGCTGGCGTGGATCGCGCCGTGGCGCGCCGTGTGTCCGCCCCCTCGGCCCGACCCGCGCCCCGCCGGGGAGCGGGAGCTTTGGGGGTGGCGCCGGTTGCTCGCGCACCGCGAGGCGTGGGCGATCGCCCTCGCGAAGCTGATCACGGATCCCGTCTGGTGGCTCTACCTCTTCTGGATCCCCGACTTCCTGCACCGCGCTCACGGGCTCGACCTCCGGCACCTCGGCCCGCCGCTCGTCGCGATCTACGCGCTGTCCTTCTTCGGCGGCATCGCCGGCGGGGGGCTCTCGTCGCGGCTCCTCCGGCGGGGCTGGTCGCCGAACGCCGCCCGCAAGACGGCGATGCTGGTCGCCGCGGTCGCGGTGCTACCCATCCTCCGCCTCGGCGCCGCCCGCGGCACCTCGCTGTGGACCGCCGTGGGCATCCTCGGGCTCGCCGTGGGCGCGCACCAGGCCTTCTCGGCGAACCTGCTCACGCTGCCCTCGGATCTCTTCCCTCTGCCGTCGGTGGCGTCCATGATGGGCCTCGGCGGGATGGGAGGCGCCATCGGAGGAATCGTGATCGCGCAGACGGCCGGACACATCCTGGAGCTCACGGGCAGCTACCACGCCCTGTTCGTCATGGCGGCGGCGGCGTACTTCGTCGCGCTCGGGCTCCTGCACGCGCTCTCGCCGCGGCTGGCGCCGGTCGCGCGCGCGGCCGCCGAGGCCGCCGCTTGAGCGACCGAAAGAAGATCGTCCTCATCACGGGCGCCTCGGGCGGCGTCGGCGGCCACCTGCGCCGCGAGCTCGCGGACAAGTACGACCTGCGCCTCTCCGACGTCCGTCCCCTGCCCGACCGCGCGCCCGGCGAGCGCTTCGCGAAGGCCGACATCGCGCGCCTCGCCGACGCGCTCCGCATCACCAAGGGCGTCGACGCCGTCATCCACCTCGGCGGCTACTCGGTCGAGGGCCCGTGGGAGGACATCCTGCAGGCCAACATCGTCGGCTGCTACAACGTCTTCGAGGCGGCGCGCCGCAACGGCGTCAAGCGCTTCCTCTTCGCGACGAGCAACCACGCCGTCGGCTTCTACCGCCGCGATCAGCGGATCGATCACCGCGTGCCCGTGCGCCCCGACGGCCGCTACGGCGTCTCGAAGGTCTTCGGCGAGGCGCTCGGCCGCCTCTACGCCGACAAGTACGGCCTCGAGGTCTTCTGCGTGCGCATCGGCAACGTCGCGCCCGCGCCCGTCGACGCGCGCCGCCTCTCGATCTGGATCTCGCCGCGCGACTTCGCGCAGCTGTGCGCGATCGGGCTCGACCATCCGGCCATCGAGTTCGAGATCGTCTACGGCGTCTCGGCGAACGCCCGCCGCTGGTACGACAACTCGAACGCCGAGCGCCTCGGCTACCGCCCGCTCGACGACTCCGAGCCCCACGCCGCCTCCGTCCTCGCCCGCGAGCCGCCGGGCGATCCCAAGGCCGCGCTCTACCAGGGCGGCCCCTTCGCCGTGCTCGAGCAGCTCCCCAACCCCGCGCCCCTCGGCCGCCCCCGGGCGCGCCGCGCGCGCCCCGCGCAACAGGAGATCGACGAAGCGATGACCCCCCGAACGCCCCGGCTCGTCACGCCCCCCGGCGCCACCGACACGCACATCCACTTCTACGACGCCCAGGCGCCCGTCGCGCCGGGCGCGCCCATGCCCGGCGACCGCACGGTCGCCGAGTACCGCGCCGTGCAGCGACGGCTCGGCCTCGAGCGGGTCGTCGTCGTGCAGCCCAACGCCTACGCCGACGACAACCGCCTCACGCTCGCGGCGATCGCCGAGCTGGGCGCGGGCGCGCGCGGCGTGGCCGTCGTGCGCCCGGGCGTCGCGGACGCCGAGCTCGAGCGCCTCACGGCGGGCGGCGTCCGCGGCCTGCGCATCATGACCCTGAACGGGGGCACGCTCGGCTTCGACGTCATGGACGCGCTCATGGCGCGCGTCCACGCCTTCGGCTGGCACGCCAACGTCCAGCTCGACGGCCGCGACCTGCCGAGGCACGCGGCGCAGATCGCGCGCCTGCCCGGCCGCTTCGTGATCGATCACACCGGCAAGTTCCTCGAGCCCGTCTCCCTCGAGGACCCGGCCTTCGCGGCGCTCCTCCGCCTCGTCGACACCGGCCGCTGCTGGGTCAAGATCTCGGGCCCGTACGAGACCTCGCGCACGGGCCCGCCGCGCTACGAGGACGTGGGCCGCCTCGCGCGCGCCCTCATCGCGCACGCGCCGGAGCGCATCCTGTGGGCGAGCAACTGGCCCCACCCGAGCGCCGTGGGCGGGCTGCCCGACGAGGCCGATCTCCTCGACCTGCTCCTCGAGTGGGCGCCCTCGGACGCCGTACGCGCGCGCATCCTGCGCGACAACCCCGGCGAGCTCTACGGGTTCTGAGCGACCGTCCAGGGAGCCGGCCGCGCTCGCTCACCTCGCGACGGGCGCCTCGTGGCAGGGGCGCCTAGTAACAGTTGTCGAAGGCGAGGCGCCCCTCGACGGCGTGGCGGGCCGACAGGCAGCGCAGGTGCATGTCGCCGTCGAGGCCGCCCTTCTCCTGGCGCTGGACGAGGAGCGGACCGCAGGGGCCGAGGACGTCCCAGTCGCGGGCGCCGGGCGCCCTGAGCGCGGCGACCGACGGCCGCGACGCGCCCGGGCGCGGGTACGGGAACACGCCCGCCGGCTTCTCGGCGAAGGCGAGCCGCAGCACGCGACCATCGGCGCCGGTGATGTCGACGCCGTAGAACCTCTCGTTGTATCCGGCCGTGCAGCGGCGCGGGACGAACGGCCGCCCGTCGACGCGCAGCGCGCCCGTGAAGCGCACCGTCGCGCAGGCGACGAAGGCCGTCGCCGCGAGCGCCATTGCCACCCGAGCCCACACGCCGGAAACATAGGTCCGCCGGGATCATTGCCCAATCGAGATCGCCGCGGGCATCGAGGCGGGACCTTGCTCGCCAGCGCCGCGCGCAGGGCGCGCGAGGGCGCCGGCGGACCGCCGGAGACGAGGCGGTCGTGGTGCGTTCGTCAGCGAGCGGACGCGCCGAGGCACCTTGCCCCGTCCCAATAATCCGGCGAGAGTGCCCGTCCCCTTCCCCACGAGGAGCCCCGCATGCTCGGTTCTTGGTCTCGCCACCTCAGCGCCTCCGCGTCGCTGGCCGCCGTCCTGTGCGCGATGAGCGCCTGTACGAGCAGCGGAGGCGGCCGGAGCCCCGGCAGCGCCGGCGCGGCGGGGAGCTCGACGCAAGGCGCGGCCGGGAGCGGCGCGGGCGCGACCGGCGCCGCGGGCAGCTCGGGCGG
>DASZWW010000224.1:0-17238 GCA_035546175.1 Polyangia bacterium
GACGGCGGCCTCGCGACGGCACGCGACCGCCAGCCCGGCGACGACGAGCACGAGCGCGCCGCGCGCGAGCGACCTCACGGCGCCTCCGCCCCGCCCGCCCGGCTCTCCGGCGAGTCCGAGGCCGCGGGCGGCTTCTCGGTCGCGTAGACGACGCCGGGCTTGCGCAGGTAGCCGGCGAGCGGCTTCTGGCGCTCGCCCATGATGCGGCCCTCGAGCACCTCCACGGGCATGGGCGGGTCGAGCTCGTAGTAGAAGCCGCGCGACGGCAGGCGCATCTCGTAGACCTCGCCCTTCCACCAGAAGTCGCGCCGGAACCCGAGCGCGATGGACCCGAGCGTGCGCGCGCGCCGGTGCTCGAGCACGAAGGTGAAGAGGCGCAGCGCGAGGTTGTTGTAGAGGCGATGGCACCCGTGCGAGAAGCGCCCGCGCAGCGACATGTAGTCGAAGGACCCGTGCGTGCGGATGCCGTTGTCATAGTAGCCCGTGCCGTTCGGGCCCTTGACGACCTGCTCGTGGATGGCGGCGACGAGGCCGTAGGCCGAGAGGAAGCCCGGGCCCGTCTCGTCGTAGTTCGTGACGTTCACGAACATGCCGTTGACCTTCTTCTGCTTGACCATCGAGCCGAGCGGCGAGGACGCGGGCGGGATCCACACGGGCGTCGTGACGATGTGCCGCCAGACGCGCTTGCCGACGTCGGAGCCCTTCCAGCGGTAGTACTCCTGCCCGTCGCTCGCGAGCTCGGATCGCCAGCCCCCGATCGTGGTCCGCCAGCGGACGAGGGGGACGCGCTCGCCGCGCCATTTCGTGTAGAGCGTGAAGAGCGGGAAGTTCTGCCTCGGCTGGGGCTGACGCACGCCCTTGTCGTCGAAGGGGAAGTCGTACCAGACATCGCCCCGATCGATCTCCACGGAGAGATCCATCTCGGCGGAGTGATACTCGGGCAGCGGCGGGAAGCGGACCGCGACGCGCATCGAGCGGAAGTCGCGCGCGGGGTGCCGCTGGAAGAAGGCGAGCGCGTCCTCGGGCTCGTCGAGGCCGAGCCGCGCCATGAGGGCGTCGGTCGCGGCCGTCACGAGATCGGGGACGGGATGGCGCGCGCCGTCCGAGCCGGGGTAGGTCGCCTTCGACGAGCCGTCCTCGAGGAAGCGCCCGGCGTGCACCGCCCGCTCGGTGAGCACGCGGCGCAGCGAGGCGAAGTCGTTCTCGAGCAGCGGGCGCGCGAGCGCCTCGAGCGTCGAGCGCTTGAGGTCCGCCTGGTCGTAGACGGTGTGCTCCTGCTGGAAGTCGAACATCGCCTTGCGCATGAGCGTGTCGTAGACGCCGGCCTTGTGCTTCGAGAGGTCGAGCGTGCCCTCGCAGGCGAGCCGCTTCTCGACCTCGGCGAACGCCGCGCGCTCGGCCTCCCTCCGCCGGTACGCCTTGACGTCCTTGGCGAAGCGCCTGTCGGCCTCGGCCAGCGCCTCGAGGCTCTCGGCGCCCGCCTGCGCGCGCGCGGCCTCGAGCCGCTGCTCGCGCGCGCGGTGCTTGCCGAGCTCCTTCTGCTCCGTGGTCGCGCCCCAGGTCGTGATCTCGTCCACGGCGAGGAGCTTCGCCGTGTCGAAGGTCGGATCGCACGTGCGCGCCGCGTCCGTGAGGAAGCGCGTGGCCAGCACGCTCAGCGTGGGCGGCACGCCGTAGAGCTCGAGGTAGTTCTTCTCGCCCGGCTCGAGCCGCTGGCCGTCGCCGTCCTTGCGGTCGGCGGCCAGGCCCGTGAAGATCGTGCGGTAGTGGTTGGGCAGGACGGCGCCGCCCGGGCCCTTGCCGTCGTCGAACAGCGCGGGCGCCCAGTCGTCGCCGAGGTCGACCAGCGTCAGTCCGCGCGCGCGGGCCGCCTCGGCGTCGACGACCCGCTCCTCGCCGTTGACGACCTGGAGGGCCCGCCGCTCGGGCGGCAGATCGGCGGCCGCGGGGAGCGCGTCGGGGTCGGGAGCCGTCGATTTGGGCTTCGGCTTGCGGTGCACGGCCGGCGGCGCCGATGCGCCGTCGCTTTCGGACGGCGAAGAAACGATCGACGACGCCGGCGGGCCGCCGCGCCCTCCCCCGCACGCGCTCGCGGCGAGGCCGGCCAAAACGGCGGCCAGGGCCGAGGTCGCGCCTCTCCGCGCGCGGAGGGTCTGCGCGGCCTGCGGTGTGGGCGTAATCGGAATCACGGGGGCGATGTACCGAATCGTTCGGGGGCGGAAGCGGCTCAAATTTGTGCGGTCCCTCGGGGGATCGGCTTACTATACGCGGCCATGAGACGCATCCTCACCGCATCCATTTTCTGCATCGTCGTGACGGCCGCCGTGCTCGGCACCGCCCGCACCGCGAACGCGACGGAGGTGGGCTACGCGCGCAAGTTCGGCCTGGGCTTCGAGATCGGCGATCCGACGGGCCTGACCGCCAAGCTCTGGGTCGCCCCCACGAACGCCCTCGACTTCGGCCTCGGCCTCTGGGGCTACGGCTTCGACGACTGCGCCGCGAACCACCCCTGCAGCCACTACGGCTACCACGACGGCACGCTCAACATGGACTA
This sequence comes from Polyangia bacterium, assembly GCA_035546175.1. Lineage (GTDB taxonomy): Bacteria > Myxococcota_A > Polyangia > Fen-1088 > Fen-1088 > DASZFV01. The sequence goes on from DASZWW010000224.1 coordinate 2,555, forward strand.
CCTCTGGCAGTCGAACATCATCCGCGGGCAAGCGCAGCTCGACTGGCACATCGGCGCCGGCGGGCGCGCCGTCTGGTTCGGCGGCTGCAACGGCGACTGCGTCGCGCTCGGGGCCCGCATGCCCGTGGGCGTCGACCTCATGTTCGTGAACCCGTCTTTCATCGAGGTCTTCTTCGAGCTGGCGCCGATCTTCTACATCGTGCCCGGCTTCGACTTCGGCGTCGAAGGCGCGCTCGGCGTCAGATTCTATTTCTGACGGCGCTCGCGTGGTGAAGCACGCGCTGCCCGCGCCGGGCTGGCCGACGGCGGACGAGGCGGCGCGCGCCCGGCTCTTCTCGCCGCTGGCGCTCGGGGCCCCGCCCCGCGGACCGAAGCGCGTCGCCCGCGCGCGCACGTGGGTGCCGGCGATGGTGCCCTGGCGCGCCGCCGAGGACGGCGCGGTCACGCCGGCGCTGCTCGAGTGGTACGCGCGCTTCGCGGCGGGCCGGCCCGGCGTCCTCGTCGTCGAGGCGACGGGCATCCGCGACGTGCCGAGCGGCCCCCTGCTGCGCATCGGCGACGACCGCTTCGTGCCGGGCCTCGCCCGCCTCGCGCAGACCATCCGCGACGCGAGCGGCGGCGAGACGCTCGTCCTCATCCAGCTCCTCGACTTCCTGGCCATCCGCCGGCGGCCCGCGCCCGAGCGCTACTTCGGCGAGTTCCTCGCCCTCGAGCCGCGGCACCGGGAGGCGCTGGCGCGTCTCTCGAACGACGACGCCCTCGCCGGCGCGCCCGAGGCCGTCGTGCGCGCGCGCCTCGCCGCGCTGCCGCCGGAGCTGCAGCGGCAGGCCCTGTCGGCCCGCGAGTGGGAGGCGCTGGCGATGGGGGCGCGCGAGCGCGTGACCGACACGCACCTGCCGCACATCCGGGATCTCCCCCGCACGCTGCCGGAGCTCTTCGCGCGCGCCGCCCTTCGCGCGCGCGCCGCCGGGTTCGACGGCGTCGAGCTGCACTACGCGCACGCCTACACGATGGCCTCCTTCCTGTCGGCGCTCAACACGCGGCAGGACGGCTACGGCGGCCCGCCCGAGCGGCGCGCGCGCCTGCCCCTCGAGGTGCTCGCCGCCGCGCGCGCGGCCGTCGGGGACGACCTCGTCGTCGGCCTGCGCATGCTCGCCGAGGAGGGCGTCGCGGGCGGCTCGTCGCCCGCCGACGTCGCGGGCTTCGCCGTGGCGTTCGCGCGCGCCGGCGCGGACTACCTCTCCCTCTCGGCGGGCGGCAAGTTCGAGGACGCCCGACAGCCCGCCGTCGGCGCGGCCGCCTACCCCTACACCGGCCCGAGCGGCGCCGAGACCATGCCCACCGTGCGCTCCGACGAGCCGGGGCCCTTCGGCCGGCACCTCCCCGCGGCGGCGGCCGTCCGGACCGCCCTGCGCGCGGCCGGCCTCGAAACGCCCGTGGTCGCGGCGGGCGGGCTCACGACCTTCGCGCTCGCCGAGGAGGCGCTCGCGCGCGGCGACGCCGACTTCGTGGCCTCGGCGCGCCAGAGCCTCGCCGACCCCGACTGGTTCCTCAAGATGCGGCTCGGCCGCGGCGACGAGATCCGCCGCTGCCAGCTCACGAACTACTGCGAGGCGCTCGACCAGCGCCACAGGCCCGTGACCTGCCAGCTGTGGGATCACCCGAAGGGCGAGCCCCGGCGCCTCGTCGCGCCGCCCTGGGGCGGGCGCGACCGCGCCTAACTCTCCTCGTAGGCCTCGACGACGGACTCGACGTCGCCGAGGTCGATCTCGCCCGTGTGATCGGGCCGGCGCGTCCCGCCGGACGCGCCGCTCGCGGCGGCCGCGGGCACGGCGCCGCTCTCCTCGAACTCGCGGGCGGCGTCCGCCGCGGCGTTCTGCGTGCGCGCCTTCCAGCGCGCCAGCGCCTTGTCGAGCTCCTCGTAGGGAATCATCCCTTCACTATAACGCAGTCCGAATGCGGGAGGTGGCTCGCGGGTGAAGGCGCTTGACGCGGCCGCGCGCGCCGGCGCACGCTGTTCGAGCCCCTCGATGCCCGAACACCGCCTCGCCCCCCACCGCTGGCCGCCCGCCGCGCGCCTCTTCCTCATCAGCTTCCTCTCGCTGTACTTCGAGTTCTTGCTGATCCGGTGGCTGCCCTCCGAGATCCGTATCCTCGCCTACTTCAGCAACGTCACCCTCGTCAGCTGCATCCTGGGCCTGGGCATCGGCTCGCTCGTCGCGGGCGCGCGCACCTCGCCCGCGCGCTTCTTCTTCCTCCTCGGCGCGCTGCTGGCGCTGGCGCGCCTCTACCACGGCGGCGACGTGCCGATCCCGCTCACGTCGGAGGGGTACTTCGTCTGGAACGGCCTCTCGCGGTTCGCCACGGGCAACGTCTTCCAGTACGTGGCGATGTTCCTCTTCTTCTTCCTCAACACGGCCGCGTTCATCCCGCTCGGCCAGATCCTGGGCCGCGAGTTCGATCGGCTGCCCCCCCTCCAGGCGTACTCGATCAACGTGGCGGGCTCGCTCGCGGGCGTGGGCACGTTCGCCCTGTTCTCGCTCACCGGCGTCCCGCCCGTCTGGTGGTTCGTGGCGGGCACGCTGCTGCTCCTGCCGCTCGTCGGGCGCTCGGCCGGCACGCTCGCGGGCGCGGCCCTCATCATCGCGCTCGGCGTCGTGGGCGGCCGCCAGCCGAACACGATCTGGTCGCCCTACTACAAGATCGTCGTGCGGCCCGTGAGCTACGCCGGCCAGGTCGTCGGCCACGAGCTCCTCGTCAACGAGGACTCCCATCAGCAGGCGCTGGACCTCTCGGGCCGCTTCGACGGCGTCGGCGACCTGCGGACGCGCCGCCTCATCTACGAGCTTCCCTACACCTACGGGTCGAACGACGAGGTCATCGTCGTGGGCGCGGGCACGGGGAACGATCTGGCCGCGGCGCTCCGCGCGGGCGCCAAGCACGTCGACGCCGTGGAGATCGATCCGCGCATCCTGCGGCTCGGCCGCGAGATCCACCCCGAGCGCCCCTACGACGATCCGCGCATCCACGCGGTCAACAGCGACGCGCGCACCTTCCTGCGCAACACCGACAAGCGCTACGACAAGATCGTGCTCGGCTACCTCGACAGCCACTCGCTCTTCTCGGCGATGAGCAGCGTGCGCATGGACAACTTCGTCTACACGGCCGAGTGCTTCGCCGAGCTCAAGCGGCACCTCAAGCCGGGCGGCGTCCTCGCCGTGACCTTCACGATCCACGAGCAGTGGATCGCCGACCGCCTGGCGCAGCTGTTCCGGGGCACGTTCGGCTATCCGCCCCTCGTGTACCAGGGCGCGCAGAGCTCCTCGTGCGGCACCGTGTTCCTCGGCGGCGAGCCCGTGCGCGACGTGCGGCCCGCCTACGTGGCCTACGACCCGACGGCGCCCCGCCAGGACGGCGGCCACACCTGGGCGTACGGCGCGGCCAACGGGTACCTTTCGCCGGCGGTCTTCTCGCCCGGCGCCTCCGTGCCCACGGACGACTGGCCGTACCTCTACCTGCAGCAGCGCAAGATGCCCGCGAACTACGTCATCTGCATGCTGGGGCTCTTCGTCTTCTCGTTCCTCATGGTCCGGCACGGCGCGGCGCGCGCGCGCATCGACTGGAACCTGTTCTTCCTCGGCGCGGCGTTCCTGCTCATCGAGACCAAGGCCATGACGGAGCTGTCGATCTTCCTCGGCTCCACCTGGATCGTGAACGTCTTCGTGATCTCGATGATCCTCGTGCTGGTCCTCGTCTCGAACCTCGTGGCCGCGCGCGGGCGCATCTCCGACCGCGCCGCCTACGTGGCCCTGGCCGCGATCCTCGTCGGGTCCTACCTGCTGCCGCTCGACGGCCTGCTCGGCTGGAGCTCGTCGGCGCGCAACTGGGTCGCCGTCACGATCCTGTGCGTGCCCCTCTTCTTCTCGGGGCTCATCTTCGCGCGCCGGCTGCGCGCCGCGCCCGAGGCCTCGGCCGCCTTCGGGTCGAACCTGCTCGGCGCGCTCGCCGGCGGGCTGCTCGAGTACGCCTCCATGAACTACGGGTTCAAGGCGCTCTACCTCATCGCGCTCGCGCTCTACGCGCTGTCGTTCGTGGCGCTGCCGCGGGCCGCGCGGGTCTGACAGGCGGAGGCGGAGGCGGAGGCGGAGGCGGAGCTAGCCGCACTCCCGCGCTTCGCGCGGGAGCGGCTAGTGCGTGAGCTTCTTGAACTTGATCCTGTGGGGCTGGTCGGCGGCGGCGCCGAGGCGGCGCTTCCGGTCGGCCTCGTAGTCCTGGTAGTTGCCCTCGAACCAGACCACCTGGCTGTCGCCCTCGAACGCCAGCATGTGCGTCGCGATGCGGTCGAGGAACCAGCGATCGTGGCTGATGACGACGACGCACCCCGCGAAGGAGAGCAGGCCGTCCTCGAGCGCGCGCAGCGTGTCGACGTCGAGGTCGTTCGTCGGCTCGTCGAGCATGAGGACGTTGCCGCCCGAGCGGAGGAGCTTGGCGAGGTTCACGCGGTTGCGCTCGCCGCCCGAGAGATCGCCGACGCGCTTCTGCTGGTCGGTCCCCTTGAACCCGAAGCCCGCGACGTAGGCGCGGGTGTTGATCTTGCGCTTGCCGATCTCCAGGAACTCGGCGCCCTGCGAGATCTCGTCGAAGACGGTCTTGCCCGCCTCGAGCGACTCGCGCGACTGGTCGACGTGCGCGAGCTTGACCGTCTCGCCGATGCGCAGCGTGCCGCCGTCCGGCTTCTCGAGCCCCGCCATCATCCTGAACAGCGTCGTCTTGCCCGCGCCGTTCGCGCCGATGATGCCGACGATCCCGCCGCGCGGCAGGTTGAAGTTGAGGTCGTCGAAGAGCACCTTGTCGCCGAAGGCCTTGCGGACGTGCTCGGCCTTGACGACGACCTCGCCCAGCCGCGGGCCCGGCGGGATGGCGATCTCGATGGTGTCCTCGCGCTTCTGCTGCTCGTCGGCGAGCATCTGCTCGTAGGCCGCGAGGCGCGCCTTCGACTTCGCCTGGCGCGCGCGCGGCGAGGCCTGCACCCACTCGAGCTCGCGCGCGAGCGTGCGCTGGCGGGCGGACTCGGCCTTCTCCTCGGCCTCGAGGCGCTTGCGCTTCTGGTCGAGCCACGACGAGTAGTTGCCCTCCCACGGGATGCCCGCGCCCCGATCGAGCTCGAGGATCCACCCCGCCACGTTGTCGAGGAAGTAGCGGTCGTGGGTGACGGCGACGATCGTCCCCGGGAAGTCGTGCAGGAAGTGCTCGAGCCACGCGACGCTCTCGGCGTCGAGGTGGTTCGTGGGCTCGTCGAGCAGCAGGAGGTCGGGCCGCTCGAGCAGCACCTTGCACAGGGCGACGCGGCGCCGCTCGCCGCCCGAGAGCTTCGTGACGTCGGCGTCGGCCGGCGGCAGGCGGAGCGCGTCCATGGCGATCTCGAGCGTCCGGTCGAGGTCCCAGGCGTTGGCCGCCTCGATGGCGTCCTGCAGCTTGCTCTGCTCGGCGAGGAGCTTGTCCATCTCGGCGGGCTTGAGGTCCTCGCCGAGGCGCATGTTGACCTCGTCGAAGCGCTTGAGCAGCGCCTTCGTGCTCGCCACGGCCAGCTCGACGTTCTCGAGGACGTTCTTCTTGGGATCGAGCGGCGGCTCCTGCGGGAGGTAGCCGATCTTGATGCCGTCGGCCGGCTTGGCGTCGCCGAAGAAGTCCTTGTCGACGCCGGCCATGATGCGCAGGAGGGTCGACTTGCCGGCGCCGTTCGAGCCGAGCACGCCGATCTTCGCGCCCGGGAAGAACGACAGGTAGATCCCCTTGAGGACCTCCTTGTTCGGGGGGTGGACCCGGCGGAGGTTCTGCATCGTGTAGATGTACTGGTGCGCCATCGCGGCGGCAGTGTAGCAGGCCGACCCGGGGGCCGGACCCAAAAGCCAAGACTGGTGCCTCCGCTCCCCACGACCTGTGGAAAACGCAGGCCCGCGCGGTGGGCGCCGGTTGCCTCGCGCGCAACTGCTGTTGCGGGTCGCACAACGATCCGCTCTTCAAACGTGGGCTGCCCCACCTCGAAGTGGGCGCGCCTCGCGGCCCTCCGCCGTCGGAGCCCTTGGCACGTTTGCTGAATTGTCTCGGAGCAGGTTGGCCCGAGCTCGGCTCGGTTGGGGGGCGGGTCTGGACGAGCAATCGTCCAGGCCCGCCATTTTTTTACCGCCGGCTCAAAGCGCGAGGGTCACGACCCCGGCGCACACGAGCGCGGCGCCCACGACGACGGCTGGCGCCGGGCGCTCGCCCAGGACGGCCCAGGCGAAGCCGACGGTGAAGGCGGAGGCCAGGCTCGAGAGCGGCGAGACGAGCGCGAGCGGCGCGTAGCGGCTCGCCAGCACGATGCACAGGAAGCCGGCCGTCTCGAACACGCCGGCGAGCGCGACGGGCAGCCACTGCCGCCCGCGCGGCGGCGCGAGCGAGACGCGGAAACGCCAGGCGAGCGGCAGGCCGAGCGCGATGTCGGCGCCGTACGCGACGGGGATGACGCCGAGGCGCCCGGTGACCGGCGTCAGCAGGCCGATGAGCGGGATGAGGAGCCCGAACCCGAGCGCCGCGCCGAACGCGGCGAGGAGCCAGCGCGGAGAGCCGCCGCCGGGCGTCGCGGCCGCCGTCGTCGCGCGCGCGAAGCGGGAGACGACGACCGCGCCCGCGACGACGCCCGCGGCCCCCACGAGCTGGAGCGGGCGCACGCGCTCGCTGAAGATGGCCAGCGAGAGCCCCGCCGCGATGACGGCCCAGCTCGACATGATGGGGACGGCGACCGTGAGGCGGCCGTGCTCGAAGGCGTAGAAGAGGCTCACGTACGCGAGGAGGCCCGCGGCGCCCATGGCGGCGACCCACACGGCGTCGAGGGGCGTGAACGGCGCGCCGCGCGGCTCGAACGGCAGCGCGACGCCGACGGCGAGCGCGCCCACGATCTGCGCCCACAGCAGCCCGCGGAACGCCCCCACGGCGCGCGCGCCGCGCTGGACGGCGACGTTCGCCACTGCCCACGACGCGCTCGCGCCGAGGCCCAGCAAGACGCCGAGGAGCATGGCGCGGCAGGATAGCGCAGCTCGCACGATCTTTGCCTGCCGGAGCGGACGTTTGGTAGAAACGGCCGGCTTGGACCCGCAGCGGCCGCTGGTGATCGTGAATCCGCGCTCCGGCGGCGGCCTCTCCGAGGCGCGGTGGGCCCGCCTCGTCGAGCGGCTGACCGACGGGCTCGGACCGTTCGACAGCGTCTTCACGACGGCGCCGCGCGACGCGACGACGATCGCGCGCCGCGAGGCCGCGGGCGGCCGGCGCCTCGTCGTCGCGTTCGGCGGCGACGGCACGATCTCCGAGACGGCCGACGGCATCCTGGACGCGGGCGCGGGCGCCACGACGGAGCTCGGCATCATCCCGCGCGGCACGGGCGGCGACTTCCGGCGCACGCTCGATCTGCCGAGGGACCTCGCCGAGGCGGCGCGCCGGGTGCGCGACGGCGCGCCGCGCGCCATCGACGCGGGCCGTGCGCGCTTCGTCGCGCACGACGGCTCCGAGACGGTGCGCCACTTCGTGAACGTCTCGTCGTTCGGGTTCTCGAGCGCCGTCGCGGGCCGGGCCAACGCCTCGTCGAAGCGCCTGGGCGGGAAGGCGGCCTTCCTCGGCGCGACGGTCCGCTCGCTCTTCTCCTACGACAACACCGACGTGTGGCTCACGCTCGACGACGGGCCACGCGAGCGGCGCCGCGTGCTCATGGCCGCCGTCGGCAACGGCCGCTTCTTCGGCGGGGGCATGAAGATCTGCCCGAACGCGCGGCTCGACAGCGGCGTGCTCGACGTGGTCGTCGTGGGCGACCTCACCCGCCTCGAGGTGCTCACGAAGGTGGCGCGCCTCTTCGACGGCAGCCACCTCGAGCTCGAGTCGGTGATGGCGGCGACGGCGCGCAAGCTCGTCGCGGAGCCGGTCGAGGCGGGCGCCGTCGTCCCCCTCGAGCTCGACGGCGAGACGCCGGGCCGCCTGCCGGCGACCTTCGAGGTCATGCCCGGCGCGCTGCGCGTCCGCGTCTGACCCGCGGTTACTTGAGGGGCGAGTAGCCGACCGGCACGACCGGATCGAGCTGCACCCCGCCGGCCGCGGCGGCCGCCGGGTTCGGCCCGTAGTTCGGGCCCGTGGTGGGGACGTACTTCGCCCAGCCGCCGTCCGGCGTGTAGTCGAGGGGCCGCTCGTCGCCCTCGAGGGGCGCCGTCGCGCACCCGGCGGCGAGCAGCGCCGAGAGCGCGGCCGCTCCCGCGATGACGGCGACGGCCAGGGCCAGGCCCTTCAAGCGCTCGCCCCGGCGGCGCGCGCGGGCTTGCTGAACGCGTCGTTCGAGAGCAGGTGCTCGCGGATGTACTTCACGGTGTCGAACAACGTGTCCGTCGCGTCGCGCGGCTCGAAGCCGAGCTCGCGCGCCGCCTTGCCCGAGTCGAAGTACCAGAAGTGCTCGGCCATCTCGACGCTCTGGGGCTCGACGGGCACGCGCCGGCCCCAGTGCCGGTAGAGGGCCGCCTGCGCGCGCGTCGCCAGCAGAGGCAGCGGCCCCCGTGACCTCAGCCGCGGCGCCGCCACCTTCGTGAGGCGCTCGAGGCGCCCGAACAGCTCCTCGAAGCTCCAGTTGTAGCCGCCCACGAGGTAGCGCTCGCCCGGCGTGCCGCGGTCCATCGCCACCGGCAGCAACGCGGCGACGTCGCGCGCGTCGACGAAGTTGAGCCCGCCCGGCGGCGTCATCAGGATCTCGCGCGAGAGGAACTGCAGGATGGGGCGCGTCGAGCTCAGGCGATCGTCCCCGGGCCCGAGCAGGAGGCTCGGGTTGACCGTGACGAGCTCGACCTTGTCCGCGCACACGCGGCGCGCCGTCTCCTCCTGATAGAGCTTGCTCGTGTAATAGGGCCAGCGCGCGATCACCTCGAGCGGCGCCGTCGAGCCCTCGTCGGGCATGTCGTCGGCGCGCGTCGACGCCGCGATGGTGCCGCTCGTCGAGGACATGACGATGCGCTTGCAGCCTGCGGCGACGGCGGCCTCGCAGAGGTGGCGCGTGCCTTCGACGTGGACGGCGTACATGCGGTGCCCGTCCGAGGGCCTGTGCGAGACCATGCCCGCCAGGTGGTAGACGCGATCGACGCCGGCGACCGCGCGCGCCAGGTCGTCGGGCTTGCTGACGGAGCCCTTGACGATCTCGACGCCGAGCTCGCGCAGCCAGGCCGGCGGCTCGCTCTGCACGAGGACGCGCAGGTGGCGCGCGGGGCCGCGCGAGGAGCGCGCGAGGCCGCTCACGAGGTGCGAGCCGAGGAAGCCCGTGCCGCCCGTGATGAGCGTCTTCACGAGACCGACCTCAGGAAGCGGCGCTTCGGCGTCCGGGAGCGCGCGGTGACCACCCCCAGCTTCTGCGCCTCACCGTCCCAGGCGGCGCGCGCTCCCTCGGCGTCGAGGGGCGTCGCGACGCCGTCGCGCAGGTTCTCGATGACCCGCTGCGTGAAGGCCGCCACGAGGCGCCACGCCTCCTGCTGCGGCAGGCCCTTCGTGAGCTCGGCCAGCCACTCCTCGGAGAGAAACGGTCCGAAGGTGACGCCCAGGTCGCGCGCGCGCGGCACGGCGGCGCCCTTGGGCAGCGCCTCGTGCGCGCCGGTGATGTGGGCGGGCAGGACGCCGATGCCCGCGCGCAGCGCCAGGTAGCCGAGGCTGGGAAGGAAGTCGGTCATCTCGCCGGTGAGCGAGCGCGTGCCCTCCGGGAACACGACCATGCTGTGGCCGCCGCGCAGCACCTGCTCCGCCCTGTCCATCGACTTCCTGATCGAGCCCGAGCGCTCCATGGGCACGAGGTTCGTGAAGTGCTTGAAGAAGGCGCGCCGGTACTTGTTGCGGAAGAAGTAGTCGGCCGCGGCGAGCGAGGTGAGGTCCTTGCCCGCGTCGCCGAGGGCGATCTTGATGACCCCCATGTCGAGGTGAGAGCAGTGGTTCGCCGCGACGATGAAGTTCGTGTGCTGGGGGACGTGGTTGCCGCCCTTGACCGTCGTGTCGAGCGCGCCCTGGTAGAGCAGCCTCTGGCCGAGCGCGAGCGCGCGCTTCCCGGCGCGGGCGACGAAGTCCGGCACGCGCAGCTCGCCGTCCTTCGCGGCGTCGTCGGCGGCCTGGGCGCGCGCCCGTCCCCCGACGAGGTGACCGCGCGCGAGCAGCTCGTGCAGCTCGGCGACCGTCGTCAGCGTCGTGACGTCCACGCCCTCGGGCAGCGTGACGTTGGCGCTCTCGAAGGCGCTGGCCAGCTCGGCGTACATGAGGCTGTCGAAGCCGAGCTGATCGAAGCGGCTGGCGAGCGCGACCTCGGCGCGGCGCTTGCCGGACACCGTCGCGAGCGTGTCGAGCAGCCAGCCCACCGAGGCCTCGTCGGGCCGCACGGCCGCCACGAGCGCGCCCGAGGTCTCCTCGGCCTTCCGGCGATTGCTCTGCATGACGGCCACGACCTCGCGCCGCTTGACCGAGCGCTTCGCCGAGCGGGGGAGGTCGTCGCCCTCCCAGATCTGCATGACCTTGACGCGCTTCCAGAACGGCAGCTCGGCCGAGACCTTGCGGAAGTGCTCCTCGATGCGGGCCACGACCTCCGCGCGCGCGAGCATGGCGTCGTGCTCGTAGTTCGCGACGACGGCGCAGGCGACCTCCTCGCCGCGCTCGTCGGGCAGGCCGACCACGGAGAGGTGCTTGATGAACGGCGAGTCACGGTAGAGGTCCTCGACCTCGTCCGGGTACACGTTCTTGCCGTTGGCGTCGATGATGATCTCCTTCGAGCGCCCGACGATGTAGAGGTTCCCCTCCTCGTCGAAGCGCCCGAGATCGCCCGTGTGGAACCAGCCGTCCTTGATCGTCGCGTTCGTCGCCGCCTCGTCCTCCCAGTAGCCGGCCATGACGTTGCGGCCGCGCGCGATGACCTCGCCGACGCCCGTCGCGGGATCGGGCTCCGCGATCTTGACCTCGATCCCCTGCAGCGGCTTGCCCACCGAGCCGGCGATGGGGTTGTCCTTGGGCGAGGTCACCGTGAGCACGGGGGCCGTCTCCGTGAGGCCGTAGCCCTCGAAGAAGTTGAAGCCGAGGCCGTGGAAGGCCTTGAGCACGTCGGGCGGCAGCGCCGAGCCGCCCGAGATGAGGTACCGGATGCGCCCGCCGAAGCCCTCGTGGATGGGCAGGAAGGCCAGCACGCCGAGATCGATCTTCGTGCGCGTGCGCAGCTCGTAGTTGGCGGCCATGAGGCCCTTCATGAAGGTCTCGAGGGCCGGCGCCTTCTCGGAGAAGCGCTGCATGAGGCGGCGCCGCATGAGGTCCCAGAGCGCCGGCACGCCCACGATGGCGGTCACGCGGCCCTTCTTGAGGGCGCTGCCGATGGCCTCGCCCGTGAGCTCGGTGAGGTAGGTGATCTGCGCGCCGTGCGCGAGGGGAACGAGCAGGCCCGTCGCGAACTCGAAGGCGTGGTGGAGCGGCAGCACGGAGAGCATGCCGTCATTGACGCCGAACTCGAAGATCTTCGAGAGCTCGGAGACCATGAACGTCAGGTTCCGGTGCGTCAGCATGACGCCCTTGGGCTTGCCGGTCGTGCCGGACGTGAAGATCACCGACGCCAGCCCGTCCGGGCTGCTCTTCTTGTGCAGCGAGGGCAGCCGTTGCTGCTCGACGGCCAGGTCGGGCAGCTCGAAGGCGCGCGAGAAGGGCCAGACCTTCATGGACAGGCCCGCCTCGGCGATGGCCTTCTCGAGGTTCGAGCGCTTGTCGAGCAGGTCGTCGCCGATGAGCACGCCCACGGCGCCCGAGGCGCGCGCGAGGTTGACGATCTCGGCGGTCGTCGAGTCGTTCGACACGGGCACGGCGACGCCGCCCACCTTGAGGATGCCGAAGAAGGCCATCGACCACTCGGGGGCGTTCTTCGCGACGAGCATGACGCGCGCGCCGGCGGGCACCTCCTCGCCGAGCAGGAAGACGCCGACGCGCGCCGCGAGCTCCTGCAGGTCGGCGTAGCTGTAGAGCTCCTCGCGCTTGGCGCGCTCCATGCGCAGCGCCGGGCGCGTCGCGTGCAGCTTCGTCGTCGTGTCGAACAGCTCGAGCAGGTCGTGGTAGCTGTAGACCTGCTTGGGCTTGGGCGCGTAGGTCTGGTCGAGCTCGGGCAGCACCCACTTCTGCAGGCCCGGGAAGTGGATGTTCATCCAGTAGTCGAACCAGTCGAGGTGCTGCGGCCCCCACGGCACGAGCCTCTGGTCCTCGGGCGGCAGGCGGTCGAAGAGCGCCCGCGCGTTGTCGGCGCGCAGCACGTAGGCGTTCTCGAAGATGAAGGGCCGGAAGAGCTCGATGTTCTTGGTGGCCTCCTGGGTGACGCGCTCGACCTCGTCGAAGCCCTTCTTGATGCGATCGACGATCTCCGTGAAGCGCCCCGCGCCCCAGCGCGGCCGGATGCGCGCCAGGGCGTCCGAGCCCGTGCGCGCGAGCTTGTTGAGCATGGGCAGCGACTGCTGCTCGTAGTGCTCCTGCGTGACGGGGCGAAACTCCATGCGCGCGACGAGCTCGTTGAGGAGCTTGTTGCCCGTCTCCTTGTCCTGGAAGCGCTTGCGCTTGTAGAGCCCGGTCAGCGTCGTGACGCGGTCCATGTGCAGCGGGTTGAGATCGCCGCTCGACAGCTGGAAGACGAGCGGCGGCTGCTCGACGCAGGCGGCGGCCGCCGCCATGAGCATGCCCGCGCACACGTGGTCGACGGGAACGACGTCGAGGATGAGCTTCGGGTTCACGGGCAGGAGGTTCTGCCCCTTGAGCGCCAGGTAGACGAGCGGCGCCGAGGTCGTGAAGCCCTCGTTCCACCCGGGGAACGGGTACGCCACGGCGCTCTCGACGATCGCCGGCCGCACGATCGACCGGAAGATCCCCGTCTCGCGGGCGACGAGCTGGTCGCCCATGCTCTTCGTGTAGGTATAGATGTTGGGCCAGCCCCACTTGGCGGCGCGCTCGATGCCCTGCTGAGTCATCTGCTCGCGGATCCACTCCTTGCGCGCGCGAGCGACGGCGAGCTTGAGCGCGCCCTCGTCGTCGGGGTCGCGGTTCTCGTCGCGCAGGCGGTCGCGCGCCTCCTGGCGCAGCTTGGCGAGGACCTGCGCGTCGTCGGCGAGCTGCCGGATGCGCGCCGCGCCGAGGGCGTTGTCGGCCATCTCCTGCTCGACGGAGAACCTCGTGCCCGCGAGCTCCTTGCGGCGAGGGAAGTAGCCGTCGAGCTCCTCGTCCTCCCAGACCTCGCCCGAGCGGTTGCCGGCCACGAAGCAGGTGCTCGTGTGGATGAGGGCCGGGCGCCGCATGCGCTTCGCGAAGGCGATGACGTTCTTCGTGCCCTCGACGTTCGTGCGCAGCGCCGACTCGAGCGGCGGGTTGAACGTCACGCGCCCCGACGAGTTGATGAGGACGTCGATGTCCTTGGCGACGCGCTCGGCGGCCTCCTCGGCGAGGCCCAGGTTCGGCTCCGTGATGTCGCCGTCGACGACCACGACCTTCTTCTCGAGGAACGCGCGCAGGCCGTCCGGGCCGCCGTGCTTGGCGCGCAGCGGATCGAACACGGGCGAGGTCACGACGCTCTGCCAGAAGCGCGTCTCGGCGTCGGTGCCCGACCCGCGGCGCACCATGACGTAGGCGCGCCCGACCTGGGGGAACCGGTCCAGCAGCATCCCCAGCAGCACCTTGCCCACGAAGCCGGTGCTCCCCAGGATGAAGACGTTGCGCCCCTTGTAGATCTCGGAGACGGAGAGCCTGTCCTGCATGAATCGAGGGTCTTAGATACCCTGCCCCGGCCCGAATTCCAAATCGGCCCCGCCGCTCAGCGCGGCGTCATTCGATGCAGCCGATGCGCTGCGTGTCGAAGGCGACGTCGTCGATCCACAGGTCGCTGAGGACGCGCGTGTCGGTCTGGTCGCCCTTGCCGTCGGGCATCTTGAGCTGAAGGCCGGCGTACGGCGTGAAGCCGGCCTCCATGCGCGTGAACTGCGTCGCGCCGGCGATCTTCGGCCCGCCGCCCGGCATGTAGTACTGCGCCTCCGAGCCGTCGATGAACCAACGCGGCGCCATGCCCACGGCGGTGCCGTCGAAGTAGGCCTCGACGCAGTACCAGCGGTCCTCGATGAGCGGCATGCTGCGCAGCGGGTTCTCGCCGCCGCCGCCGTGCCACACGCCCATCATGCCGTCGAACTGGTAGCCGAGCTCGTACCAGCTGCCCGAGGTGTCGTAGGCCGCGATGATGTTGCCGTGGCCGCCGGGCGCGCCCGGCTTGAAGTGGATGTAGAAGCGCGCCCACACCTGGTTCTTGATGGTCCCGACGGTCTTGCTCAGCAGGCGGCCGCCCTTCGCCTCGCACATCGCGCCCGTGCAGTCGGTGTAGAGCCGATACGAGTGCGTGCCGTGCGCGGCGTCGCTCGTGACGATCGCGTTCGGCGTGCCGCCGCTCCAGACCGCCGTGTCGATGCCGTTCTCGAAGTCGATGCAGAGCTGGTAGTTGTGGTTCGCGCAGCCCGCCGTCGTGACGGGCCCGTCGCCCAGCACGCCCGACGAGCCGTCCTTGTTGCCGCCGCCCGTGCCCGCGCCGCCGTCGGTGCTCGAGCCCCCGGCGCCCGCCGTCGAGCCGGCCGCCCCGCTGCCCGCGCCGCCCGACG
>DASZWW010000225.1:0-3085 GCA_035546175.1 Polyangia bacterium
CGTGGCGGCGGCGGCGCTGCTCGTCGCCGTCCTCAGCGTCGCGCCCGTCGCCAACCTGATCTCGGGCCGCCAGGTCATGAACACCTCGTTCACGGCCGTGCCGCTCGTGAACACCTACGGGGCGTTCGGCAGCGTGGGGCGCGAGCGCCTGCAGCTCGTGATCGAGGGCACGCGCGACCAGGAGGTGACGCCCGAGACGCGCTGGACGGCCTACCAGCCGCGCTGCCAGCCGGCCGATCCCGCGCGCCGGCCCTGCTGGATGAGCCCGTACCACCGGCGCCTCGACTGGCTGCTCTGGTTCGCGGCCATGGGCAGCCCGAGCGAGTACCCGTGGGTCATCGATCTGGTCGCCAAGCTCCTCGAGGGCGACCGCGACGTGCTCGGGCTCTTCGCCTGGGATCCGCTCCCGGGCGCGCCGCCGCGGCACGTGCGGGTCGAGCTCTACCGCTACCACCTCGCGCCGCCGGGCGCGCCGGCGCCGTGGACCCGCGAGCGCCTCGGCCCGTGGCTGCCGCCCCTCGCGCGCTCGACTCAGTGAATGGGTTGCAGCGGCTTGATGGCCCGCGCGCGCGTGAGGATCTCGCGCGCGGTCTTCACGTCGGGCGACGTGATGTCGACGGAGAACCCATCGCCCGTCGACTGCACGGACACGAGCGCGCCCCGGACGTCGAGCGGTGACGTCGAGAGCGTGCCCGGGACCGCCACGGCGACCTTGGCCATGTGGCACTCGGCGATGCGCTGCAGCCACTCGGCGGTCATGCCCGGCTCGGCCCGCAGCAGGATGCGCGCGCCGCCGCGCGGGATCACCGTCTCGGTCTCGGAGACCGGCTGATCCGGCTTGATCTCCTGGACGGCGCGCACGTCGTCCGGGTCCGTGAGCGGCGCGCCGTTGGCGGCGATCTCCGGCACGCCGACGCACGCCATCGTGTCCCGCCTCGGCACCGTCTGCGCGCCCGCGACGCCCGCGAGCGTCATCGTCAGGCCCAACCCCACCATGCCCATCGTCTCCAGTCGCCTCATCTCCCACCTCCCTTGGATGATCGCGCTCTCCGCGGCCGGCCGTAGAGCGCGCGCAACTCGTCCTTCGCGCGGTGAATGGCGCGCCGCCGTTCGGCCGACAGCCCGCGCCCGGCCCGGTTCTCGAAGAACGTCAGCATCGACATCGCCGAGCGGTACGGCGACGACTTGCGCCGCTTGCTCCGCTCCGCCGACCGCTTGAGCGAGAGCGCCATCGCGCGCGGGCTCTTCTTGAACACGCCCGCCTCGAGGTCGAGCGCGTTGCTCCCCCGCGTGACGGCGCTCGACCAGCGCCTAGAACTCGACGCCGATGTTGCCACCCGCGCCCCACGTGTTGAGCTTGCTGCCCTCGGCGCGGAACATGTCGTTGTAGTAGGTCTCGCGCCACTGGACGCGCGCGTCGAGCATGAACATGCCGTAGGCCATCATGAAGCCGGCGCCGTAGGGCATCGACATGACGTCGTCGCTGCGCGTGACGTCGGCCGTCGTGACCGACTTCGACAGGTAGTAGTGCTGCCACCCGAGGCCGACGAACCCGAACGGCTCGAGCAGAAGGGGGCCCGCCGCGACCGGCACGTTGAGGCGGAAGAGGCCCTCGACCCCGTTGGACACGAGCGTCGTGTTGGTGTTGAAGCCGAGAGCGTTCACGCTGCGCGCGGCGCCGACGTAAGCGGCCTCGAGCCCGACGAACTGACGGGTGCCCGCGGCGAGCCGCAGATCCCACGAGCCGCCGCCGTTGGTCTGGGACTTGGGCGCGGACTGCGTGAAGTCCTCGAAGCCGCCGCCCAGCATGACCGCCGAGCCCATCTTCGAGATCCACACGGGGTATCCGCGCGGGACGCCCTCGACCTCGTAGGGCGTCGCGACGGGCGCGGGCGTGACCGGCATGGGCGCGGGCGGCGGCAGGGCCTCAGGCGTCGCCATCGACGGCACCGTCCCGGGCACGACCGGCTCCTCGGGCGACACGGGGTCGGAGTTGTTGGGAATCGTCGGCGGCACCGGCGCCGGCGCCGGTGCCGTCTCCGGGGCTTGCGCTCTCGCGGCCGCCGCCGTCCCCAGCGTCGCTACGGCCGCCACCATCATCATCGTCGGACGTTTCATGACCAACCCCTCTCGTTTGGTTTCCCTCTCGCCGCCCGCGGGCCGCGCCGTGCGGAATGCGCGTGCGATCCGTCTACGTTCGGTTACGCTATGTGGCTCCCGTGAAACACCTGTCGAGCCCCGTCGTGACCCTGCTGGCGTCCCTCACCCTCCCGCTCGTCGGCGCGTGCGGCGGCTCCTCATCGGACGCCATCGTCGGCGCCGTGCGCTTCGACCCGTGCCATCCCCTGGCGCTCGTCGTCGGCGCCGGGACGAGCGCCGACCGCGCCGGCGGCGTCCACGCCGCCGCGGACCTCTGGAACGGGGCCGCGCGGGCGCAGCTCAGCGTCAGCGAGGCGCCCGCAGCACCAGCGGTCGACGCGTCGGGCGCCGCGCCCCCCACGTTGCCCGTCGAGTTCCAGCCGGCGGTGGCCCTCTCGCACGGCTACTACGATCCGACCGGCGAGGTGCTCATCAACGACGATCTGACGGCGCGTCCCCTCACGGTGACGATCGCGCACGAGGTCGGCCACGCCTTCGGCCTCGTGCACGTGACCGACCGGCCGTCCGTCATGAACCCCGGCAACCTCGACGTCGAGCCGAACGACGGCGACGTCGCCGCGCTCGCCGCCCTCTGGGGCAGCTGCGGGGCTTCCGACTAGGCTTTCGATCTCGGCGCTCATGTGAGTCGCCGAACGTTGTCGCAAGGGCCGTGCCGTCGGCGTCCGCGGCCTCCACAGCGGCGTCGCGCCCTGCGGTGTTACCTGCCGGTGGCGCCCGACGCGGCCCGCGGCACGCCGCCGTACCTCGTCAGCGTTCGCGACGCCTGCCCGCGGCGCAGATGGTGAGCGCGAGGCCGGCGAGCCACAGCAGCCACGACGCGCCGAGGACCAGGACCTTGAAGGCGGCGCCCGACGGGAGCATCAGCTAGGCCATGGGTACCGCGCGCGCGCTCGTCAAGGCTCAGACGAGAAAGAGCGTGACGATC
>DASZWW010000226.1:0-2435 GCA_035546175.1 Polyangia bacterium
CCGGTCGCGGGGGAGCGGGCGGCGCGCCGGCGGTCGACGCCGCGGGAGGCGCGGGCGCGGGCGCGAAGGACGGAGGCACCGCCGATCTGCCGACGCAGGACGCGCCTCCGCCGGGCTGGCTCTCCTTCGACGTGACGGCGACGATGGTGGTGACGCCGCCCGCGGGCCAGGCCGCCGCCTGGGCGAGCTTGCCGACGACGGTGCGCTTCCCGATGGCCTGGTCGCGCGAGCGCGCCGAGCTCATCGTCGCGAACGGCGCCTCGAACCAGGTCACGCCGGACGGCGCGGCCTTCCGCTGCGACTCGGACAACTTCGTCAACCTCCCCTTCACCGGCAGCTGCGAGGGGGCCGCCACGATCGACCTCCAGACCCTGACGTTCACCGTCGGGTCGAGCGGCCTGCTCCAGGGCCACGCGGCGGGTCAGGTCACGGCCCAGATGGGACCGGTCCTCGCGCAGGCGCCGGCCACGTTCACGCTCGCCGGCGGGCCCGACGTCACGCCGCCGACCCTGAACCCGGCGGCGGGAACGATCGATCCGCTCTATCAGCTATTCCCGCGGCTCTCGGAGCCGCTGGCGCCCGGGGCCTCGATGACCTTCGTGGGGAAGGCGAGCGGCGATCGGATCCCGTTCACGCCGGCGTACCTCGACGACGATCCGACCGAGCCCTTCATCGCCTTCACCACGCCCACGCAGGTCATGCTGCGCTGGAACGAGGTCTACGAGGTCGAGCTCACCGGCGCGAAGGATCTCGCGGGGAACGCGCCCGCCTTCGCGACGCCGCCCACCGAGACGACGCCCCCGGCGCCGCCGCTCCAGCCCGAGGACGGGTTCGAGGCGGTCACGGGCACGACGTACGCGGGCGGTGGCGTGCTCGCGGGCGGCCCGCTCGCGGCCGTCGCGGGCACGACGAGCCTGCTCGTCGGGAACGTCGACACCTTCCTCTCCTACCAGGTCGGCGCGAAGATCACGCTGCGCCTGGCGGTGTCGCCGGGCGACACGGTCGTGCGCTTCGACACGCGCCTCTTCGCGCCGAACGAGCCCGACGTCGCCTCCGGCGACGGAGCGTTTCGCGGCGTCATCCTCGTCGGCGCCGTGGGCCAGGAGATCCAGGCGACGACCGACGTCCTCGCCGACACCTTCACGCTCGCGCCGGCGGGCGGCGTCTGGCAGAGCGCCGTCGGCACCACCGAGATCCCGCTGCCGACGGGCGCGATCGGTGAGGTCTCGCTCGAGATCCTCCAGGAGCCCGGGTACTCCGGGGACGGGGGCTGCGGGACGCCGGCGCAGACCATCGTGATGGCCGTCGACGACGTGCGGGTCGAGTGAGCGCGCGCGGCTCGAGAGGCGTCCTCGCGCTCGTGTCGCTGCTCGCCGGCTGCGGCGCCGCGGCCTCGCCCGCCGCGGACGAGCCCCCGAGCTGCCGCGCCCTCGCGCCGACCTGCGGGGCGACGGGCGATCGCCCGTGCTGCGCGAGCGGCGACGTGCCGGGCGGGACGTTCAAGCGCAGCTGGGACGGCGTGACGCTCACGGACGCGACCGCCGCCGAGGCGACGGTCAGCGCCTTTCGCCTCGACGCCTACCTCGTGACGGTGGGACGCTTCCGGGCCTTCGTCGCCGCGGGGCAGGGCACGCGCGCGGCGCCGCCCCAGGCCGGCGCCGGCGCGCACGCGCTCATCGCGGGGAGCGGCTGGGACCCGGCGTGGGACGGCGCTCTCGTCGAGGCGGGCGCGCTCGCGGCGGCGCTCGCCTGCGGCGGCGAGAGCTGGACCGACGCGCCGGGCGCGCACGAGGACCTGCCCATGAACTGCGTCAGCTGGTTCGAGGCCTTCGCCTTCTGCGCGTGGGACGGCGGCTTCCTGCCCACCGAGGCCGAGTGGAACTTCGCGGCGGCCGGCGGCGACGAGCAACGCGTCTACCCCTGGTCGTCGCCGCCCTCGTCAGCGGCCATCGACGACGGCGACGCGGTCTACTGCGGCGGCAGCTGCGCCCTCGCGCCCGTGGGCTCGCGCTCCCCCGCCGGCGACGGCCGCTGGGGTCAGGCCGATCTCGCCGGGAACGTCTGGGAGTGGAACCTCGACTGGATGCAGGACTACGCCGAGCCCTGCGTCGACTGCGCCGCCGTCGCGGGCGGGACGTATCGCATCGCGCGGGGCGGCGGGTCGAAGACGCCGGCGAACACCCTGCTCGCGGGCGCGCGCTCGTGGGGCACGCCGAGCGAGCGCGACTCGTTCTTCGGCTTCCGCTGCGCGCGCCCCGCGCGTTGAGCGAGGGCGCGGCGCCTCGCCGCCGCGCGAGGTCGTGGTACGAATGAGCGCGATGTCTCGCCTCCTCGTCGTCGCGGCGGCCGCCGCGGGCGCGCTCGTCGGCGCGGGCGCGTGCGGCGGGCACGGCGGCGGCTCGAAGAGGGACGGGGGCGGCGGCGCGCGGGCGGGC
>DASZWW010000227.1:0-17451 GCA_035546175.1 Polyangia bacterium
GATTCGCGGCTACGTCGGCAGCGAGCGCGTCGGGATTTGCCTGGGCGCGGTCACGGTGATCGACGAGGACGGCGCGGCGGCGCGGCAGGCGGCGCGGCGGGCGGCGGCAACTCGAGGGCCGCGCGCTCGAGCGCGGGCACGATGCGCCGGCCCACGAGGTTGGCGGCCATGCGAAGCGCGGGCATGTTGACGCCGGCCTCGGCGACGATGCAGAGCATGCCGCCGCCCAATGCCTTCAGGTAGAGCTTGTGATCGCGGAAGCGGACGACGGCGACCTCGAGGCGATCTCCGACGGTGGCGAAGGTCTCGCGCAGGCGCGTGAGCCGCCCCCCTGCCTCGGCGAGCGCCGCGTCGTCGAAGAGCGGGGGGATCTCGCGCGCGACGAGGCGGCCCTGCTCGGTGAGCACGAAGCTGCCCATGATGCCCGCGACGTCCTTGAGGGTGCCGAGGCTCGCGAGGAGCTCGCTCGATCCGGCGCCCGTCACAGCCCGAGCCTCTCGCGCAACGGCTGCAGGTTGAGCTCGGGCCGCGGGCGCAGCGCGACGACGTCGCCGCCGCTCTCGGTGAACAAGATGAAGCGCTCGCCCCCGAAGACGCACTCGAGCGCCACGAACTCCTCGAGCCCGAGCAGCTCGCCCGTGAGCTGCACGAGGCGATGGGCGTAGGCGGTCGCCTCGGCCACCTCCTCGCTGGCGCCCTTGTTGCGCAGCACGGCGCCTTGCGAGGACAGGCGCACCATGACCGGGAAATCGGCGCCGCTCTCGGCGCGTGGCGTGAGCGCGCCCGCGGCGGTCTCGTCGACGTTGGGGTTGCGTACGCTCATCGTGCCCTCCTCCTGCCCGGTCGGCGGCGGCGCCGCCACCCCGGTCACTTCTTCTTCGTGGTCCAGCTCGAGCAGCTCGATGTCCTCGAGTGCGGCGTCGGCCGCGCCGTCGACGGACCGGATCGGGAAGGCGACCAGGTTCGAGGCGCCCTGCTCGTCGCGGTGCTTGGCCGCGTGCAGCAGCAGGGCTTCGTGCGACATCTCGATCGTCGGCGCGATGGGCCAGCTGCGGCGGGCGGGCTGGAAGGTGCCCTGCGTCCAGCCCAGGATCTCGAGCGCGGCCGCCTGGCCACGATGCCGCTCGGTCGAGGCGTGCACGACGCGACCCGCGTCGAAGTAGAGGTACCCCACCCCCCCCTCGCCCGTGACCTCGACGACGAGCCGCGAGCGCGCCAGGCACTCCATCTGGACGAGGTCCCACAGGCTCGCGCCCTGCAGCTCGGCGTGAAAGCCCGGCGCAGGCTCGGGCGTCGACGGCGCGTCGTGCTTCGCCGTGCTCACTCACCCACCTCCGTGGCGTAGCCCTCGATGCCCATCTCGGGGACATCGAGCCCGACGCGCTCGTCCTCCGCGTGCGCGCGGGCCCCCGTGAAGAGGCCGACCACCTTGAAGATCAAGAACGTCATCGCGCCGACCCAGGCGACGCAGGTGAGGACGCCGATGAGCTCCGCGACGAGCTGGCCGCCGTCGCCGTAGAGGAGCCCGCGCACGGGACCGGCGACGCCGTTCCAGCCGTCCCCGTAACGACCGTCCGCGAAGAGGCCGAGCGAGATCACGCCCCACGCGCCGCACGTCCCGTGCACGGACGACGCGCCCACCGGATCGTCGATCTTGAGCGTCCCCTCGATGAAGAGCGCAGAGACGACGACGAGCATGCCCGCGACGAGCCCGATGAACACCGCGCAGGGGGCCGTCACGAACGCGCAGGGCGCCGTGATGGCCACCAGGCCGGCGAGCATGCCGTTGCAGAGCATGCTGACGTCCGGCGTCCCGAAGCGCACCTTGAGGTACGCGTACGCGCCGAAGGCGCCAGCGGCGGAGGCGAGCATCGTGTTGACGGCGATGACGGCGATGCGCGTGTCGGTGCCCGACAGGGTCGAACCGGGGTTGAAGCCGAACCAACCGAACGCGAGGATGAAGGTCCCGAGGACGACCATCGGGACGTTGTGGGCGGGGATCGGGCGCGGCTTGCCGTCGAGCCCGTACTTGCCGATGCGCGGGCCGAGCATCTTCGCGCCCGTGAGGGCCGCCACGCCGCCCACCATGTGCACGACCGAGCTGCCCGCGAAGTCGACGTGCCCGTGCCCGAGGCCGAAGTTCTTGCCGAGCTGCGAGAGCCAGCCACCGCCCCAGACCCAGTTCCCGAAGATGGGGTACATGATCGCGGCGAGACCGAAGCTGAAGGCCACGAACGACGAGAAGCGCCAGCGCTCGGCCATGGCGCCGGTCGGGATGGTCGCCGCCGTGTCCATGAAGACCATCTGGAAGAGGAACAGCGCCGCGACGGGCGCCGTGTACACGGCGGGCGAGAGGAAGAAGCCGTGCATCCCGAAGAGCCCGAAGTCGTGGCCGCCGATCGAGACGACGAACTCGCGCGCCAGCGTCGGATCGTTGCCGAAGGTCGAGAGCGGCCCCACGCCGCCCATCTGCAGCGCGAAGCCCATGACCCAGTACCCGAGCACGCCGATCGAGTAGACGAGGAAGTTCATCCCCATCGTGTGCGCGACGTTCTTCGCCCGCGTGAGGCCCGTCTCGACGAGGGCGAACCCCGCCTGCATGAACATCACGAGGAAGCCCGTGACGAGCGTCCACACGATGTTGAGCGCGGTCTGGCC
Organism: Polyangia bacterium; assembly: GCA_035546175.1. Taxonomy (GTDB): domain Bacteria; phylum Myxococcota_A; class Polyangia; order Fen-1088; family Fen-1088; genus DASZFV01. The sequence goes on from DASZWW010000227.1 coordinate 2,659, forward strand.
CGCGAGCACGAGCTGCTTCGTGTCCGCGAGCTCCTTCGTCAGCTCGGCGATCGTGGGTTCCGCCACCTGTAACCTCGCGGCCAGAGTGGCAGAGGATCGGTCAAGCTCGGGTTTCCGAAGCGCGAACTGTGCGTAGCTTTTCGCGGAGCGCGCCGCAGGAATTGTGAGCGCCCCAACTGCGCCGCCGCCAGGGAGCGGGCCAGACGCGCACCGCGGGCCGGCGCGCGCGGCTTTTATCGGTCGACGCGCGCGCCGCCGCCCTTCATGGCCTTCTCGACCTCGGCGAGCGTGGCCATCGAGGTGTCGCCGGGCGTCGTCATGGCGAGCGCGCCGTGGGCGGCGCCGCAGTCGACGGCCCACTGCGGGCCCTTGCCGGCCAGGAAGCCGTAGACGAGGCCCGAGGCGAAGGAGTCGCCGCCGCCCACGCGGTCGAAGATCTCGAGGTCGGGGCGCGCGATCGACTCGTAGAGCTTGCCGTCGGCGTAGCAGATGGCGCTCCAGTCGTTGACGGTCGCCGTCTTGGCGTTGCGCAGGGTCGTGGCCACGACGCTGAAGTTCGGGAACTCGGCGCGCGCCCGCTCGATCATCTTCTGGAAGGCGGAGACGTCGTGGTGCGAGAGGTCGGCGGAGGCGCCCTCGACCTCGAAGCCGAGCGCCGCCGTGAAGTCCTCCTCGTTGCCGAGCATCACGTCGACGTACCTGGCGAGGCCGCGGTTCACCTCGCGCGCGCGGGCCTGGCCGCCGATGCCCTTCCACAGCGAGTCCCGGTAGTTGAGATCGTACGACACGATCGTGCCGTGCTTCTTGGCGGCCTTCATGGCCTCCTCGGCCACGGCCGACGTCGACTCGGAGAGCGCGGCGTAGATGCCGCCCGTGTGCAGCCAGCGCACGCCGTCCTTGCCGAAGAGCTTCTCCCAGTCGATCTCGCCGGGCTTCATCTGGCTGGCCGCCGTGTTGCCGCGGTCCGAGCAGCCGACGGCGCCGCGGATGCCGAAGCCGCGCTCCGTGAAGTTGAGGCCGTTGCGCACGCTGCGGCCGATGCCGTCGTACTTCACCCACTTGACGTACGACTGGTCGACGCCGCCCTGGTAGATGAAGTCCTGGATGAGGCGGCCGACCGGGTTGTCGGCGAACGCGGTCACGACGGCCGTGTCGAGGCCGAAGCAGCGCTTCAAGCCGCGCGCGACGTTGTACTCGCCGCCGCCCTCCCAAGCCTGGAAGCTGCGCGCCGTCGTGACGCGGCCGTCGCCCGGATCGAGGCGCAGCATGATCTCGCCGAGCGAGACCAGGTCGAAGCGGCAGTTGGCTTTGGGCTTGATGTTCAAGGGCATGTCTTACCTCGTTGAGTGTTCGGGGGGGGGCGCGATCACCAGCTGTGCACGGTGCCGTCGAGCTTGCGGGCGATGGGAAGGGAGGCGCGCTCGTAGGGGAAGTGCGCGGCGAGCGTCTCGTCGAGGTCGACGCCGAGGCCGGGCTGGTCGCCCGGGTGGAGCGCGCCGTTCGCGAACGTGTACGCGTGCGGGAACACGCGATCGGTGTCCTCGCTGTGGCGCATGTACTCCTGGATCCCGAAGTTGTGGATCGCGAGGTCGAAGTGCAGCGACGCCGCGAGGCACACGGGGCTCATGTCCGTGGCGCCGTGCGCGCCCGTCTTGACGTTGTACACCTCGGCCATGTTGGCGATCTTGCGCAGGTGCGTGAGGCCGCCGCCGTGCACGACGGCCGTGCGCAGGTAATCGATGAGCTGGCCGCGCAGGATGGCCTCGGCGTCGTAGATCGTGTTGAAGACCTCGCCGATGGCGATGGGCGTCGTCGTGTGCTGGCGGATGAGGCGCAGGTTGTCCTGCAGCTCGGCCGGCGTCGGGTCCTCCATCCAGAACAGGTGATACGGCTCGAGCTCCTTGCCGAGCCGCGCCGCCTCGATGGGCGTCAGGCGGTGGTGCACGTCGTGGAGCAGGTGCAGCGCCGGCCCCACCTCCTTGCGCACCGCCGCGAAGAGCTTGGGCGCGAAGTCGAGGTAGAGCTCCGACGACCACTCGAACTCGGGGACGCGGCCGCGCTCGGCGGGCTCGTAGTGCATCGTGCCGCGCCCGATGCCGTAGACGCCCTTCAAGCCCGGGATGCCCGACTGCACGCGCACGGCCTTGTAGCCGAGGTCGACGTACTTCTTGACGGCGGCGACCGTGTCCGCGATGTCGGCGCCGTTGGCGTGGCCGTACACCATGACGTCGTCGCGCGAGCGCCCGCCGAGGAGCTGGTAGACGGGCACGCCCAGCGCCTTGCCCTGGATGTCCCAGAGGCAGCAGTCGACGGCGCTGATGGCCGTCATCGTCACGGGCCCGCGGCGCCAGTAGGCGCCCTTGTACAGCATGTGCCACGTGTCCTCGATGCGCCGCGCGTCGCGCCCGATGATGAGCGGGACGACGTGCTCCTCGAGGTACGCGACGACGGCGAGCTCGCGCCCGTTGAGGGTCGCGTCGCCGAGGCCGGAGACGCCGTCCTCGGTCGTGATCTTGAGGGTGACGAAGTTGCGGCCCGGGCTGCAGACGATCACCTTGGCGTCGACGATCCTCATGGGGCTTGCGCTCGGCCGCCTAGAATTCCCGCCCGGAGGCGGCGCCGTCAAGGATGAACCTGAAACGGGCGGTCTCGACCCCAGCGAAGGGCGCCGAAGCCGCGGCGATCGAGCGTGAAGACGTGCCCCGTGCCGGCCTCCTCGGCGAGCACCACCAGGGTCGCGTCGGCGTAGTCGAGGGCGAGGTCCGCGTACTTGCGCAAGATGGCCTCCGCGCGCGCCAGGGCCTCGGTCGAGCCGGGAACGAGGACCGCCCCGCCCTCGAGAACGAAGCGGAGCACCGCCGACGCGCCGCCCTCGAACCGGCCGAGGAGGTGCGTCGCCTCGGTGACGACCGCCTCCGTCGTCAGGACGGGCCTGGTCCAGCGCCTGAAGAAGGCGCTGCAGGGCCGATGGTGCGACTGACTCCGATCGAGCACGCTCACGAGCGCGCTCGTGTCGAGCAGGAGCTCACCGGCCACGACGGAGCGATTCCAGGACGTAGCGCCTGGAGCGCTCGGCGAGCGCCGGCCGACGCGTCTCGAGCGACCCAATCAAGTGCGAGACGTTCTCGGCGTGCGCTCGAACGGGCGCCGACGCCTTGGCGAGGTAGGAGCGCAGCGCCTCTCGAAGGACGTCCGACCGCTTCCGCTTGGTCTCGGACACGTGCCGGTCGAGCTCCGCCTCGAGCTCCGGAGGGATCCGAACCACGACCTGCCGCGATGCCATCGCATTACAAGTGTAATGCAAGCGGGATCCGGCGCAAGCGGTCGTCCAGGAGCGTCAGCGCGGCCTCGAGGCGCCGCAGTCGCAGGGCCCGAAGGACGCGCCGTCGGGCGCGCAGGACTGGCCCCCGGCGCAGCCGCCCGGGCCGACGCAGGCCTGGGTCGCGCCCGGGACGCAGGCGCGGGCCGGCGCGGCGGGCGCCGCCGAGGGCGGCGTCGCGTCGAGGGGGTTCGCGCGCAGCGCCTGGTTCTCCGGGCCCCAGCCGGCGGCGTTGCCGCAGCGGACGTAGGCCTCGCTCGAGCGGAAGTCGTCGGGCAGCGTCGTGTCGCCCTTGAGGTTGTGGTCGTCGAAGGCGCGGAGGACGACGTAGCGCTGGTGGTTGCAGGCGTTCTCGGCGGCGATGAGGCAGTCTCCGAGCGGCGTCTGGCACCTGAGGTGGAGGATGTCGTCGGGTTGGCGCTGGATCTGGATCGGCGACGCCGTGTGCGCGCAGCCGAGCGAGGAGAGCAGGACCGCGAGCAGGCGGCGTCCGGGGGCTTTCATGCCTCCCTTTTTATAGCGAGTCGGCCGCGACGCAAAACGCCGCGCGCCGCGGGGCGCTCTTGACCCGAGCGCCCACCTCGCGGAACCTTGTCCGCTCGCCCCAAGGAGATCCCGCGCATGGCCTCGCAGCCCTCGCCAGACGACCCCCAGCTCAAGCTCAAGCAGTTTCGGCCCACCAAGAAGTTCTTCGTCGGCATCGACTCCGACGGGTGCGCCTTCAACTCGATGGAGGTCAAGCACAACGACTGCTTCAGCGTCGCGCTCGTGCGCGAGTACGGCCTGGCCGCCGTGTCGCGCCAGGTGCACGAGGCCTGGGACTTCGTGAACCTCTACTCGCAGAACCGCGGCTGCAACCGCTTCAAGGCCATCCTCTTCGTGCTCGATCACTTGAAGCAGATGCCGCGCGTGAAGCTGGCGGGCGTCAAGGTGCCGGAGCTCGCGGCGACGCGCGCCTGGGTCAAGAGCGACAGCAACCTCTCGAACGCGCGCCTCAAGGAGGTCGCCGCCGCCGCGACGGGCGAGGCCAAGGTCGAGCTCGACAAGCTCATGACCTGGTCGAAGCTCGTCAACAAGTTCGTCGAGGAGACGGTGCACAACCTGCCGCCCTTCCCCGGGCTGCGGCTCGCGCTGCCCAAGCTCAACGAGCAGGCCGACGTGCTCGTCGTCTCGGCGACGCCCGCCGAGGCGCTCGAGCGCGAGTGGGCCGAGCACGGCATCGACAAGCACGTCGCGCTCATCGCCGGCCAGGAGATGGGCTCGAAGACCGAGCACCTCACCCTCGCCGCCAAGGGCAAGTACGGCCCCGACCACGTGCTCATGGTGGGCGACGCGCCCGGCGACCTCAAGGCGGCCCGCGACGTGGGCGCGCTCTTCTACCCGATCAACCCCGGCGCCGAGGAGCGGTCCTGGGAGCGCTTCGTCGACGAGGGGATCGGGAGGTTCTTCTCCCAGACGTACGCGGGGGCTTACGAGACGAGCCTCATCGACGAGTTCATGAAACTGTTGCCGCACAATCCGCCCTGGCAGATCGCCTAGGGACCCGAACGCTTCAGGAGCCATCAATGTCCACCCAAGGAAAATCCGAGTTCGGCGTCATCGGCCTCGCCGTCATGGGCCGCAACCTGGCCCTCAACATCAACGATCACGGCTTCTCGGTCGCGGCCTGGAACCTCGAGCAGCCGATGACCGACAAGTTCCTCGCCGACAACAAGGGCCGCACGCTCACGGGCACGAGGTCGCTCGCCGAGCTCGTGGGCGCCCTCGAGAAGCCCCGCCGCATCCTCATGATGATCATGGCGGGCAAGCCGGTCGACTCGGTGCTCGAGCAGCTCAAGCCCATCCTCGACAAGGGCGACATCGTCATCGACGGCGGCAACACGCACTTCACCGAGACCCGCCGGCGCGAGGCCGACCTCGCGAAGCTGGGCATCAACTTCGTGGGCATGGGCGTCTCGGGCGGCGAGGAGGGCGCGCGGCACGGCCCCTCGCTCATGCCGGGCGGCACGGTCGAGGCGTGGGAGCGGCTCAAGCCCGTGCTCGAGTCGATCGCCGCCAAGACCGAGAGCGGCCCGTGCGTCACCCACTGCGGCCCCGACGGCGCGGGCCACTACGTGAAGATGGTCCACAACGGCATCGAGTACGGCGACATGCAGCTCATCGCCGAGGCGTACGACCTCATGTCGCGCGGGCTCGGCATGCCGGCGCCGGAGATCGGCGAGGTCTTCGCCAGGTGGAACGAGGGGGCGCTGGCGTCGTTCCTCGTCGAGCTCACGGCCAAAGTGCTGGCCGTCAAGGACCAGGAGACGGGCAAGCCGCTCGTGGACCTCGTGCAGGACAAGGCCGGGCAGAAGGGCACGGGCAAGTGGACGGCCGAGCTGTCGCTCGACCTCGGCGTCCCCATCCCGACGATCACGGCGGCCATCGACGGGCGCGTGCTCTCGAGCATGAAGAGCCAGCGCGTCGCGGCCGAGAAGCGCATCCGCGGCGTCGTCGGGCCGAGGCCGCCGGCGGCGGAGAAGCAGGCGATGATCGCGGCCATTCACGACGCGCTGCTGGCCTCGAAGATCTGCTCGTACGCGCAGGGCATGCAGCTCATCCGCGCGGGCAGCGACGCCTACAAGTGGAACATCTCGATGAAGGAGACGGCGCGCATCTGGAAGGGCGGCTGCATCATCCGCGCGCGTCTGCTCGACAACATCATGAAGGCGTACGAGCGCGCGCCCGACCTGGCGAACCTGCTGCTCGACGAGGACTTCGAGGGGCGCTTGCACGACGCGCAGGCCAACTGGCGCAAGGCCCTCGGCGTCGCGCAGTCCCTGGGCATCCCCACGCCGTCGTTCTCGGCGAGCCTCGCCTACTTCGACAGCTACCGCACGGCGCGCCTGCCGCAGAACCTCACGCAGGCGCAGCGCGACGCCTTCGGGGCCCATACGTACGAGCGCACGGATCACCCGGAGCGGGGCTTCGTGCACAGCGAGTGGCTGAAGGAGTAGACGGCCTCCCGCCGCCGCCTCGCCCCTCTTCCCGTCCGCGGGAGACGGGCGAGCGAGGGGCAGGCGCTCAGTTCCTGTAGTCGTCGGGGCGGAGCTGGTTCTCGCGGAGCCAGCGCCACACGAGGGTGCGCTGCCGGCCGATCTCGCGGGCCATGCGGGCGACGTCGCCGCCGTGGCGCGAGAGGAGCGTGCGCAGCTCCTCGCGCGTGGGGCGCTTGCGGGGCGCCGCGGGCCGGTGCGACGGCTCCTCGAGCTTGACGCCCGCGGCGAGCGGCGCGGGCAGGTGCTCGAGCCCGATGGGCGCGCCCTCGCCCGCCAGCACGCGCGCGAGCGTCACGACCTTCTCGAGCTCGCGGACGTTCCCCTTCCACGAGTGCAGGAAGAGCGCCTGGTACGCGTCGGGCACGAACGTCGCCCCGGTCTTGGTGAAGGCCGCCGCGAGCAGGCCGATGTCCTCTCGGCGCTCCCGCAGCGGCGGCAGCTCGAGCGGCTCGGGCCCGAGGCGCGCCGCCAGGTCGTAGCGCAGCCCCTCGGGCGCGGCCTCCGGCACGATCGGGCGGTTCGTCGCCGCGATGACGCGCACGTCGAGCGTGCGCTGGCGGGTCGTGCCGAGGCTGAGGAACTCGCGGCTCTGCAGGAAGCGCAGCAGCTTCGTCTGCGCCGTTTGCGACATCTCGCCGATCTCGTCGAGGAAGAGCGTGCCGCCCTCGGCCTGCTCGATGAGCCCGGACTTGCCCCGGTCGGCCATGGAGTGCGCGCCCCGCGCGAAGCCGAAGAGCTCGCTCTCGACGAGGTTCTCGGGGATGGCCGCGCAGTTGATGGCGATGAAGGGGCCCTTGCGGCCGCTCGAGCGGTGGATGGCCTCGGCGTGAACCTCCTTGCCGACGCCCGTCTCGCCCGAGAGCAGGATGTCGACGTTGGACGGCGCGAGGCGCGCCATTTTGCGCAGCAGCCCGGCGAGCGCCGGCGAGAGCGTGGGCACGGGCCCGAACGGGCACGCCCAGTCCTCGCGGATGGCCACCAGGTCCTCCTGCGTGACGACGCGGAACACGAAGACGTGCCCCCCCATCACGACGACGGAGCCGGGCTCGAGCTTCGCCGAGGTGCCCGCGGGCACGGCGCGCCCGTCGAGCCAGGTGCCGTTGGTGCTGCCGAGGTCGGAGACGAAGTAGTCGCCCGTCTCGGCGCGCGTGACGCGCGCGTGGCGGCGCGACATCATGGAATCCTCGAAGTCGGTCGACCACGAGTCGTTGACCTGATCGCGCCCGAGCTCCATGTCGTCGACGACGATGGAGACGCGAGGCCGATCGAGCAGAAGAGGCTTCTCGGCGTGACCCGCCAGGATGAGAACAGCGGCCTTTCCGTCGTGCTCGCCTGTCGGATTCACCAACCGAGGGTTGGTGTGGGGGTTCGACATTGGGGCCGAGTATGGCGCGATCGGCGCGCGGCGAGCAAACTGCGTGAGCGATTTTGAAACGCTCACCAGACAGATTTCGTCAAAAAAATTTCATGGCCGCGAAATCGGAATTCCCTTTTGGAACGCGGGTGACCAAAACGGCTCAGCCTCGCCGCGAGGCCGCGATTTTCCTGCGACGCGCGAGGAGTTCTTTCGGCTCATGCCGGACGTGAAAATGCCGAGGCCGCGGGACACCCGCGACCTCGGCCTGCCGGGACTTCCCGGAATGGCGCGGGCGGCGCCGGGGGAGGCGCCGTCGCGTTCGCTCAGTTCCCGAGCAGCTCGTTCTCGTCGGTCGGCACCGGGCGCGTCGCCTGTCCGCCCCCCATCGTGACGTCGGCGACGAACGTCCGGCCCGTGTAGGCGTCGAGCTGCTCGCGCGCGACGAACCCGATCCCCCCTTGCTGCGCGCTGACCGACTGCAAGAGATCGCGCAGCCCGGCGAGCGACGGCGCCTCGAGCCGCGCCGAGCAGGCCGCGCTCTCGTTGCAGTCGACGAAGCGGACCCGCGTCCCCTCGAGGACGGCGGTGACGGCGTCGAGCTTGGCCTGCACCGAGCCCACGGCTTGCATGACCGCGGCCGACGGTTGCGTCGCCGGCCCCTCGCCCCGCGCGGGAGCGGCCCCGGGATCGGGGTTGGTGCCCGCGGGCATGACGGCCCTCTGCGTCCCGACGTTCGAGACGTTGCTCTGGGGGAGCGGGGCCGCGGCCGCGGGGGTCCCCGCGCTCGTGACGCCGCTCGTGTCGCCGCCGGACGGCTCGCCCGTGACCTTCGCGCACGAGGCGGCGGCGATGGCCAGGAACGCCGCCGCCACCGCGCCGGCGAAGGTCTTCATGTCGATGCTCCGCATGGCGTCACTCCGACTTGAAGAGGACGAGGTTGTTGAGGAAGGCCACGAGGTTCTTCTGCGTGGTCGTCGAGGCGGCCGCGAAGTTGTTCCGCGCCGTCTGCGCCTCCCCGCCGTGCTCGAGGATGGCCTCGGTGAGCGACGCCGCGCGCCCGTCGTGCAGGTACGGCGGCGTCGAGCCCACGCCCCACAGGTTCTCGGTCTCGAAGACCGACTTGCCGGTGCCGATCTCGTCGACCTCCTCGGCGAGGCCCGAGCCCATGTCGTGGCGGCGCAGATCGCCGAAGAGCGAGACGGTGGCGTGGCCCGACGAGTCGCGCACGAACGCGCCGAGCGTCTGCCCGTTCGCCGTGTGGATGTTGTTGTTCTCCGGCGAGTCCTTGGTCAGGTCGAAGCTCACGGGGTTGTTGATGTCGAGCGACGACGACCCGTACGACCGGCCGTTCGGGAAGACGTTGCCCGGGTCGCGGAAGTTCGGGTTGTTGCTGGGCTCGCGGAAGATCACGTCGTTCACCGTGAGCTGGCGGACGTGGCAGGTGCTGCAACCCATCGAGTCGAACGCCGTCGAGCCGGCCGCGATGGCCGAGGTCTCGGCCGACGACAGCGCCGGGATGATGCCGAGGCTCGCCAGCTCCTGGCGCGTCGTGGGGCGGGGCTGGGCCGCCTGGTAGAGGGTCAGCGCCGTCATGTCGCCCACGAAGACCTCGTTCGTGACGCCGTCGCCGTCGCCGTCGACGCTCGCCGGATCGACCGTGGGCGAGCCGAGCAGCTCCGTGGTCTGCATGCCGATCTCGTTGTGGGCCGCGCCGCGCACGAAGTCGCGGATGAAGGCGTTCGCGCCCTTCCACTGGAACGGCCGCACGATGAGATCCGCCGAGACGGCGTTGGCGCCGCCCGAGACGGGCGCGCTCAGCGCCTCCGTGCAGTTGGTCGAGCCGCTCGTGTGCGTGATGACGAGCGTGCCGAAGGCGACGCCCTTGCTCGTGAGGGTGACCGTCTTCGAGCCGGCCGTCGTCGTCGAGCCGCAGCCGAGCGCCGTCCGCGCCGCGTTGCGGGCGTTCTGCAGATCCGTCGTCATCTCCTCGGCGAGCTTCTGCAGGCCGCCCAGGCCGAACACGTGCGGCGTGTTGCGCTGGACCATCTGGTTGAGCGCCTTCGTGTGGTTCGCGTCGCGGTGCACGTTCGCCGCCGAGTCGCCGCCGCCGTCGTCGCCGCCGAGGTTGTGGCACCCCGTGCAGCCCGTGGCGTTCGGGCCCGTGGCGCGCGCCGGCGTGTGCGTCGCCCACTGCCCGGCGCCCGTGAGGTCGGCGCGCGGCATGCGCGTGTAGCGCTCGCCCACGCCGACGTTCGCGCCGCCGCCGTCGCCCGCGTGGAACTTCGCGCCGAAGAAGCCGTCGCCGAGCGCGAACGCCTGCTGGAAGGCCTGCGCGTTCTGGCCGGCGATGACCTCGTTCGTGAGCGTCGACTGCACGATGTGGCCGCCGAGCGCCTGGAACGTGTCGCCCTGAACATTGTCGACGATCGCGCGATCGCCCGAGCTCGTGATGAGCGCGTAGGCGCTCACCCCCGACCCCAGGACCGCCATGGCGATGACCGCCCCGACCTGCCAGCGCGGCCGACCCGCCGCGCGCCGCTTCAGCCCAGTCACTACGGAGTTCACGAACAGGAGCTTCATGGGGACCTCCCTTTTCGGTGGGCCACCCAGCGAGCAAGGGTCGGGCCACTGGAATGCACGGCCTCGCCGCGGTTCCATCGTGGATCGCCCGACGAGCGATACGCCGAGCGTATCTCGGTCGAGCGAATCGATACGTATCGTCAGCCGCCGCGGCGGCGGCCTAGCTGCCGTCGAGCGAGACGCGCAGCGCGACGAACCCCGAGATGTACTGGTCGACGGCGCCGCCCGCGACGATGTAGTTCCCCGCGTTGACCGGGTTGAAGTCGAAGGCGTAGCGGAGCAGGTCCACGCCGCCCACGAGCGAGAACAGGGGCGTGAGCCTGTAGGCGACGGAGAGGCCGGCGTCGATCGACGTCGTCTTCGTCGTCGAGAACCACACGCTCGCGAGGTCGCCCGTCTTCATGACGAAGCGCGTGCCCACGTGCGCGCCGAGCTCGATCGGCGACAGGCGCAGCCGCCCGTCGAGATCGAGGCCCGCGAACGTGTAGTCGACGTTCGGGACCGTCGAGCCGAGCGCCGGCCCCGGGTCCTTCTCCGCGACGTGGAAGGTGTGCTTGCCGTAGGAGGCCGTCACGCCGACCTCGTTCTCGCCGAGCGGCATGCGGCCCCGCACGCCCACCTCGAACTGCTGCGCGAGCGTGTCGAAGGTCGAGCCGTCCACGTTCTGCGTCTGCGTCCCGACGATCTTCTCGTAGCGCGCGATGAGCCCGAAGCTCGCGGCCGCGCCGCGGCTCGCGAAGGCCCCCGGGTAGAAGCCGAGATCGACGAAGGGCGCGGGCGCGAGCTGGAGCTTGTACCCGTAGGGCCGGGCGGCCATCGAGTTGTGGTCGGCCAGGGGGTCGTTGAAGTCGAAGGTCCGGTGGACGGCGCGCGGCCCCGCCATGACCTCGAGGGCCACGGGCGCCCCGCCCTCGCCCTCCATGACGGGCTGCTTCGCCTTGTGCCGCACGACGGTCGAGCCGCCCTCGTCGTCGTCGTCGTCGTCCTTCTTCTTCTCGTCCGAGGCCTCGCGCTCGTCGTCCTTGTCGCCCGCCTTGTCGTCGGCGGCCTGCGCCTTGGCCTTCGGCTTCGGCTTGGCGTCCTCGCCGTCGTTGCCGCCGGCCTTGGCCGCGGTCGCCGCGTTGTCGTCGGCGTCGTCCTCCTCCTCGTCGTCCTGCGCGGGGGCGGCGCCGGTGCCCGCTGGCTTGGCCGGCTTGCTCGCCTTGTGGGACTTCTTGTGCTTCTTCTTCTTGCTCGGCCACGACTTGTCGGCGGCGGCCGCGGGTGAGGAGACCGCGACGACGCCGAACGCGAGGACGAGGCCGAAAACCAGGAGGATGCGTGTGACTGCTGCGCGCATGAGCGAAATACTCGCCCAAAAGCGCGCGGAACGGCGAGGCTTTCCGCACGGCCTCCGTGCTTTTTCCGCCCGCCTGATGCACGGGGGGGCCCCGGGGCGGCTTTCCCTTTCATTCCGCCCCGGCCGTGCTTAGATTCGCGCCCTCGACAAGGCTTCCAGAAAAGGAGACGGACTCATGGGCATCAGCAAGGCAAGCGCGTCTTGGCAGGGCGGTTTCAAGGACGGCAAGGGCACCATGAAGGGCGCGCACGCGCCCGAGGCGCCGTTCTCGGCGGGCAGCCGCTTCGAGGGCCAGCCGGGCAGCAACCCCGAGGAGCTCGTGGGCGCCGCGCTCGCGGGCTGCTACTCGATGGCGCTCACGCTCAACCTCGAGAAGGCCGGCATGAAGCCGGCGCGCGTCGACACGACGGCCGACGTCAAGCTCGAGCGCCTCGAGTCTGGCTTCACGATCACGGGCATCGAGCTCGTGACGAAGGCGAGCGTGCCGGGCGGCGACGCCGCGAAGTTCCAGCAGATCGCCGAGGAGACGAAGAAGGGCTGCCCCGTCTCCAAGGTCCTGGCGGCGACGAAGATCAGCCTCAGCGCGTCGCTCGTCTAGTCCGCTCCCGCGTCCGCCGCGCCGAGGCGCGCCTCGAGCGCGGCGACGCGCGCCTCCAGCAGCTCCAGGCGATCGTCGCACTTCGTGAGCGTGAAGAGGCCCGAGGCCGCGTCGAGCGTCCCGCAGACGGGGATGACGCCCGAGGCGGCCGCGGGCAGCGCGACGCGCGCCGCGCCATTGGCCGTGAGCGCCGGCGAGCTCGCCACCTGCGGGGGATCGATCACGACGCCCTGGCCGCCCGTGAAGTGACCGGCGAAGCCGTTGACCGAGTACGCGAGCAGGCCGTCGCCGTCCGTCGACGAGAAGTAGCCGCCCTGGCTCTCGAGCGAGGTGCCATAGACGCCGCGCCCGTTGATCGAGTTGCCGATGAGGCCCTGGTTGTTGGTGGACATCCCCGTGAGCCCGGGGCCGTTGTCGCCGCCGCTGCAGACGGTGCCGTCGGCCGGCGACTGCGAGCACACGCCGGCCCCGGCCGCACCGGCCGCGCCCGCCGAGGCGTCCGCGCCGGCGGACGCACCTCCGGCGGCCGTGCCGGCGTCGCACGCGGCGAGCGCCAGACACGCGAGAAACATGGCCCTGTGAGTCAACTGCCCTCGCAAATGAAGACGAAGCTACGAAGGAAGTCGGCTCAGCCCGTATTTTCTGACGGCGGAATCGGCGGCCGCGCCGTCACGCGCCGCGTGAGCGAAACCGGGACGGCGGGGGGGCCGCCATCTGCTACTTTCTGAACGTGACCACCAGCTCCGACGACGTCGTCCTGCGCACCAAACCCCTCGGCTTCCCCTGGGAGACCGACGATCCCTTCCTCTTTTGCGTGCACCACGACGACGCCTACCCGGCCGGCAACGAGCGCCTCGGCCCGGCGGCCTCGCTCGCGGGCCGCAACCTCGGGCAGGACTTCGAGGGCCACCCGCCGGGCGCGGAGGGCGGCTGGCGCATGTACCACGGCCACGTCGTGCCGGGGTTCCCGCAACACCCGCACCGCGGCTTCGAGACGGTCACGATCGTGCGCCGCGGGCTCATCGATCACTCCGACTCGCTGGGCGCGGCGGCGCGCTTCGGCGGCGGCGACGTCCAGTGGGTCACGGCGGGCAAGGGCATCGTCCACTCGGAGATGTTCCCGCTGCTCGATCGCGACCACGGCAACCCGCTCGAGCTCTTCCAGATCTGGCTCAACCTGCCGCCCGAGGACAAGATGGTCGACCCGAACTTCACGATGCTGTGGCGGGAGGCCATCCCCACGGTCGTCGCGCGCGACGCCGCGGGCAAGGCGGCGGCCATCACGATCGCGGCCGGCCACCTCGGCGAGGCGAAGGCGCCGCCGCCGCCGCCGAAGTCGTGGGCCGCGCGCCCCGACACCGACCTCGCGATCTGGACCATCAAGCTCGAGCCGGGCGCGACGTGGACGCTGCCGCGCGCGGCGCGCACGACGAACCGCCGCCTCTACTTCTTCCGCGGCAAGAGCCTGCGCGTCGGCGGCACGGACATCCCGCCCTACCACGGCGTCGAGCTGCGGCCCGACGTGGAGGCGCCCCTCGCGAACGGGCCCGAGGAGAGCGAGCTCCTGCTGCTGCAGGGGCGGCCCATCGCGCGGCCCGTCGTGCAGTACGGGCCGTTCGTCATGAGCTCGCGCGCGGAGATCCAGCAGGCGTTCATGGACTACCAGCGCACGCAGTTCGGCGGGTGGCCGTGGCCCGTCGACGATCCCGTGCACGCGCGCGAGGACGGCCGCTTCGCGCGGCACGCCGACGGCCGCCTCGAGCGTCGCGGATAACGTGAAGCCCAAGCGCACGCACGTCGCGCTCCTGCGCGCCGTCAACGTCGGCGGGCGCAACGCGCTGCCCATGAAGGACCTGGCGGCGCTCTGCGAGGCCGAGGGGTGCCGCGACGTCGCGACCTACATCCAGAGCGGCAACGTCGCCTTCAATGCCTCGTCCTCAGTCGCGAAGAAGCTGCCCGAGGCGCTCCGACGGGCCATCGCCGCGCACGCGAAGCTCGACGTCCCCGTCATCGTGCGCGACGCGGCGGCGCTCGCCGCCGTGGCGCGGGGCAACCCCTACCTCAAGGCGGGCGTCGACCCGAACGAGCTGCACGTGGGGTTCCTGGCCAGCGCGCCCATGGCGGCCCACGTGGCCGCGCTCGATCCGCGCCGCTCGCCGCCCGACGAGTTCGTCGTGAGCGGCGGCGAGGTGTACTTCCGGTTCCCGAAGGGCGTCGGCCGGTCCAAGCTCACGGTGACGTACTTCGACGCCAAGCTCGCGACGACCATCACGATGCGCAACTGGCGGACGATCGGCGCGCTCCTGGAGCTGCTCGGTTGAGCGGCGCGGCGCGGCCCGCGTGAGCCTCGGGCGCCGCAAGGTGCGGCTCGAGGACGCCTCGCGCTGGGTCTTCAACCGCATGGCCGAGGTCTACGACGCGCGGCCGCCCTACCCGACGGCGCTCGTCGACGCGCTCTCGGCGCTCGCGCCGGCGGGCGCGCCCGTCGCCGATCTCGGCGCGGGCACGGGCCACCTCGCGCTGCCGCTCGCCGCGCGCGGCCTCGACGTCACCGCGATCGAG
>DASZWW010000228.1:0-24036 GCA_035546175.1 Polyangia bacterium
GACGGCGATGAGGTGGTCCTTGCCCTTGTCGAGGCCGTAGGCGAGCGCGGCCGCCGTGGGCTCGTTGACGATGCGCTTGACGTCGAGGCCGGCGATGCGGCCCGCGTCCTTCGTCGCCTGGCGCTGGGCGTCGTTGAAGTAGGCCGGGACGGTGATGACCGCCTCCGTGACCTTCTCGCCGAGGTAGTCCTCGGCCGCCTTCTTGAGCTTCATGAGCACGCGCGCCGACACCTCGGGCGGCGTGACCTTCTTGCCGCGCACCTCGAGGACCGCCTCGCCGTTCGCGCCGCGCAGGACCTTGTAGGGGATGCGCTTCTTCTCGTCGGTGACCTCGTCGTCCCGGCGGCCCATGAACCGCTTGACCGAGTAGATCGTGTTCTCGGGGTTCGTGATGGCCTGGCGGCGCGCGATCTGACCGACGAGCACCTCGCCCTTGTCGTCCCACGCGACCACCGACGGCGTCAGCCGCCCGCCCTCCTCGTTCGCGATGACCTGCGGGTCCTTGCCCTCCATGATCGCGACGACCGAGTTCGTGGTTCCGAGGTCGATTCCGATGATCTTGCCCATGTGCGCGTCTTCTCCCTGCGTCCGGTGAATTTTTCCGCGGAGCGGATTTTGCTTTTTGTTACCGTGACTTCGCTTACGCCGGTCAACGTAAGCACCTGGGACGGGCCGTCAAGCGAATGCGCGGTCCGCCCTATCATCAGACGTGGCCGCGAGCGGCGCTCAGCGCGCGTGGAGGAGCCGGGCTGCGACCGAGTCCTTGTTCCGGCCGCCGCCCGACGAGGCGACGGACGCGAACGTCGCGAGCCCGATGATGCAGAGGACCGCGAGGGCGATGAGGCCCCGCTTGGACTCCTTCCGGAGCGGCACGGGCAAGCTTTTAACATGGAACGGGCCGCGGGTGTCACCCGGCGTCTGGCGCCCGGCCCGAGGTCAGAAGCTCCCATGGGGTAGTAGCTCCCACGGGCGTGGCCGCCCACTCGCATCGCGACGAAGGGGTCGCGTTCGGGATCGGCTGGGCGACGTGGCTCGGCCCGCGGCGACCAGCGGGGGCGAGGGGGGACGCAGAGGCGCCGGGCGGAGTCTGCCGAGGGCGCCGACGCTCGAGGCGCCGGGCGGTCCCCCCTTCTTAGTAAAGCTCGTCGGTGCAGGTGCCGCCTTCGCAGAAGGCGTTCGGCCCGCAGGTCGCGTTCGACTCGGTCGCGTTGTAGGCGCACGACTGCGACGCGCTCGCCAGCTGGCAGGCTCCGGCCGCGCTGCAGACTCCGACGAGGCAGTTCGAGGGATTCGCCTCCGTGGCATAGACGCCCGCCGGCGAGCAGGTCTGCGAGAGCAGCTTCAGCGAGCCGGCGAAGGTCATCGCCTTCTGGGAGTCGCAAAGACCGGTCCCGGGGTCGCAAGTGCCCGGCGCGACGCACTCGTCGGCGACGGCGCACGCGCCCGTCGCGTGCTTGGTCTTGCAAGTGCCCGACGAGCAGTAGAGGCCCTCGG
Organism: Polyangia bacterium; assembly: GCA_035546175.1. Lineage (GTDB taxonomy): Bacteria > Myxococcota_A > Polyangia > Fen-1088 > Fen-1088 > DASZFV01. The sequence continues at coordinate 1,495 of DASZWW010000228.1, forward strand.
CGCAGTCGGACGACGATGAGCACGGCCCGCCCTCTGCGCTGACCGCGATGCACGTGCCCGAGGTCGCGGCGAGGCTCTGCGCGTGACAGGTGTAGCCCGTGCCGCAGGTCATGAAGGGAGCGCTGACGAGGCTGAGGCTGCACTGCGAGCCCGCGCCGCCGGGCGTCTGGCAATAGCTCGCCAGGGCGGCCATCGTGCAGACCGACCCTCCCGCGCACTCCGAGAAGAGGGTCTGGCGGGGCTCGGGGTAGGCGAGGCCATCCTCGATCGTGAGGTTGCGGTGCCGGTCGCACAGCGTCGCGGGGTGACCGAGCCCGACGTAGTCGTGGGGCACGAGGCCGACGAGCACGCCGTCGCAGGCGGGCGGCCTCGAGCTCCGCTCGCAGTCGAGGCCCTGGAGCGCCAGCGCGCAGGCGACGGCGTTCGTGGCGTCGAAGGCCATCCGCCCCGCCGCGAGGGCCGAGCCCCACACGGCGCACGGATCGACGTTGACGAGCGCCACCGCCTGATCGTGCGAGTAGGCGTGGCAGGTCTGCTGGCGGGAGACCATCGTGGCGCGCACGGACGCGCAAAACGTCTGGAAGGCCGCGTCGAGCGCCGCGGCATCGCCCGTGAGCGCGTCGCCCGGTGGGAGGAGAAGGTCCGAGGTCCCGCCGTCGCCGCCGGCGTCGGAATCGGGGGCGGCGTCGGGCCCCGCCTCACCGGCGTCGGCGCCACCGGCGTCGTCGAGCCCCGCGCCACCGGCGTCGGCGCCACCGGCGGCGTCGAGCCCCGCGCCACCGCCGAACGCCCCCGCGCCGGCGCCGCCGCCATCGTGCCCGGAGGCGCCGCCATCGCGCCCGGAGGCCCCGCCTGCTCCAGCGTGGCCCGTGCCGCCCGCGCCGCCGCCGCAGCTCGCGAGCAACGTCACCGCTGCCAGCACCACCACCCCGTTCGGGTCCCGCATGTCACGGTGAGTATATCGAGGAGGGCCCGAATCGTTGAGGTGCCTTCCTCGTGGTCGATGGTCGATGGTTGATGGTTGCCTCGGCCCGGAGCCGCGGGCATATACTGAACGGATGTTTCACCCCCTGGTCGCCACCTGGCTCGCGCGGCGCTTCGGGGCGCCGACGCCGGCGCAGGCGCGCGCGTGGCCGGTCATCGGCGAGGGGAAGGACGTGCTCGTCACGGCGCCGACCGGGTCGGGCAAGACGCTGGCGGCCTTTCTGGGGGCGCTCGACCGGCTCGTCGCCGAGGCGATCGCCAACGGGGGCGAGCTGCCGCCGCGCACGTCGGTCGTCTACGTGTCGCCGCTCAAGGCGCTGTCCAACGACATCCGGCGCAACCTCGAGGAGCCGCTCGCCGAGCTGCGCGCCCTCGCGCCCGAGCTCGGGTACCCCGCGCCCGCCATCCGCACGGCGGTGCGCACGGGCGATACGTCGCAGCAGGAGCGGCGCGAGGCCGTGCGCAAGCCGCCGCACGTGCTCGTGACGACGCCCGAGTCGCTCTACATCCTGCTGACGTCGGACTCGGGGCGGCGCGCGCTGCGCGACGTCCGCACGGTGATCGTCGACGAGATCCACGCCATGGCGGCCGACAAGCGCGGCGCGCACCTCGCGCTCTCGCTCGAGCGGCTCGAGGCGCTCGTCACGAAGACGGAGCCGGGCGCGCGGCTGCAGCGGATCGGGCTGTCGGCCACCGTGCGGCCCATGGACGTCGCGGCGAGGATGCTGTGCGGGACGCGGCCGGCGCCCGTGATCGTCGACGTGGGGCAGCGGCGCGACCTCGATCTGAGGATCGAGGTGCTCGACGACGAGCTCGGCGCCGTGTGCACCAACGAGCAGTGGGGCGAGGTCTACGACCGGGTGGCCGACCTCGCGCGCGGCCACCGGTCGACGATCGTCTTCGTCAACACGCGGCGGCTCGTCGAGCGCATGGCGCTGCACCTCGGCGAGCGCCTCGGCGCCGAGCAGGTGGCGGCCCACCACGGCAGCATGTCGCGCGAGCGCCGGCACAAGGCGGAGGCGCGCCTCAAGGCCGGCGACCTCAAGCTCGTCGTCGCGACGGCGTCGCTCGAGCTCGGCATCGACGTGGGCGCCATCGACCTCGTGTGCCTCATCGGCTCGCCCCGCTCGATCGCGACGGGCCTGCAGCGCATCGGGCGCTCGGGGCACGCCGTCGGCGCCACCCCCAAGGGGCGGTTCTTCCCGCTCACGCGCGACCAGCTCGTCGAGTGCGCCGCGCTCGTGCGCGCCGCGCGACGGGCCGAGATCGATCGCGTGTGCCTGCGCGACGCGCCCCTCGACATCCTCGCGCAGCAGATCGTCGCGACCTGCTCGACCGACGAGTGGGACGAGGACGCGCTCTACGCGCGCCTCACCCAGGCCGGGCCCTACGCGGGCTTGCCGCGCGCCGAGTACGACGCGGTCGTCGACGTGCTCTCCGAGGGCATCTCGACGAGGCGGGGGCGGGCGGGCGCCCTCCTCCACCGCGACGCCGTCAACAGACGGCTGCGCGGGCGGCGCGGCGCTCGGCTCGCCGCCATCACCTCGGGCGGCGCCATCCCCGACCTCGCGACCTACGACGTCGTGCTCGAGCCCGAGGGCACGCTCATCGGCACGCTGGACGAGGACTTCGCCATCGAGTCGATGGCGGGCGACATCTTCCTGCTCGGCAACTCGTCGTGGAAGATCCGGCGCGTCGAGATGGGGCGCGTTCGGGTCGAGGACGCGGGCGGCGCGCCGCCCACCATCCCGTTCTGGTTCGGCGAGGGTCCCGCCCGCACGCGCGAGCTGTCGGCCGAGGTCTCGGCGCTGCGGGAGGAGGTCTTCGCGACCGCCGCGCGCGGCGAGGACCCCGTGCCGGGCCTCATGGAGGCGTCCGCGCTCCCGCGGCGGGGCGCCGAGCTCGTGCGCGACTACCTGCGCGCCGGGTGGGCCGCGCTCGGCGCCGTGCCCACGCAGACGCGGGTCGTCGCCGAGCGGTTCTTCGACGAGGGCGGCGGCATGCAGCTCGTCATTCACGCCCCCTTCGGAGGGCGCATCAACCGGGCCTGGGGCATGGCCCTGCGCAAGCGCTTCTGCCGGTCGTTCGACTTCGAGTTGCAGGCGGCCGCGACCGACGACGGCATCGTGCTGTCGCTCGGCGCGCAGCACAGCTTCCCGCTCGAGATGGTCTTCGAGATGCTCCGGCCCGACGACCTGTCGGAGCTGCTCACCCAGGCGGCCGTCCAGGCGCCCATGTTCGAGACGCGGTGGCGCTGGAACGCGATGCGCTCGCTCGCCCTCATGCGCACGCAGGGCGGCAAGCGCGTGCCGCCGCAGCTCCAGCGGATGCGCGCGCAGGACCTCGTGACGGCGGTCTTCCCGGCGCAGACGGCCTGCCAGGACAACCACGGCGGCGGGGCCGTCGAGATCCCCGACCACCCGCTCGTGCGCGAGACGATCCGCGACTGCCTCGTCGAGGCCATGGACGCCGCCGGGCTCGAGGCGGTCATCCGCGCGCTGCGGGCCGGCGAGATCGAGACGGTCGCGCGCGACCTGCCCGAGCCGTCCGTCTTCTCGCACGAGATCCTGAACGCCAACCCGTACGCGTTCCTCGACGACGCGCCCCTCGAGGAGCGGCGCACGCGGGCCGTCGCCGTGCGTCGCGGCTTGCCCGCCGAGGTCACGGAGCGCATCGGCGGCCTCGATCCCGCCGTCATCGCCGAGGTGGTCGCCGAGGCGCAGCCAGACGCGCGCGACGCCGACGAGCTGCACGACCTGCTGCTCGAGATGGGCGCGCTGCCGGCGGCCGTCGGCGAGGCGCGGGGGTGGGACGAGCTCTTCGCGCGGCTCGTCGAGGCCCGGCGCGCGGCGCGCCTCGAGCTCGACGGCGCCGCGCACTGGGTGGCCGCCGAGCGCCGCTCGCTCGCGGCCGCGGTGTGGCCGCAGCCGGAGGTCCGCTTCGTCCCCGACGTCGTCGAGCCGCCCGCGCGACGCGCGCCCGCCTGGTCGGAGCGGGAGGGCGCGCTCGTCGAGATCGTCCGCGCGCACCTCACGATCCTCGGGCCGACGACCGCCGAGCGCCTCGCCGCGCGCCTCACCGTGCCCGCGGCCGACGTCGAGGGCGCGCTCGCGGCCGTCGAGATGGAGGGCGCGGTTCTCCGCGGCAAGTGGGCGCCCGAGCTCGGTGAGGCCACCCACTGGTGCGATCGGCGCCTCCTCGCCCGCATCAACAGGCGCATGCTCGACGGGCTGCGCCGCGAGATCGAGCCGGTCAGCACGGCCGACCTCGTGCGCTTCCTGCTCTCGTGGCAGCACGTCCGACCGGGGCAGCAGCTGCACGGCCGCGGAGGCGCCATGCAGGTCGTCGCGCAGCTCCAGGGCTTCGAGGCGGCGGCCGGCGCGTGGGAGCGCGAGATCTTGCCCGCGCGTGTCGCGGCCTACGACACGGCCTGGCTCGACGCCCTCTGCCTCTCGGGCGAGGTCACCTGGGGCCGGCTCGAGCGCCGCGAGGCGGGCGGCGCGCCCAACCGCGCGGCGCCGGTCGCCCTCGTGCGGCGCGGCGACCTCCCCTGGCTCCGCGTGCCGGACGCGGCAGAGGCCGCCGACGGCGCGACCGCGGGCGCGGCGCTGTCCGCCCCCGCGCGGGACGTGCTCGCCTTCCTCGAGGCGACGGGCGCGAGCTTCCTCGACGAGATCGTCGCAGGGGCGGGGCGGCTGCGCGCGGAGGTCGAGGACGCGCTGTGGGAGCTCGTGTCCGCGGGCCGCGTCACGGGGGACGGCTTCGCGGGGCTGCGCGCCCTCATCTCGGCCACGCAGAGCCGCGGCAGCGCGCGCGCCCGCTGGCACGCGCGCTGGACGCGCCGCTCGGGCGGCCCCGTGGGCGCGGGCCGCTGGTCGCTGCTGCGCGCGCCCGCCGTCGACGACGAGACGCGCACGGAGCAGCTCGCGCGGCAGTACGTCAAGCGCTACGGCGTCGTCTTCCGCGACCTGCTCGCGCGCGAGACGCACGCGCCGCCCTGGCGCGACCTCCTGCGCGTCTACCGCCGGCTCGAGATGCGCGGCGAGCTGCGCGGCGGGCGCTTCTGCGCCGGCTTCATCGGCGAGCAATTTGCCGCGCCCGAGGCCGTCGAGGCGCTGCGCGCCGCGCGCAAGGAGGCGCGCCGCGGCGAGATCGTGCGCCTCTCGGCGTGCGACCCGCTCAATCTGGTGGGCATCCTCACACCCGGCCCGCGCGTCCCGGCGACGCTCTCGAACACCGTCGTCTTCGTCGATGGGGTTCCCCAAACGGAGCCGAGTTTTGTAGAGTCGCGCGGTGCGGTCGGCGCCGGCGCGCGAAGCTGGTCGGCGGCGACCACCCTCGAAAACGAGACAGGAAGCCGCCTTGCCAACGAACGACCCTACTAGCGCCCGCGGCGCCGACGCCTCGAGCGAGACCATCGCCGCGTTGCACGCCGAGATCGAGCGCCTGCGCGGCGCGCTGCGCGCCGCGGAGAGCGAGCTCCAGAGCCAGCGCGCCACCGTGCGCGAGCTGACCGTCAGCGACGAGCTCACCGGCCTCATCAACCACAAGGAGATGACGCGCCTGCTCGCCTACGAGGTGACGCGCGCGCGCCGCTACAAGCACCCGCTGTCGCTGCTGCTCGTCGACGTCGACGACCTGGCGCGCATCAACGCCGAGCACGGCACCGCCATGGGCGACGAGGTCCTGCGCAGCGTCGCCGCAGTCCTGCGCGCGAACCTGCGCCCGGTCGACCGCCCCGCGCGCTACGGCGGCGCCGAGCTCGCCGTGCTGCTGCCCGACACGTTCGCGAACGACGGCGTCCAGGTGGCGGAGCGCCTGCGCGGCCTCGTGGCCGAGGCGGCCGCGCGGACGAAGAGCGCCGCGACGACGCGCCCGAAGGTCACGATCAGCGTCGGCGTGGCCGGCATCCACGAGTCGGAGAAGTCCAGCGACGAGCTCCTCGAGGCGGCGTCCCTCGCGCTGAAGGAGGCGAAGGCGCGCGGCCGCGACGCCGTCGTCGCCTTCGTCGACCTCAAGCCGCCCTCGAGCCGCGCCTGAGGCGCGCTCCCGAGAGAGCCGTCAGTCGCCGCTCTCGTCCTTCATGCCGTGCATGAGGCGCGCCTTGACGCGCGCGAACTGGCGCTCCTTGTACTTGTCGTGGCTGTTGTCGCCGCGCTCGTTGTTCTCGGCGGTGCGCGCGTCGATGATTTGGAACTCGGTGAGCACGAACACGATCGTGCCGTTCTCGGCGAAGAGCGGGTCGTCGGCCGCGCGGCAGAGGTACTTGTCGATGCGCACCGGCAGATCGGCGACGAAGTTGATGACGCGGTAACCGGGCCCCGAGAACTCGTTGGCGACGGTCGGCTTCTTGTCGGCCGCGACGGCGGCGAGGTCGGTGATCTCGGGGAGGAACCGCTGCAGCGCCGGCGAGCGCGCGAGCGTCTCGCGGATCTTGATGAGGTCGTTCACCGACTGGCCGGGGATGACGTAGTTGAAGGGCACGAGCCGCTGACAGAGCTCGCGCAGCACGAAGACGAGCTGCTCCTCCGAGTTGGTGATCATGCGGAAGCGCAGGTTGTCGTAGACGTCGGCCGCGATGGACTCCTTCTTCGCGAGCAGCTTCGTGATGAGGCTGTCGGTCGGCTTGCGGCTCCACTCGAACTCGACGACCTGGCAGCCCACGCCCTTGATCTCCTCGACGGTGCGCAGGACCTTCTCCTCGACGAGGTGGAAGAGCTGGTCGCCCGACACGGGCAGCTTCGTGAGCAGCTCGCGCCCGGCGAGGTGGTGGAGGACGTGCATGACCTTGAGGACGATGCAGGCGTAGGTGCGGCGCTTGCCCTTCTGCGAGGCGATGAGCAGCAGATCGCGCGGCGCGACGCCGCTCGAGAGCTCCTCGGGGATGTGGAAGTTGAGGTGCCGCTCGAGGTACTCGACGGCCAGCTCGCGCAGGTCGGCGAGGCGCCGCAGGTCGTCCTCGTTCGTCGGATCGATCTCGTTGACGCGCAGGAAGCGATCGACCTCCTCGCGTTCCGTGAAGTGCAAACGGTGCCAGTCGATCACCGAGCCGCCGCGCAGCAGGTTCCGGATGGCCGTCAGGTCGGCGAGCGTGAAGTCCTCGTACCGGACCTTCCGGACCCGCTCCGCCGTCGACGGGCGTTCGGGCGCCGGTTGCGGGAGCGCTTCGTTCTCGGGGAGCGACACTGGGCGGCCTTCTGGCGAGGGCCCGCGGCAGCTCGGTCCGCCGAGGGCACGCCAGTCTAGGTCGCGCCCCGCGACCCGGCAAGCGAAAGAGCCGGCCGCGCGACGACGCGCGCCCGGGCGCGGCTCGCGGGCGGCAATCGGCAACCGGTGATGACTAAGGCCGTTTTCGCTCGGTCGCGGGTGCGCCGAACGAGACGGCCAGGAGGAACATCGCGCCCGAGAGGAGGGCCATCACCAGGCTGCCGATGACTTCAATCATACCTTCACCTACATATCATCCCTCCTCCGACGCCGCAAAAAATCCGCCCCAAAAAGCGCGCATGGCGAGGCGTGTCGCCGGTTAGGATCGACGCCGTGAAGCTCTCGACGTGCGCGCTCGCCTTGCTGGTCGGCTCCTCCGCGGCGGGTCCCGCGGCGGCGCAATCGCTGCCGACCACGCAGAAGGCGTTCGATCGCGGCCGGGCCCTCATGGACGCCAAGAAGCCCGCGGAGGCCGCCACCGAGTTCGAGGCGGTCACCAAGGCCGAGCCAGACTTCGCCGCCGGCTGGTACGAGCTCGGCGCGGCGCGAAGGAAGGCGGGCCAGTGCGACCTGGCCATCCCGGCCTACCGGCGCTACTCGCAGATGTCGCCGGCGGAGGCGGAGCCTTATTACGGCCTCGGCCTCTGCCTCAAGGAGGAGGGCCAGCTCGCGAGCGCCGCGCAGGCGCTGCGGCGCTACGTCGATCTCGTCGATCTCAAGGCGCGGCCGTCGTCACAGAAGTGGGTCGACCACGCGAAGAGCGTCATCGACGAGATCGGCGCCGGCGCGGACGCCCCCCAGCCGGCGGCCGGGAAGCCACCGGCGGTGGCGACGAAGGCGCCCGCCCAGGCGAGCCCCGCGCCCGCGGGCTCGGCCGGCGGCGCGGCGAGCGCGGCCTCGTCGAGCGGCGCGCCCGAGGGCGCGGCGGCGAGCCTCTACACGAAGGCCCAGCAGCAGCGCGACTCGGGGCACATCGAGGACGCGATCGCGACGTTCAAGGAGACCATCGCCGCCGACCCGCGCTCGATGGTGGCCCGCGCGGCGCTCGGCGAGCTCCTCCTCAAGATCCGCCGCGACGCCGAGGCGATCGACGTCTTCCGCGCGGCGCTGCACGTCGATCCGGGTTACCCGCTCGCGTGGTACGAGCTGGCCTTCGCGTTCCGCGTGCGGGGCCGGCTGCCCGAGGCCGTCGACGCCTACGAGCGCTACATCAAGCTGCGCCCGACCGATCCCGATCCGTACTACGGGCTCGCGCGCTCGCTGCAGAAGCTCGGCAAGAAGGACGCGGCGCGGAAGGCCTACGAGACCTACGTCTCGATGGAGAAGCGGCCCACCGAGCAGAAGTGGATCGACGCCGCCAGCACGGAGCTGCGGTCGCTCGGCCCCACGCCCTGAAACCGCGGCGAAGGCCGGGGCATCTCTTCTTCCTGGCGAAGAGAGGTCGCCGACCATGACAGTGAAAACCGACTCCGTCCCCAGCCGAGCTCCCCTCGCCGTCCGCCCCGTCGCGCGCGTCGTGACGGCCCACTCGCAGACGGAGGGCGGCGGGTTCGTCGTGCGGCGCCCGCTGCCGTCGCCGGGTCTGACCCACGCCGATCCGTTCCTCCTCATCGACGAGATGGGGCCCGTCACCTACGGCCCCGGCGAGGCGGTGGGCGCGCCCGATCACCCGCACCGGGGCTTCGAGACGGTCACGTACGTCCTCGAGGGCGAGATGGAGCACGAGGACTCGGCCGGCCACCGCGGCGCGCTCCGTCCGGGCGACGTGCAGTGGATGACGGCGGGCGCCGGCATCATCCACTCCGAGGAGCCGTCGAAGGCCATGCGCGAGCGCGGCGGGCGCGTGCACGGCTTCCAGATCTGGGTCAACCTGCCCGCGCGCCTCAAGATGACGCGGCCGCGCTACCAGGAGCTGCCCGCGGCGCGCATCCCCGGCGCCGCGAGCGCCGACGGCCGGGCGCGCGTCAAGGTCATCGCGGGCGAGGCGCTCGGCGTGTCGGCCGCCATCGAGACGCACACGCCGATCGTCTACCAGGACTGGTCGCTCGACGAGGGCGCGGACGTGACGCTGCCGCTCGCGGCCGAACAGCGCGCGCTGGTGTACGCGTTCGAGGGCGCGGTCACCGTGGGCGACGGTGACAGCGCCCAGACGATCCGCGGCGGCCAGCTGGCGATCCTGGGCGACGGCGACGGCCTGCGGCTGCGCGGCGCGCCGGGCGGCGGCCGGCTCCTGCTCCTCGCCGGCGTGCCCTTGCGCGAGCCCGTGGCGCGGTACGGCCCCTTCGTCATGAACACGCCCGACGAGCTCGAGACGGCGTTCCACGACTACCAGAGCGGGCGCATGGGCGAGATCACTCGGACGGCGCGGCTCGGGTAGCTACCTGCGCCGCCGGCGCCCGCCCAGCCAGGCGAAGAAGAGGAACACGACGAACGCGGCCGTGGCGATCTCGGCGCCGAGCCGGGCCCGCGCCTGCCCGCGGCCGTCGAAGACCACGGCCATGACCGCGGACACGGCCGCCAGCATGCCCCACAGCAGCTGCTGGCCGGCGCTGTAGAGCACGCGCACGTTCTCGTCGAGGTTGCGGACGCGGAACTCCAGCTCGCCGCGCGCCGCGCGGTCCATGAACCGCTGCAGCTCGCCGGGCAGCGACAGGGCCGACAGGGCCATCTCGCGCGACGCCTCGAGGACGAGCTCGGACCACTGCTTCTTCTCGCCGAGCAAGAAGCGCTCGAGGTACGGCTTGATGACGTCGGTCGGATCCATCTCCGGATCGAGCGTCGTGCACACGCCGAGCAGCAGCAGCAGCGTGCGCTCGAGGAGGATCCACTCCTTGGGGATCTTGAAGGCGTCCTTGAGATCCGCGAGGCTGACGTTCAGGTCGCGGAGATCGAGCAGGCTCGACAGGCTCTCGTCGGCGTCGAACGACAGGTCCTTGAGCGAGAAGCCCTGCACCGACACCTGCGCCCGCATCTTTTCGTGGAAGTACTGGACGATGCGGTCGAAGACCTCGGGGTCGGCGCGCCTCGACAGGAAGCCCATCTCCTTCATGGCCGCCACGATGCGCGTCGTGTCGCGCGTCATGGCGCCCTGCAGGAACGAGATCATCCCGCGGCGCATCTGCTCGGACACCGTCGCCGTCGCGCCGAAGTCGAGGAAGACGACCGTCGGCGAGGCCCCCGGCGCCGCCGGGGCCTGAACGAGCAAGTTCCCCGGGTGCGGGTCGGCGTGATAGAGGCCGTCCATGAAGATCTGCTGGCAGTAGGCCTCGACGCAGACGCGGGCCGTCTGGCGGCGGTCGACGCCGGCCGCGCCGAGGCGCTCGAGGTCGGCGACCTTGACCCCCTCCATCCACTCGGTCGTGAGCACGCGCGCCGTCGAGTACGCGGTCAGCACGCGCGGGAAGCGCACGTTCGCCGGCGAGACCTGCTGGTGCGCCGGGTCGGCCCGCCGCGCGGCGAAGTGCCCGGCGATGCGCTCGATGGCCGACGCCTCCTGCCGGTAGTCGAGCTCGGCCAGCACCATCTCGCGGATCTCGGCATAGATCGTGTCGAACCCGTAGGCGGGCATGAACCACCGCAGGATGGCGAAGATGCGCTTGAGCGCCCGCAGGTCGGTGCGCACGATCTCCTCGATGTCCGGGTACTGCACCTTGACGGCGACGGCCTCGCCGGTCGCGAGGCGCGCGCGGTGCACCTGCCCGATCGACGCCGACGCGACGGGCTCGGGCGAGAACTCGGCGAAGACCTCCGAGGGCGCGCGGCCGCCGAACTCCTCGCGCAGGCGGGCCTCGATGTCCTCGTAGGGGCGCGGCGGGACCTGGTCCTGCAGCCGCTGCAGCTCGTCGCGGAAGGCGTCGGGCAGGAAGTTCGCCATGATGCTGATGAGCTGCCCCACCTTGATGAAGAGCCCGCGCAGCTTGATGATCGCCGCCTCGATGCGGCGCGCGTTGCGCTGGTGCTTGTCCCGCGTGACGCGCTCGAAGCCGTCGGCGCGGCGGAAGGGCCGCGAGGCGGCCAGGGCGACGTACGACAGCGCGACCTGGGCCGTCACGAAGTAGGCGGTGAAGAGGCGTCCCGGGCGGGCCATCGGTCGACGCGCAGGATATCGCAGCCCGGCGATCTTCGCGGTAACCTTCCCTCATGAGCGGCAAGGCTGATCGCGCAGGCGCCCCCGACCCCGGCTCGACGTCCGCGGGCGACCCCGCGACGCCCGAGGCCGTCAACGAGGACGAGGCCACCTCGCCCCGGGCCGCCGACGAGCGCGCCGAGCGCGAGCACAGCCTCTCGGACTTCGTGCGCCGCGCGGTCTCGGCCGGCGTCGGCGCCGCCGCGAAGTCGAAGGACGACATCATGCGCGCCGCCGCCGGCGAGGTGCGCACCTGGCTCGAGCACCTCAACATGAACGAGGAGCTCGCCAAGGTGCTCACGAAGGTGGTCGTCGAGGTGAAGACCGAGATCCGCTTCCGCCCGACGGAGGACGGCAAGCTCGTCCCCGAGGCCACGAACGACTACAAGCTCAAGCCCGGCTCGGGCTGACTCTCCCCCGGTCAGCGGTCGGCGCTGATGTCCGTGCTCTCGGAGTGAGGCGCGCAGTCGCGGTCGAAGGCCGCGCGGTCGATGACGAGCCCGTAGCCCTTGTAGCCGGCGTGGCCGCGCGTCTCGGGCGTGACGAGCGCGTCCTCGAGCGCGGCGTAGCGCAGGGGGCGGCACGAGACCATGTCGTCGTGCGTGCTCACGACCTTGAAGGCCTCGCCGGCCTGGAGCACGACGTCGCGCATGTCGGTGACGCGCGGGGAGAGGATGACGATGCACTTCGCGGGGAGGTCGCGGAGCGCCACGAAGCGTTTGCCGTCCACGTCGGCATTTTCCATCTTCGGGGGGCCGGATGCCACCACTGAATCACGGCGTGCGCATGAACACGAGGTGCTCTTGCTGAGCGTGCCGGCAGGTGGTGTCGAGGATGGTCCAGTCGAAGGTGCTCGTCACGGTGGCCTGGCTGCTGGCGGCGGTCAGGGTCATCTGGTAGTCGCGCGGCACGACCGTGGCGTCGCTCGTCGCCGTCGAGGCGAGGCACGAGGGGCCGTCGCGCAGCGTCGCGCTGGCGGCCGACACGGCCAGCGTCCACACGCACCGGCCGTGGTTCGTGTCGCGCACCTGCAGCATGAGCGGCTCGGCGCCGAGGTTCACGATCACCGAGCCCGTGACGGGCGCCGTCGTCGTGCTCCCGGGGCACGTCGCCGTGTCGGTGCCCGAATCGATGATCCACGTCCCGACGTAGGGCGCCGTCAGGTCGCGGAACTGGGAGTTGCCGCCGCAGCCGAGCAGAGCCGCGCAGACGACGGCGGTGATCGCGACGGCGCGGCCCACCTCGGCAACCTAAGCACGCGCGCCGCCGCTGTCGACGCCTCGCCGCTTCAATCGGACCGGGGGCGCTCCCCTACTTCGCGCTCGCGACCTTGAGCTTCGCGCCCGCGGGGGCGCCGGCGATGTCGCCGTAGCAGACGGTGCGGTTGCGGCCGCCGTGCTTGGCGGCGTAGAGGCACTGATCGGAGTGAGCGATGAGCTCGGCCTTCTCGCGACCGTCCTCGGGGAAGGTCGAGATGCCGAGGGAGAGCGTCGCCTTGAAGGGGCCCTTCGAGGACTGGAACGTCTGCTGCGCGACCTCGTTGCGGATGCGCTCGGCGAGCTGGCGCGCGCCCTCGCGGTCGGTCGACTCGAGGACGATGGCGAACTCCTCGCCGCCGTAGCGGGCGCAGATGTCGATCTTGCGCGCGCTCGCCTTGAGGATGGCGGCCACGCGCCGCAGGACCTCGTCGCCCGTGGGGTGGCCGTAGGTGTCGTTGACCTTCTTGAAGTGGTCGATGTCGGTGAGGATGAGCGAGACGGGGAACTTGTGGCGCTCCGCCCGACCCAGCATCGCGCTGAAGCGCTCCTGGAAAGTCCGGTGGTTGACGAGGCCCGTGAGGCCGTCCGTCGTCGCCTGCTCCTCGAGGGCCTGCACCATGCGGCCGTTCTGCAGCGAGATCGCCACCTGGTTGGCGATGACCCCCAGCATCTCGCGGCGGTCGGAGGGGAAGGCGCCCACCCGCTTGGCCGCGACGGTGAACGTGCCCACGACCTCGTCCTTGACGAGCAGCGGGAGCACGTAGAGGGACTCGAAGTCGCGGATCCGCATGGGGTGCGAGAAGACGGGCACGTCGTGCTCGCGCCAGTCGCCGCCCGCCGGGAGCGCCAGCTTGTTCTTGACGACCATCGAGGTGATGGACGAGGGATCGCGGTGGGTCGTGCCGTCGAGCTTCTCGGCCAGCTCGCCGACCACCTTGCGGATCGTGTGGCTGCCCTTGCGCCCGTCGTAGGTGGCGATGGCGGCGAACTCGAACTCGCACACGCTGCGCGCCGCCGCGATGGCCGCGTCGTAGACCTCCTCGAGCGTGAGGGCGCGGTTGAGCTCGGACGAGGCGCGATAGAAGCGCTCGTGCTCGTGCTTCGAGCGCTCGACGGCGTGGAAGACGCGCTCGGACTGCACGCAGCGCACGACCTGCAGGGCGGCGTTCGTCATGAGCGCGACGTCGGCGTCCTCGAACTTCCGGCCGTCGGAGCGGTCGGCGACGAGGACGCCGCGCGCCGTGCGCCCCTCGACGACGGGCACGCCCACGAAGCCCGTGACGGGCGCGGGGCCGGCGTAGTACGGCAGGAGCGAGAGCTTCGGCGCCTCGAGCACGAACGGGCGCAGCTCCTTGAGGATCGCGCCCAGCACGCCGCCGCCGGCGGGGATGGGCGCCTCGGTCACGTGCGGCGAGTCCGTGCAGAGCTCCTTGACCTTGAGCAGCTCGCCCGACTCGTCGAGCCAGAGCAGCGCGCAGGAGTGCAGGCCCAGCGACGAGCGCAGCAGCTCGAGGTTGTAGAAGAGCTGCTGGTGGATCGTCTCGATCGAGCCCTGGGAGAGCTTCTGCTCCTCCTCCGCGCGCGAGCGCACGCTCGAATCGTGGGAGAGCGCCGTGGAGATGAGGCGGAAGTCGCGCGCGTCCTGGCGCATCGAGGCGACCTCGTCCTCGACGCGGCGGAGGTGCTCGCGGCGCTGGCGCGCGACCTCGGCGTGCAGGAACACGACGTTGAGGAGCGCGAACACGGCGATGAAGCCGGCGTGGCTGGCGAAGGCGCCCGCGTGCTCGGGCGGCACCGTGGGCCCGAAGGCGAGCACCGCCTCGAACCCCACGGCGGCGGCGGCGAGCGGCAGGCCCACCCACAGCCGGTGGAACGTCACGAGGAAGCTCACGACGGCGTAGACGAGCGGGTAGACCGCGGACGCGACGCCGCCCGACATGGCGAGCAGGACGTAGATCGCCGTGAGCAGCACGAGGCCGAGCTCCACGTCGGAGACGGCCTCGCGCCGCGGCGTGCGCCGCCGCTCGCTCGTGCGGACGCGCGCCGCGACCTTGAGCGCCAGCAGCGCCGTGAGCAGCGCCGCCGCGCCCGCGCGCCGCAGGTCCGCGCCCGGCAGCCGGAGATCGGGGAACCACCCGCGCCACAGGAGCACGACGAACCCGCCGCACAGCGCGAAGGCGAACGTCGCCCGGAACGCGCGCCCGAGCTGGAAGGCGACGCGCTGGCCGACCGTCGCGTTCCTCATGGGCTCGGCCTCGGCGCGGGCGGGAAGACGCTGGGCCGCTCGGCCGCGGGCGCCGGCGTGAGGTCGACGATGATCTCGCCCGGCCGCACCCAGCCGAGCTCGGCGCGCGCCACCCGCTCGATGGCCTCCGGGTCGTCGCGCAGCGCCTCGGCCTCGCGCGCGAGCCGATCGTTCTCGGCGGCGAGCTGAGCGTTGCGCGCGCGCAGCGTCTTCAGATCCCGCCGCAGGACGAGCGTGCGCGCCAGCCCCGAGCGCGCGTACACGTGGTACGGGACGTAGCCGAGCGCGAACATGACCGCGACCGCTGCGGCGGCCCGCCCTGCCCATGTCCTGGTTTCTCGGCGCATGCGCAATCCCGCAGGCTCCCAGTATCGGGGCGCCGCCGAGACCCGTCCAGTTTCCTACCGGGCGGCAACCGCGCGAGATCCCTCGGGATGGTGCCGCGTCAGGCGGCCTGCTTCACCGGCGCGACCGCGCGGGGGGCGATGATGCGCGACTCCACGAAGCGGTACGAGAGCGCCGCGAACGACAGGGTGGCGGCCGCGCGCAGCGCCGTGACGAGCACGAAGTTGACGGCGCTGCCGCTCCGGCGCAGGGGCTCGAGCACCTCCAGAAAAGCCAGGTGATAGACGTAGATGCCGTAGGACCGCTTGCCGACCCACACGAGCAGCGGCCGCTGCAGGAGGCGGTTCAGCGGTGAGGGCTCGCCCGTCGAGCCGTGGACGATGAGGAAGGCCCCGGCGACGGCCACGGCGCTGAAGCCGCCGAGGAAGAGCCAGCGCGACTCCATCCGCGCGCGCGCCAGACAGAAGACCAGGAACGCGATCGAGGGCCACACGGCCCGCCGCGCCACGCCGGCCAGGCGCTCGCCGGCCCTCGACGTGTGGACGCAGGCGGCCAGCGCGCCGATGAGGAGCTGGTCCACGCGCGCGAACGTCGCGTGGTAGTCGAAGAGCGCGCCCACCGGGGGCGCGAGGCCCGCGAGCGCGGCGCGCGCGCCCGCGAACAGCAGCACGAGCCCGACGATCACGAGGCCCGTCCGCCGCCGGCCCCGGACGGCGAGGAGCGCCACCGTGACCGGCCACAGGAGATAGAACTGCTCCTCGATCGACAGCGACCAGAAGTGGCCGAGGCCCCACAGGGACCCGCGCTTGAAGGCGAGCAGCCAGTTCACGTAGTAGAGCAGCACGGGCGGCACGACGCGCCAGTACGACCCGGCCTCGCCGTCGCGCGGCCACAGCGCGAACACCAGCGCGAGCATGATGAAGACCGCGGGCAGCAGGCGGCGCGCGCGGCGCACGTAGAAGTTGACGAAGTCGACGCGGCCCGTGCGGTCGACCTCCTCGAGCAGGATGCGGGTGATGAGGTAGCCCGACAGCACGAAGAAGACGTCCACGCCGAGGAACAGCCCGAACCGGGAGTAGAGGCCGTGGAACAGGAAGACGGACGTCACGCACAACGCGCGCAGCCCGTCGAGCGGAGCCCTGTACTTCATGAGCCGCCGCAGGTTACTCCGTCCCGTGGGCCCCCGCCAAGGCGCGGCCGCGGCGCGCGCGCGGCCGCCCGCTCCGCGTTGACCTGCCGCGCGCCGCGTGATTTCCTGCGCTGCCGATGAAGGTCTCGCTGGTCATCCCGGTCTACAACGAGGCGCCGACGCTGAAGACGCTCGTCCAGCGCGTGTGCGCGGTCGACTTCGACAAGGAGCTGGTCCTCGTCGACGACGGCTCGACCGACGGCAGCCGGGAGCAGCTCCTCGAGCTGCGGGACAAGGGCCTCGACGCCTGGTTGCCGCAGCCGTCGCTCGCGCGGGGCGGCCACTCGGTGCGGGTGCACCTCCAGCCGAAGAACGCCGGCAAGGGCGCGGCGCTCCGCACCGGCTTCGGCCTGGCGACGGGCGACGTCGTCGTCATCCAGGACGCCGACCTCGAGTACGATCCGCAGGACATCCCCCGCCTCATCAAGCCCATCGCGGACGGCATCGCCGACGTCACGTTCGGGTCGCGCTTCATCGGGTCGCCCCGGCGCGTGCTCTACTTCTGGCACACCGTCATGAACCGGGGCCTGACGCTGGCGTCGAACATGCTCAACGACCTCAACATCACGGACATGGAGACCTGCTACAAGGCGTTCCGCACCGAGGTCATCCAGAGCATCCAGATCGAGGAGGACCGCTTCGGGATCGAGCCCGAGCTCACGGCCAAGGTCGCGAAGCGCCGCCTGCGCATCTACGAGGTGCCCATCAGCTACCAGGGCCGGACGTACGCCGAGGGCAAGAAGATCGGCTGGAAGGACGGCATGCGCGCGCTCTACTGCATCTTCAAATACGGCGTTCGCCGCTCGGACGCGCCATGACCGAGGTGCGCGAGCAAGCCTCGGCCACGGGCGGGCGGACGCTCGAGATCTTCGCGAACACGCCGCAGCTCAACGAGTGGATCTTCTCGAAGCTCGCCGGGCCCGTGCGGGGCGAGGTGCTCGAGATCGGCAGCGGCGTCGGGAACATCAGCCGGTTGATCCGCCCGCGCGTCGATCGGCTCGTCGTGAGCGACACCGAGCCGCACTACCTCGAGGACCTCGAGCGGACGTTCGCGGGCGACCCCGGGGTCAGCGTCGTGTCGTACGACCTCGACCACGCCCCGCCGCCGGGGATCGCCGCGCGCCGCTTCGACGCGATCGTGGCCGTCAACGTCATCGAGCACATCGCCGACGACCGCGGGCTCGTGGCGCGGCTGGCCGGGCTCCTGCGCCCGGGCGGCAACCTCCTCATCTACGTCCCGTCGTGCCCGAGCGTGTTCGGCACCCTCGACGTCGCGCTCGGCCACCACCGCCGCTACACGCCGGCGACGCTCACGAGCCTGCTCCGCTCCGCGGAGCTCGATCCGGGCGAGCCGCGCTACGTGAACCTCCTCGGGCTCGCGGGCTGGTTCGTCGCCGGGCGGATCCTGCGGCGCAAGCTCCTGTCGCCCCTCGGCGTCGCGGTCTTCGAGCGCATCGTCCCCGTCGTCAGGCTCGAGGACAAGCTCAAGCTGCCCGTGGGCATGGGCCTCGTGACGCACGCGACGAAGGTCTGACGGCGATGCCACGGGGGTTGCGCTGGCTGGGCGCGCGCTGGCTGCCGCTGCTGTCCGTCGCCGTGTGGGCGCTCGCCGAGAACCCCCTCCACTACGCGCGCGAGTGCGCGGCGCCGGCGGACCTGGCGAGCATCCAGGAGCGCGACCGGGCGGTGCTCGCCGAGAAGGCCTTCTGGGTGGCGAGCGACAACGTCTCGTACGCCGCGATGGCGGAGCGGCCCTTCAGCGACGACTACCTCGTGCGGCGGTCGCCTTACTGCTATCGCGTCGTCGCGCCGCTGCTCGCGAGCGGGCTCTCCCGGCTCGGGCTCGGGGTGTGCTGGAGCTTCTGGTTCCTGAGCCTGCTGTCCCTGGCCGCGGCGGCGCTGGGCCTGGTCGAGCTCGGCACCACCTTCGGCCTCACGGTCGGCGAGGGATGCTTCGCCGCGCTGCTCTTCGTCTCGGGGGCCAAGACCCTCAACACCTTCGCCAGCGTCCTCGTCGATCCGGGCGCGTGGGCGGCGATGTTCTGGGCGTGGACCGCCTGGCGGCGCCGCGCGCTCGGCGCCGCCTTCGTGCTCGGGTGCCTGAGCGTGGCCTGGCGCGAGACCTCGATCTTCCTCATGGTGCCGATCGCCGTGGACGCGCTCCGGGAGCGCGACCGCCGCGTCGGCGCCGCGATCGTGGGGGCGGGCACCCTGGCGGTCGTGG
Source organism: Polyangia bacterium (assembly GCA_035546175.1). Classification (GTDB taxonomy): domain Bacteria; phylum Myxococcota_A; class Polyangia; order Fen-1088; family Fen-1088; genus DASZFV01. The sequence goes on from DASZWW010000228.1 coordinate 20,074, forward strand.
CGGCGCTGCACGCGCTGCTGCCGCCGCCCTCGAACAGGGTGTCCCTCCACTACATCCTCGTCTGGGCGGCGATGGCCCTCAGGTCCGCGCTCCGCGAGCTCCGCACCTGGCTCCCCGAGTACGCGCTCGGCCTCGGCGTCGCGGCCTCCCTGCTCCCGGTCTACGTGAGGAGCGCCCGCTCGAGCCGGTTCCTGTCCGCCGAGCTGTACCTTCTCACGCTGGTGCTCTTCGCCTTCCCGTTCGAGATCGGGCGCCTCATGGTCCCGGGCGGCGCGATCGTGGCCGTCCTCGCCGTCCACGCGCTGCGCGCCTTCCCTCGGACGCGAGGCCGCGTCCTCGGGGGCGCGGTCCTCGGGGGCGCGTGCCTGGTCGTGGCCCTGTGGCTCGCGGGCCGAGGCGCGTTCTACGCGTGGACCTTGGTCGTCACCGCGCTCGCCATCGCCTCGAACGTCATGCTCCCCAAGGCGGCCGATCGCCCCCCGCCGCTAGACGCCGCGGTGAGCGGGGACGCCGTGTGAGCGCGACGAGAGCGACGACGGCGCGTCCGGGTTGGCGCCCTCCCGGACCGAGACGCCGAGGGTCTCGACGAGCTCGCCGCCGAGCCAGCTGCTGACGACGGCGAGGGCGACGCCGATCCACCCCACGATCATACAGCCGGCGCCGGCGGCCTCGTAGCCGCCGGGCGTGGCCCAGCGGCCCGCGAGCGAGACGATGAACAGCGCGACGACGGCGAGGTTGATCACCAGGTGATACGTCCCGAGGCGGCGCGCGCGCGTGCCGCGCGGGATGCCGAGCCAGTCGACGAACCCCGGCACCGCCGCGAGCAGCGCCCCCACGACGCCCGCGACGATCGTCCAGAAGGAGATCAGCGCCCACCGCGGCGCGTGCGTCGCGAGGGCGCAGACGTCCCAGACGACGGACGTGGCGAGGAGACCCAGCGGGAACACGATCAGCATGGGGTGCAAGGCGTGTCCCGCGACGACGACGCGTGACTTCATACGAAAAAGCCTGATGCGCCGAGGGGACGCGTCAAGAGGCGCGGGGAGCCAGGGGCCCCGGCCCCGGTCTCGGGCGGGGCGTCCTGCGCAAAAGCCCGCGGCGTCAGGCGGGCGGCGTCCAGCGAAGCACGACGAGCGTGCAGTCGTCGGTGCGCACGCCGCCGCGGCGGCGCTCGACGGCGGCCAGGATCTCGTGGCAGAGGGCCGCGACGGGCACGGCGGCGTACGCGCGCGCCAGCTCGGCCAGGGCCGCCTCGGCCGCGCTGGCGTCGGGCCACGACTCGCTGATGCCGTCGGAGTAGGCGAGCAGCGTGTCGCCCCGCATGAGCGTGCGCTCGCCCTGCGTGAACGCCCCCGCCGCGAAGAGGCCGATGCCCGGCCCGCCCTCGTGCAGCGAGTCCGTGCGCCCGTTCACGTGAATGAGCAGCGGCGGCGGGTGGCCCGCGTTGATGTAGGTGAGCTTGCCCGTCGTCGGGTCGAAGCGGCCGAGGAAGCACGTCGCGTAGCGGTCGGAGGGCACGTTCTCGAAGAACGTGGAGTTGATGCGCGTGGCCGCCTCGTCGAGGGCGGGGTCCTGCCAGTGGGCGTGCACGGCCGCGCGCAGCGCCGCCATGAGCATGGCCGCGCCGAGGCCCTTGCCCGAGACGTCGGCCACCGCGAGCGACAGCGCCCGCCCGTTCCAGTGGAAGTCGTGGTAGTCGCCGCCCACGGACTCGCACGAGCGGCTCTCGCCGTAGAGCTCGCAGCCCGGGACGCGCGGGGCGTCGCGCGGCAGCACGCTGCGCTGGATCTCCGCGGCCGTGCGCATCTCCCCCTCGAGCCGCTGCTTCTCGGCGTTCTCGGCGAAGAGCTTCGTGTTCTCGATCTTCGAGGCGGCGATGTTGGCGAAGGCCGTGAGGATCTGCAGGTCGTCCTCGTCGAAGCGACGGTCGAAGTCCTGCGTGTCGGCGTAGATGAGGCCGATGACCTGCTCGTGCGCGCCCTCGCGCGGCGGCAGCCACAGCGGCGCGCAGATCGCCGAGCGGATGCTGGCGCCCATGATGCTCTTGCGCCCGCGCAGGCTCGCGTCCTCGAGGATGTTGGGCACGAGCAGCGCGAGCCGCTGCTGCACGACGCGCTTGGCGATGGCGCGGCTCACCTTGGCGATGGGCTGCCCGCTGCCGCGGCTGCGCGAGGCGCGCACGACGGCGTCGCCGCCCGAGGGCTCGAGCATCACGATCGCCGAGCGCTGCACGGGGATGGCCTCGAAGATGACGTCGAGCACCTGCTCGAAGATCTCGGGCAGGCTCTTCTGCCCGAGCAGCGCGGCGCTGGCCTTGCTGAGGAGCTGGAACACGCGCGACTGGCGGCCCGAGTCGCCCGCGCTCACCGAGCGGTCGGTGATGCGCGCGTGCAGGTCCTTGATGCGGTAGGCCTGCGCGCCGTCGAGCGCGCCGCCCTCGACGGTCTCGTCCGAGGCGCCCGACGAGAAGACGAGGCGGCTGTCGCCGAGCGAGATGAGGTCCCCGTCGGCGAGGCGGTGCTCGCCGTTGACGCGCTGGCCGTTGAGGAACGTGCCGTTCGTGCTGCCGAGGTCGACGATGTAGAACCCATCGATGCGCTGCTCGACCTCGGCGTGGCGCCGGGAGAGGCGGTAGTCGGGCAGGAAGACGTGGCTCTCCTCGCCGCGCCCGATGATCATGCGGCCGTCGGTCATCGGGACTCGACGGCGGGGTCCGTTCGCGGACTGAACTTCGATCTCAGGCATGGGAATTCGCGGGGCGGCTCCTTTCGTACCACGCCGGCGCGCTCCACGTCAGCAGTCAGACGACGTTCGTCCCTCGGCCTTCGGGAAACGGATTTCCGGACGGTCGAGGCTGCACAAGTTGTCCACCCCGGCCCCGACGACTTGCTCGATGTGTGAGGGCGCGGAGCCCCGGAGGGGCCGCCTGACGCGTGGCACGGCCATTGCGTGATGGCGGGCCGGATGATCGACCTCGGCCAGACCGTCGGAAACTATCGCGTCACCGCCAAGCTCGGTGAGGGCGGCATGGGCGTGGTCTTCCGCGCCGAGCACCCCGTGATCGCCCGGCGCGCGGCGCTCAAGGCCATCCACCCCGAGCTTGCGGTCACCCCCGAGGTCGTCGCGCGGTTCGTCAACGAGGCGAAGCTCATCAGCGAGATCGGCCACGAGAACATCGTGGACGTGACCGACTTCGGCCGCACGGACGAGGGCGACTTCTACATCATCATGGAGTACCTCTCGGGCCAGTCGCTCGCCGAGGCCATCCACCGCGGCGGAGCCATGGAGCCGGCGCGCGCGCTGGCCATCGCCGCCCAGATCGCGGACGCGCTCGACGCCTCGCACGCGCGGGGCGTCATCCACCGCGATCTCAAGCCCGAAAACGTGTTCCTCGTCCAGCGCGGCGCCGTGCGCGACTTCGTCAAGGTGCTCGACTTCGGGCTCGCCAAGCTCACGGGCGGGGACGCCGCGGCGGCGCAGAAGACGCAGTCGTCCCTCATCATGGGGACGCCGTACTACCTGGCGCCCGAGCAGTGCGAGGGGCGGAGCGAGCTCGATGGGCGCGCCGACGTCTACGCGCTCGGCTGCATCCTCTTCGAGCTGCTCACGGGGATGGTGCCCTTCGGCGGCGAGAGCTCGGGCGACGTCCTCGTCAAGCAGGTCACGATGCCGCCCCCGGCGGCGCGCGCGCTCGTCGCCGGTCTGCCCGAGGCGCTCGACGCGATCCTCCAGCGCGCGCTCGCGAAGGAGCCGGCGGAGCGCTTCCCGACGATGGCGGCCTTCCGCGCGGCGCTGCTCGATCCTGCCGGCGCGGCGGCCGGCGTGCCTCGGGCGGTGCCGAACGACCTCTCGGAGCGCGTGCGGCGCGCGCAGCCGATGCCGCGCGGCGAGCTCACGGCCGCCGGCGGGCGGGCGCCGGGGACGCGTTCGACGTTCCGCGAAGGCATGGGCGCGATCGCGACC
>DASZWW010000229.1:0-16832 GCA_035546175.1 Polyangia bacterium
GGGACGAGCGGGCGGGCGACGAGGCGGCCGACCAGAAGGGGGATCCGACGGAAGAGTCGAAAGGCGAGCCGAAGGACGAGGCCAGGTCGGAGCCCAAATCGGAGGCGAAGCCCGAGAAGGCGGAGGCGCCGCCGAGGGCAGAGCCCAAGCCGGACAAGCCCGCGAAGGGGGAGCCGAAAGCGGAGTCGCCGTCGGCGCGCGCCGCGGGCTCAGCGCCGGGCGAGCCGGCTGCCGAGTAGCAGGAGCAGCTGCATCGCGAGCGCCCGGTCGCCCTCGATCTTGAGGCGCCCATCGAAGAGCGGCTGCATGGGAGGGATCGCGCCCGTGCGCAGCCCGTCGAAGGTCGCGCCGTCGACGCGCACGACCGACCGGGGCCGCCCCGCGGCGACGCCGGCGGCGCCGAAGCCGACGTCGACGGCCCAGCGCCGGCGCCGCTTGCCCTCGACCTCGAGCGCGACGCGCCCCGAGACCTGGCGCATCATCTCGACGTCGCGCGGGTCGAGGAAGAGGAGGTCGAGCGCCGACCACCCCGGTGGGATGAGGACGGGCAGGTCGGGATCGGGCGCGCCGAGCGCGGCGCGCAGGTCGGCCGCGGACTGGCGCACCCAGACGTCCGGAGGCTCGCGCCCCACCGGGCCGACGGAGAGCACGTCCTCGCGGACGAAGAGCTCCCACGCGCCGCCGCCGTCGCCCGAGATCGAGGCGCGCACCGTCGGCCCCTCGAGCGGCCCGCGCCGGCCGGACTTCGTGAAGGCCTCGGGCAGCCAGCGCTCGAAGAAGGCGGCGACGTCGAGGTCGGGCGGCGGACGATCCCAGCTCTCCATGGCGTGGGTCGAATATACTGCGCGGCGCCCGCCATGCCCCCCCCTCCGAGGATGCGCCCCGGCAGTTTGCTCGCGGCCGCCGTGCTGGCGCTGCTCTCCGCCGCGCCCGCGCGCGCCCAGCTCCTCGACCCCGAGGCGCGCCCGACGCGCGGGCCCTACATCGCGAACGCCGCGCGCGCCGGCGACGCCGACCCCACGGCCGTGCAGCTCAACCCGGCGCAGCTCGGCCTCCTGCCGGCCGCGGGGCTGACGCTCGCCATCGACGCCTGGGGCAAGTGGGCGCCCCTCGCGGGCCGCGGCTTCGGGCTCTACTGGGCCACGCCGCTCTTCGAGAACGACGGCTTCGGCATGGCCCTGTCTCACGTGGCCGGCTCGCCGGGCGTGTTCCCGGACCTCGCGGCCCGCACGGTGCTCACGGTCTCCGACGGGCTCCGGCTCGGCGAGCACGTGGCCCTCGGCGCCTCGTGGTCGTACGTCTGGGGGGGAGACCTCTTCGATCACAACACGTTCGACGTCGGGCTCTCGGTGCGTCCAGGGCGGCGCCTCGCCTTCGGCTTCGTCCTCGAGGACATCGGCGAGCCGACCGGCGCCGTGTCGGTGGCGCGGCTCTACGGCGGCGAGCTCGTCGGGCGCCCCCTCGGCACCGATCGGCTCGAGCTCGCGCTCGCCGCCGACTACTTCGAGGGGACGAGCTGGCGTTACCTCGTCCCGCGCGCCCGCCTCTCCGTGACGGTGGCGCGCGGCCTCCGCCTCTTCGCGACGGGCGAGAGCTCGGCGAGCGCGGGCCACTATGCCCTCTCGAGCGACGCCGACTACCGCGCCGAGCTCGGCTTCGCGCTCGACCTCGAGCACGTGGGCCTCACGTCGTCCGCGCGCGTCGGCTTCCCCGGCGTGGGCGACGCGGGCGGCGGCGCGGCGATGCTCCTGCGCGTCTCGGACGAGCGGCGCCCGCCGATCGCCGCCACGGCCTTCGTCGCGCGCGTCGACCTCGAGCACGTCAAGAGCGACGCCGCCTTCGTCGAGCTGGTGCGGCGCCTGCGGGCCCTCGGCGTCGACCCGGGCGTCGCCGCCGTGCTGCTCCACGTCGACGGGCTGCCGCTCGGCCTGGGGCGCGTCGAGGAGCTGCGCGACCTCGTGGCCGGGCTGCGCGCGCGCGGCAAGCGCGTCTACGCCTACGGCTCCTTCCCCGAGACGCGCGACTACTACCTCGCGACGGCGTGCGACGCCATCGTGCTGCACCCCGCGGGCCAGCTCACGCTCACCGGGTTCTCGCAGACGGTGACGTTCTACAAGCACGCCATGGACGCGCTGGGCGTCAACGTCGACCTCGTGCGCATCGCCGAGTACAAGGGCGCCATGGAGCCCTTCGTCTTCGAGGAGCAGTCGGCGCCCGTGCGGGCCAACAAGAACGACCTCCTCGACGACGTCTTCCGCCGCTTCGTCACGACCGTCTCGCGGTCGCGCACGGCCGGCGGCCGCGCCCTCGACGAGGGGCGCGTGCGCATGCTCGTCGACCGCGGGCTCTTCACGCCCTACGAGGCGCAGCTCGTCGGCCTCGTCGACGCCGTCAAGGACGAGGACGAGCTCGAGGCCTGGCTGCGGGGCGCCCTCGGCCGCCCGACGCTCGCCTTCCGGCCGCCCGATCCGTCGGCCGCGCACGAGGCCTGGCCCTCCCGCCACGTCGCCGTCGTGCTCGTCGACGGGACGATCGTCGACGGCAAGAGCCGGCGCTTCCCGTTCGGCGAGGACCTCTCGGGCGGCGAGACGCTCGTCGAGGCCCTCGAGGAGTGCCGGCGCGACGGCTCCGTGGGCGCCGTCGTCCTGCGGGTCAACAGCCCGGGCGGCTCGGCCTTCGCGTCCGACATCGTCGCGCGCGCCGTCACGAAGCTGCGCCGCGCGGGGAAGCCCGTCATCGTGTCGATGGGCGACATCGCCGCCTCGGGCGGCTACTACGTGTCGGCGCCGGCGGACGCCATCTTCGCCGAGCCCTCGACGCTGTCCGGCTCGATCGGCATCTTCGGCTACAAGGTCGACGTCCGGAAGCTCATGGCGACGCTCGGCATCGGCATCGAGACCTACCGCCGGGGCCAGCACGCCGACTACAACTCTCCCTTCCGGCCCTGGACCGACGAGGAGATCAAGATCGCCGCCGAGAAGATCCGGTACTTCTACGAGCTGTTCATCAACACGGTGGCCGAGGGCCGCCGGGCCCGGGGCCTGACGCGCGCGCGCGTCGACGCCATCGGGCGCGGTCACGTCTGGACGGGCGCCGAGGCGCAGGGCCTCGGCCTCGTCGATCAGATGGGCGGCGTCGGCGCCGCCATCGACCTCGCCGCCCGCCTCGGCCACGTCCCCCTCGAGAGCAGCGGCCTCCCCGCGCTCTCCCTCCTGCCGCGCCCCACGGGCGGCCTCCTCGCCCGCCTCACCGGCCTCGACGCGCAGGCCTCCTCCGACCTCGACCAGCTCCTCGGCGCCCGCCTCGGCCCCGCTCTGCGCCTGCTCGCCCCGTTCCTCCAGGGCGACGGGACGGGCGTCGAGGCCCGTGTCCCGTACGACCTGGAGGTCCGCTAGTCAGTATCCAAACGCGGCGCGGAAGTTTCTGATGTCGTTGAGCAGGTCGACGCGGTAGGCGACGAGGCCCTGGTCGACGAACTGGAAGATGGCGTTCGCCTTGTCGAAGTTCGTCTGCAGCGTCTGCTGCATGTTCGTGTCGGTGCCCGTGTAGGCCGCGACGGCCGCCTTCGCGTTGTCGAGGTCCTGCTTCGCCGTGTACCAGTCCGGCAGCGGGTTGTTGTCGAAGTCGGCGCCGAACTTGGACGGCATCCTCGCGGGCACGCCGGGCTGACCGGTGATGTCGATGAGCTCCTGGATGGTCTGGGAGGCGATGCCGCCGTTGATGCTCACCGAGGCGGTGGCGTCGGACGGGACGACCGGGGCGCGGTACGTCAGGCCGCTCTGCGGGTGCGTGTACTCGAGGATCGTCGTCCCGGGCGCGTAGTTGAAGTCCTCCTTCGAGCCCTTGAGCGAGACGGCCAGGTAGTTCGAGATGTCGAGGGTGCTGTCCCAGCTCGTGTCGAGGTTGGCGAGCGCGAGGCCGATCGCGAAGTACTGGATCGTCTTGTTGACCGGCGTCGCGACGCGCAGCGCGCCCGGCTGCATGTACTCGGGCGTGGGCGGGTTGGCCTGGCCGTAGCGCGCGAGGTCGACCACGGGGGCCGGCTGGTAGTTGCCCGCGTTCGGGCCCGTCGACGGGATGTAGCCGCCGTAGCTCGACGGATCGTCACGGATGACGCCCGAGAGCAGCTTCAACATCTCGTCCTTGAAGACGCTGTAGAAGTTGATGGCGTACTGGTTCGCGTCGGCGAACGTGTCGACGCGGTAGAAGTGCGCCTGCGTCGAGGTCAGCGTGATGAGCGCCGCCAGCTTCTCGTAGAGCGACCCCGCGCGCGTGATGCGGTAGTAGTAGTCGTCCGAGAAGTTGATGTAGTACGGCTTGCCGTCGGGGATCTGGATGTCCATGAACTGCTTGCCCGGGAGGCAGGCCGTGGCGCCCGTCGACGTCGTGGGCAGCGACAGGACGTTCGGATCCGTGCCCGTCGGGCAGTGCTCGCCCGGCTCCGGCGTCTCGAGCACCTCGCCGAGCGCGTTGAGCGAGTTCATCGACGCCATGAGCAGGTCGTCGCCGAGGTCGGTGCCGCTGAACTCGGGCCCGTAGAAGTAGTAGAACTGGAACGCCTCGATGTAGCGGATGAAGTACCGCTCGAGCAGGCGGTTGAGGTAGTTGTCGATGGTCCAGGTGAGGCGCCCGCGCTTGAAGGCGTTGAAGACGAAGTAGTTCTTGAAGCGGTCGATCGTGTCGTTGACGATCTCCTGCTGGTTGGCGCCCCAGTCCCACTGCTTGCAGTCCAGGTTGCCGATGTACTCGTCGGAGCAGAACTTGTACGGCCGCTCCTCGGTGATGTAGAAGCCCGCCTGCGGCGGCTTGTTGGCCGAGAGGGCCTGCACGGCCGCCGTGTAGTTGTTCACGAGCTTCGTCGTGATCGCGCTGTAGGGCTCGACGGCGTAGTCGGTGAGGTTGGCGGCGCCGCCCACGAGGTGCGGCAGCTTCGTGTAGTCCGAGAAGAGGATGTCGCTCTGGAGCGCCATGCCCGTCTCCTGCTGCATCGTGTCCGGGTTGACGGCGGCGCCCTGGTCCATGACGTCGACGAGCTGGCCGTAGCCGAAGCGGATGGCCGCGTAGTCGTACTTGCCGAGGCCGTTGATGTCGCTGTTGAAGCGGGAGCCGTAGTCCATGACCGTCGAGTAGCGGTACTCGCTGATCTGCTGCTGCTCGCGCTGATCGTCGGTCAGCTTGTTGTTCTCGTGGAGGCTCCAGAACTGGTCGGCGTAGTTGAGCGCGTCGCTCGAGCCCGAGAAGTTGTGGCGCAGGCCCATCGTGTGGCCCATCTCGTGGTCGGCGAGGCCGCGGAAGATCCTCGCGCGGAGATCCTTCCAGAGCACCTGGCCCTTCTCCTGCTTGAGCTTGAGGGCCAGGCCGAGGATGGCGTCGTCGGCGAACTCACCGAGGTAGACGCAGCCCTGCATCCCGAGGTTCTGGATGGCCGTCTGGCGCGCCTGGCGCTGGTCGGGCGAGAGCCAGTTGACCGGCGACGCCTGGGCGAACTGGTCGGCGGTGAGCTGCTGCCCGGGCATCGTCATCGGCAGCTTCGCCGCGAGGATGTCGGGCGTCATGAGCATCTGCTCGGCCTGCGTGCCCTTGAGCAGCGAGATCTTCGACGCCGGCAGGCCGCCCGGCACGGGGATGAGGCGCGGCGACCCGTTCTGCGACGGCGGCAGCTTCGACAGGGCCATGGCCCGCGCCTCGGGCGTGAGCGTCTGGGCCGTGCGGGCCTTCGACGCCGACCCCGTCTCCTTGAGCACGTCGGCGATCGTCTTGCCCGAGAGCAGGTCGTCGACCGAGATCTGATCGTTGAGGAGCTCGACGGCGTCCGCCGACATCTGCGCGTAGGAGTCGAGCGCCGCGCCGTAGTTGTAGAGCGAGGCTGAGATGATCTCGCCCGTCTGCGGGTCGGCGGAGGAGGGGCCGAAGCCGAGCGGCATCGTCGGCTCGGGCCGGTCGACCCAGTAGAAGAACGAGTAGCGGAGGTCGCCGTTGCGCTGCCAGAAGAACTTCTTGAGCATCGGGACGGGCGTCCCCGCGGGGTCGTCCGGGAGCGACTCGGTCGACGCCTCGGCGATGGCGCACGCCTGCATGAGGTGGGTGGTGTCGAGCGACGAGTGGTCGACGCCGATGGCCTTCTTGACCGTCTCCTCGACCGTCGGGTTGGCCTCGAGCCAGGCCGAGACGTCCGCGACGTTGCAGTTGTTCTTCTTGAGGATGACCATCGGGTCGAGCGTCTTCGCCTTCTTGAGGATCGCGTCGGCCATGATGGGCTGGTTCTTCATGCCCGCCGAGAGCTGCAGCGCCGCGACCGTGCGCTGGAAGGCGTCGCTCCAGTCGCCCACGACCTGTCTCGCCGTGTCCCACAGCTCGGGGTTGGCCGTCTCGTCGGGGAACTCGACGTTCGTGTAGTAGGTGATGGGCTTCGGCACGCGCTGGTCGTAGGGCGCCCAGCTGCCGTCGGCGCGCTTGATGGGCATCCCGCTGGCGTCGTTGTCCTGCCAGATGTTCCAGCGGTTCGCGTAGTACTTGCGGCCCGCCTCCGTCGTCCCGTAGTTGCGGTCGTAGGTCTGGACGATGGTGCGGAAGTAGCCGAACTTCTTGAAGCCGTCGACGCTGGCCGGCGTGCAGTCGCTGCCGCTGTACTGGCCCTCGGCGAGATCGAACGTCTGCGCCGTGCAGGGGATGCCGTTCGGCAGGATGTTGAACTGGTTGCCGCTCGCGTCGGTGAGCGGGTACGTGTCCGGGTACTCGAGCGGCTCGTAGCTCGAGGGCTGCACGGGGACGAACGAGTTGCGCACGCCCACGACGGCCGAGCCGCAGTCCCACGGACCGCCCTCGTCGACGCCCGGGTAGTAGGCGAGGCAGGCCTGCATGTCGGGCGTGTAGGTCTTGTTCTGCAGGAACTCGAGGTAGTTGTCCGTCATGATGGGGCGATCCTTGAAGTTCGGATCGGCCATCGTCGTCTCCTGGACGTAGGACTGGTCGTGGACGAGGGCGGTCGTGAAGAGGCCCGTCATCGGATCCCACTCCACGCTCCCCGGCTCCGGCGTCGTCAGGTCGGTGCTCCAGTCGACGCGCATGTACTCGCGCTGATCCCAGGGGCGGTCGGTGGTGTTCTCGCTGATGACGTTCGTCTGCTCGCCCGTGCCGGGGTTGTACTCGCGCTTGACGTCGAAGTGCGACTTGATGGAGTAGACCATCAGCGGCTCTTCCATGTCGTTGGTGCCGCCCGTGAAGGCGTTCTCCGCGCCGGGCACGAAGTCGTAGGCGCGGTACGCCGTGAGGAACTTCTCGTCGATCTTGAACTTGACCTTCTCGAGCTGCCCCTGCGTCCCCTCGAACGCGTAGGCGCTGGTCGGCGGCACGTTCACGAACGTCTGCCGGAAGTAGAAGGTCTTCGGCTGCCCGGTGGCGTCGAAGAAGATCGACTTCCTCACCTTGTCCGGCTGGGTGCGGTCGACGTCGCCCTGGCCGGCGCAGCCCGCGATGGCCGCGAGGCCGGTGGCCATGGCGACGGTGAGGGTGATGTTCATCAGACGAGAGCTGGTCATCGGGAGCCTCCTAAAGGGTTCCGCTCACACCCACGAGCACCTGGGTGAAGTTATTGGCGTTGGCGCCGGAGAAATCGAAGAAGGGAAACCGCACGTTCTGGTAGCGCGAGTCGAGGGCGGGCTGGTAGCTGGCCAGACCGACGGAGAGCGAGAAGTGATCGGTGATGTCGTAGCCGGCCGAGATGATGCCCCACGTGATGTCGGTGCGGCCCGCCGTCGACAGGTTCATCATGGCGAGCTGGTAGTACGTGTCGGCGTCGAGCCCGTACTTGAACTCGTTGAGGACGATGAGCGACATCGACAGCGAGTAGCGCCCGCGCGTCAGCGCCAGGCCGCCGGACGTCGTGATGCCGTAGCTCGTGTTGAGCGGGCCGCCGCAGCGGTCGTTCTCGGCGGCGCCCGGACCGCCCGTGTAGCCCGCGGGGCCCGTGGTGCGGCAGCCCGTGGTGTCGCCCGGGAAGTTGCCGCGCAGGTCGCTCGTGCGGATGGCCTTCGAGAAGCCCTCGCCAAAGGTCGCCACGAAGTTCCACCGCTTGCCCTGCGCGTCGGGGCGGCCGAACTCCCACATCCGGGTCGCGCCCGCCGAGATGCCGAGCGACGTGACGAGGTGCGAGTAGCGGCTCTCGTACGACACGGGGATCGACGCGCGCACGCCGCCGAAGAACTTCACCTTCGCCTTCGGCATCGTGTAGAGGTTCTTGGCGTTGAGGTAGATGATCGAGTCGAGCGGGTTGAAGCGCCGGCCGTTGGGGAGGTCGGGCGTCGTGTACTCCTCCTCGACGTAGATGCGCCCCGCGAGGTGCAGCTGGAACCGCGTGCCGAGGTTGTACTGCGGCCGGACGTAGAACGCGTTCGAGACGTACGGGTCGCGGTAGCCGCTCGTGTAGAAGCTGCCCGAGCCGACGTACGTCGTCACCTCGGCCGACGACCCGGCGAAGCGTTGCTGCAGCCAGGTCTTCTTCTCGTCCTGGGCGCCCGACGTCGTGAGCGAGCCGCTCGCATCACGCACCGCGCCTTGGGCCCAGGCGGAGGATGCGATCGCGAGCGACGCGAGACCCGACACGATGGCCAGGGCCCGCGCAATGTGTTGCCTCCGTTCCGTCAAGAAAAACCTCCGGATGGGCGAGGGCGCCACTTTAGCAGAGCGGACCGAATGTGGGTGCGTCGAAGCAGGCTCCAGCGCACGTCAAAGCCCCACGTGTAGGTACGAGTAGGAGACAGGTCCTGCCTGGATGCTTGCCCCCGTCTGCAATCTCTGAAAGGTTCGCTCGCGCTCATGACTCGAAGACTTCCGTCGGGGCGGGCGCGCCGCTGGGCCGCCGCCTGGGTCGCACTCTTCTTAGTAGTCGCGGGCGGCGGTTCGGCTCAGGCAGCAAAGCGCCGGGTGGGCGTCTCCATCTCCGGGCCGCACGCCGGCGCGATCCACGACGTTGTCGCCTCGGTGCTCAAGCACCACCACCTCGAGGCGACGTCGACCGATCTGCCCGGCGAAGCGCAGGACGCGGTCGCCGCGGCCGCGAAGCAGGGCAAGCTCGCGGCCATCGTCGTCGGTGAGGTGAAGGACGGCGGCAAGCGGCTCAAGCTCCGCGTCTACGGCTCGGGCGGCGACCTCGTCGGTGAGGGCTCGTGGTCCGAGGCGGGCGGCCTCAAGAAGCTCGAGGCGGTCGTCCATCGCACGCTGTGGAGGCGCGTGGGCGGCGCGCTCGCCAAGGCGCGGCCGCCCGGCGCCGGCGCCGCCGAGAGGCCCGAGAAGGCCGAGCCGCCCGAGAAGGACGGCGAGGCCGAGGAGGAGGAGGCCGCTCCCGAGGCCGAGCCTGCGCCCAGCGACTCTCGCAAGCAGTCGGAGGAGGCCGCCAAGCCCGACGAGGGCGAGGGGGCGCGCAAGCACAAGAAGAAGAAGGCCGAGGAGCCCGAGGAGGAGGAGGCCGCGACGCCGTCCGGGCCCGCCGCCACGGCGCTGGAGCTGGCCGTGGGGCCGCGGTTCCTGTGGCGCAAGCTCTCGTGGTCGCCGTCGACGCCGAACCTGAGCGCGTACGAGGTCGGACGCGCGCCCGCGATCGGCGCGTTCCTGGCCTGGTACCCGGCGGCGCACTTCCGGGGCGGCTGGCTCTCGAACCTCGGCGTCGTGACGTCGATCGAGTACACGCCCGGCCTGAGCTCGACGCGGCCCTCCGACGGCGCGAGCTTCCCGACGAAGGAGGGCGACTACTGGGGCGGCCTGCGCGGGCGGCTCGTCTTCGGCGTGGCCCAGGCGGCGTTGACCCTGGGCGGGGGCCAGCACTCCTTCATCTTCCACAGCGGCGCGACGCCGCGGCAGAGCCTGGGCGAGCTGCCCGACGTGCAGTACACGTACGGGCGCGCGGGCCTCGACCTGCGCGTGGCGCTGCCCGCCAACGTCTCGCTCGCGCTCGGGGGCGGCTACCGGTACGTGTTCAGCGCCGGGGACTCGGGCTTCCTGCTGCAGCAGCAGACGTACTTCCCGAGCTCGAAGGTCACGGCCTTCGACGCCACGGCCGCCGTCGGCTTTCGGTTCCTGCGGCTGCTCGAGGTGCGCGCGGGCGCCGACCTTCGCCGCTACGCCATGACGGCGGGGACCAACACCTATAACGTCACCTCGGGGACCGACCAGTACATCGCGGCCTGGGCCCAGGTGGCGGTGCTCGTCGACGGGTACGGGGCGGGCGAGGGCGGCCCGGCGGCGCCGGCGGGCAAGGCCGCGCCGCCCGCGCCCAAGGCCGACGCGGGCGACGAGGAGAAGCCCGGCGAGGAATAGGCGCCGGGGGCGTTCAAGTCGGGCGCCCGACCTGACGAGGTCAAGGAGTGCCGGCGGGACCGGCCCTTCCTCATCTTCATCCGGAGAGACGAAAGCAATGCTGACTGGCGTGGTGAGCGCTCTGATGGTCGTTGCCGGTGGCGCCTGCGCCATCGCGGGTTACATGGTCGGCTCGTGGCGGCAGCGCCTCGCCATGGAGATGGAGCTCGACGGCGAGGACGAGTCGCGCGAGCGCTTCCTCGACCTGCTCGAGACCCTTCGCGACGAAAAGTCGCGCGACAACCGCCCCAATTGATCTGCCGGGGGGCGCCCGCCCCCCGGGCCCCCACGCTCGCTTCGCGCGGCGGAGCCGCGCTGCGCTCGGGTCAGGGGTGAAACGCGGTGGGGTTCCTTCGAGATGACGGTCAGGCGAGCCTGGCCGTCTTGAGGGCGGTGAGGATCACGCGCGTCGCGGGGGACTGGTTGAGCGTGTAGAAGTGGATGCCGGGCGCGCCGCCGTGGAGGAGCTCGACGCACTGGGCGGTGGCGTGCGCGACCCCGAGCGCGGCGACGGCGGCGTCGTCGGCGCGGCAGCGGTCGAGCTCGGCGTGCAGCGGCGCGGGGATCGTCGCGCCGCAGAGCTTGGTCATGCGCTCGACGCTGGCCAGGTTGCGGATGGGCATGATGCCGGGGACGATCGGCACGGTGATGCCGGCGGCGCGCGCGCGGGTCACGAAGTCGAAGTAGGCCTTGTTGTCGAAGAAGAGCTGCGTGACGACGAAGTCGAGGCCGGCGTCGACCTTGCGCTTGAGGTTCGCGAGGTCGCGGTCGAGGTCGCGGCACTCGACGTGACCCTCGGGGTAGCCGGCGCCGCCGATCGAGACGGTGGGCCCGAACCGCGCGCGGATGAAGCCGATCAGATCGTTGGCGTAGGCGAAGCCGCCCGCCGTCTGGACGAACCTCTCCTGGCCGGCGGGCGGGTCGCCGCGCAGGGCCATGATGTTCTCGACGCCGGCCTCGCGCAGGCGGTCGAGGACCCCGCCGATCTCGTCGCGCGTCGCGCCCACGCAGGTCAGGTGCGCCATCGCGGTGATGTGCGTCTCGCGCTCGATCCACCTCACGATGTCCAGGGTCTTCTCGCGCGTCGAGCCGCCCGCGCCGTAGGTCACCGAGACGTACGAGGGCGCGAGGTCCGACAGCTCGCGGATCGTGCGCTCGAGGTTCGCGACGCCCGCCTCGGTCTTGGGCGGGAAGAACTCGAAGGAGAAGATGCGGCGGCCGCCGTTCTTCTTGAAGTGCTCGCCGATCTTCACGAGACCGCCTTGCGCGCGGCGGCGGCCGGGCGCCGGGCGTGCGCGGGCTCCTCGCGGTCGTCGGCCTTGGCGAGGCCGTCGGCGAGGCGGTGGAGGCGCTCCTCGGCGTAGGGGGCGTCGATCTCGAACGTCTCGCCCTTGAGCTCGGGCGCGTCGAACATGACGTCGTGGCAGATCTCCTCGATGAGCGTGCGCAGGCTGCGCGCGCCTGTCTTGCGGCGGATGCACCAGCTGGCGATGGCGCGCAGCGCCTCGTCGGAGAAGCGCAGGTCGACGCCGTCCATCTTGAGCAGCGCCTGGTACTCGCGCACGACGGAGTCGGGCGGGTCGGTCATGATGGAGAGCAGGTCGTCCGCGCCCAGCGCCTCGAGCTCGACGCGCATGGGCACGCGGCCGAGGAACTCGGCGAGGAGGCCGTAGTCGAGCAGCTCCTTCTCGGTGACGCGGCGGCTCGCCGGGCGCGCCCCCTCGGCGCCGGCGCCGAAGCCGACGGCGCGCGGCTCGTCGGCGAGGCGCAGGTCGGTGAAGGTGCCCGCGGCGATGAAGAGGATGTCCTGCGTGTCGACGACCACGAAGTCGTGCTTGTTCCAGTGCTGCGTGACGTTGAGGGGCGCGAACACCTCGCGCCCCTCGAGGAGCTTGAGCAGGGCCTGCTGCACGCCCTCGCCGCCGATGTCGCGCGCGCCCGCGCCCGTGCGCGCGCCCTGGCTGCGGCGCGCGATCTTGTCGACCTCGTCGATGAAGATGATGCCGCGCTGGGCGAGCTCCACGTCCTGCTCGGCGCGGTGGAGCAGCTCGCCGATCATGACCTCGACGTCCTTGCCATAGTAGCCCGCCTCCGTGTACTCGGTGGCGTCGGCGACGGCGAACGGCACGTCGAGGCACTGCGCGAGCGTCCGCGCGAGGTGCGTCTTGCCCGAGCCCGTGGGGCCGACGAGCAGCACGTTCGACTTCTTGAGCAGGCGCTTGCCCTGCACGGTCTTCTGGGCGCAGCGCTTGAGGTGGTTGTAGGCCGCGATGGCGACGGTCCGCTTGGCGCGCGCCTGGCCGATGACGTAGCGGTCCAGGTAGTCGAAGATCTGGCGCGGCGTGAGGATCGGCTGTTGATCGATCCCCTGGCGGGCGGCGACGCGGGGGTGGGTCTTCATCCGTCGCGCAGTATCCCATCGCGCGCGGAACGCCGCTAGGGAGCGGGGCCGATTTGTCAGGAAGACGAAACCCGAAAGCGCTGGCGGAACCCCGGCGATTCACGCTAGAACGCCGCCCATGAGCATCAAGAGCACGGCCATCATCGAGAGCGTCCTGGCCCGCGAGATCCTCGACTCGCGCGGCTTCCCCACCGTTCAGGTCGACGTCACCCTCGACTCCGGCATCACGGGCTCGACGGCGGTGCCCTCGGGCGCTTCGACGGGCGAGCACGAGGCGCTCGAGCTGCGCGACGGCGACAAGAAGCGCTACCTCGGCAAGGGCGTGCTCAAGGCGTGCGAGAACGTGGCCACGCTGCTCGGCCCCGTCGTCGTGGGCCGCGACGCCTTCGATCAGGCGGGCCTCGACGCCGCCATGCTCGCGGCCGACGGCACGCCCAACAAGGGCAAGGTGGGGGCCAACGCCATGCTCGGCGTCTCGATGGCGGCGGCGCGCGCGGCGGCCAACGAGCTCGGGCTGCCGCTCTACAAGTACCTCGGCGGGCCGAACGCGCGCGTGCTCCCCGTGCCGCTCATGAACATCATCAACGGCGGCGCGCACGCCGACAACTCCCTCGACTTCCAGGAGTTCATGATCGTGCCGAAGGGGCTGCCGACGTTCCGCGAGGGGCTGCGCGCGGGCTCGGAGGTCTTCCACACGCTCAAGAAGCTGCTGCACGACCGCAAGGCCTCGACGGGCGTCGGCGACGAGGGCGGCTTCGCGCCCGATCTGCCGGGCGCGGCGGCCGCGCTGGGCGTCATCGTCGAGGCCATCGAGAAGGCCGGCTACAAGCCGGGCAAGGACGTCGCGCTCGCGCTCGACGTCGCCTCGAGCGAGCTCTTCGACAAGCAGAGCAAGACCTACAAGCTCGAGGGCGAGGGCAAGGAGCTCGACCAGAAGGGCATGGTGGACTTCTACGCGAAGCTCTGCGAGCAGTTCCCGATCGTCTCGATCGAGGACGGCATGGACGAGAACGACTGGGACGGCTGGGTGGCGCTCACGAAGGCCATCGGCGACCGCGTGCAGCTCGTCGGCGACGACCTCTTCGTCACCAACACCGAGCGCATCAAGACGGGCATCGAGAAGGGCGCGAGCAACGCCCTGCTCGTGAAGGTGAACCAGATCGGCACCCTCACCGAGACGCTGAACTCGGTGGAGATGGCCCACCGCAACGGCTGGGCGACCATCATCTCGCACCGCTCGGGCGAGACCGAGGACACCTTCATCGCCGACCTCGCCGTCGCCGTGAACTCCGGCCAGATCAAGACCGGCTCCCTCGCGCGCTCCGAGCGCATCGCCAAGTACAACCAGCTCCTCCGCATCGAGCAGGAGCTCGGCGCCTCGGCGATCTGGGGCGGCTCGCTCGGGCGGCTCTAGGGCGCTCCGCTTCGCGGGAAGGGCTTCGCCCTCCCCGCGGGCCCCTCCCCGTCCTCCGCAAGGTGAGCCGGGCCAGCGAAGCTGGCCCTCCCTGGTCTTGGACTCGCTCGCTGCGCTCGCTCTGGCGCAGATCCTTGTTCCTTGGGCTGGGCGTGAAACTTTCTGGGTTGCGGATCGTGCAGTAGCGTTCGGGGGGTGAGCCCGAGCGTGGCAGGTGCGATCCGCGTGAGCTCGGCGCACGCGGACGTCGACCGGGAGCTCGTCTACGCGTTCATCTCGGGGTCGTACTGGGCCAAGGGCATCCCGCGCGCCACGTTCGAGCGCGCGCTGGCGAACTCGATCTGCTTCTCCGCGCTCGAGGGAGACGCGCAGGTCGGGTTCGCGCGCGTCGCGACCGATCGCGCGACGTTCGCTTATCTCGCCGACGTGTTCGTGCTGCCGAGCCACCGCGGCGGCGGCGTCGCCGACCGCCTGATGCGGGCCGCGGCGGCGCACCCGGACCTGCAAGGCCTGCGGCGCTGGGTCCTCGTCACGCGCGACGCGCACGGGCTCTACGCCAAGCACGGCTGGAAGCCGCTCGCCTCGCCGGATCGTTACATGGAGCTCTGGGACCCGGACGTCTACGCGCGCCCGTGAAGGCGGCGTTTGCTCGAAAAGAGGCGGTCGGGCGCGAAGTCAGTAAACTCGGGGCGTGGCCGACACGCCGTTCGCGACCGTCGAGCTCTCCGACCCGCGCTTCGAGCGGGACGGGCTGCGGCTCGTCACGGTCAAGAGCCCGGCGCTCGGGCGGCGCGCCGATCTCACGGTCTTCGTGCCGCCCGGCGGCGCGGAGCCGCTGCCGCTGGTCGTGCTCCTGCACGGCGTGAACGGCAGCCACTGGTCGTGGTCGATGCGCGGCGGGGCGCACCTCACGGCGGCTCGGCTCATCGAGACGGGCGAGCTGCCGCCCGTGGCCATCGCGATGCCGTCGGACGGCCTGTGGGGCGACGGCACCGGGTACGTCCCGCACCCCGACGCCGACTACGAGCGGTGGATCGTCGACGAGGTGCCGCAAGCGGCGGCGCTGGCCGACGAGCGCGTCGGCGAGCGCTCGTCGATCTTCGTCGCGGGGATGTCGATGGGCGGCTTCGGCGCGCTCCGGCTGGGCGCGAAGTACCCGGCGCGCTTCGCCGGCATCTCGGCGCACTCGGCGGTCACGACCCTGGCGCGCCTGCGCGAGGTGATCGGCGAGCCCCTGGCCGACCTCGACGCGTTCGGCACGCCCGACGGCACGGCGCTCCACTGGCTCGAGGCGCACCGCGCGCGCCTGCCGCCGCTCCGGTTCGACTGCGGCACGGGCGACGGCCTCCTCGCGGGCAACCGCGCCCTGCACGCCGCGCTCGAGGCGCGCGGCGTCGAGCACGTCTACGAGGAGTTCCCCGGCGGCCACGACTGGCCCTACTGGAAGCTGCACGTCGCCGACACGCTGCGCTTCTTCGGCGCGCTCGCCGCCGACGACGGCGTCACCCCGCCGCACTGAGCCTCCGGCGTCCGTTCGCGCTCGTGCCAGGCCGGGCGGCGAGCCTGGGCCGGCGCACCGCGGCGCGCGGGGGACGGCGGCTCCCAGCGTTGTCTCCGACGCAACGGGGCCGGCGTCCGACATTTAGCTTTTGCGAGGTCGATCGATTCTCTCATCATGGTCGAATCGGTCGAATCGACGGAGACGCAGAGCAGCGAACGAAGGCGCGCGCCGCGCGCCTGGGTGCCGGGCCTGGCCGTGCTCACGAGCGGGACGCAGCCGCCGTCGGTGTGGCGCGTGAGCAACCTCTCGGCGGGCGGCGTCGGCCTCGTGGGCGACGGACGCCTCGAGACGGGGCGCCACGCGCTCGCGCTCCACGTCGCGGGCTTTGCGCCGCTCGCGCTCGAGGTGAACGTGCTGCGCCGCCAGCTGCTCACGCGCGGCGGCCGCTGCGGCGTCAAGTTCGTCGGCGTCGGGGACGCTCAGCGGCGCGCGCTGCTGGAGATGGCCGCCGCGGACCACACGCCGCCGCCCGCGCGGCCGCGCGCCCTGGTCGTCGCGCCCGACGAGGCGCGCGGCACGTCGCTCCGGCGCGAGCTCGCGCTCCTGGGCTTCGAGGTCCGCGGCGAGACGTCGCCCGGCCAGGGCGGCGCGTGGCTGCAGCGCGAGGAGACCGACGCCCTCTTCGTCGACGAGAGCGCCGTCGAGGCCGACCGCTGGAGCTTGCTCCAGTTCGTGCGCGACACGGCGCCCGAGATCCGCCGCCTGGTCATCGCCAGCGACGTGCGCGGCTTCCGCCTCTACTACGCCATCAAGGCCGGCCTCGTCGACACGCTCGTCGAGCCGACGATCGCCGCCGAGGATCTGGCGCGTCACCTGGCGGGCGCGCCCGTGGCCGTCGCGGCCCGGCGCGGCCGCTCCGCCCGTTAGCCGAGCGCGGCCCGGCTACGGCGCCGTCGCGCGCAGGAAGGCGGCGGCCTGGGTGCGGAGGGCGCCGTCGGGGAAGCGCGCCTCGTAGCGTTCGAGATCGTCGCGCGCGGCCGCGACGTCGTGGAGCCGCGCGTGGCACGAGGCGCTCGCGTAGAGCGCGCGCTCGGCGAGGGCGGCGGGCGCCGAGGCGTCGGCCGCGAGGGGGCCGAGATCGAGGAGCGCCTCCGGGCAGCGGCCCG
>DASZWW010000230.1:0-16591 GCA_035546175.1 Polyangia bacterium
TCGGGTGAGCGTGCACGAGGGCGCGCACGCCCGCCGCCGCGCCGCCCGCGAGGCCGAGCGTCGCCACGACCACGGCGGTCTTCGCCCACCGGCGCCGCGAGGAGATCGTCGCCAGCACGGCCTCGGCGCCGCGGTGCCCGGGCGCGTAGGCGAGCGCGCGGTTGATCTGCGCGAGCGCCTTCGTGAGCTCGCCCTTGCGCACGTTCGCGCGCGCCCGCTCGACGGCGCCGTCGGCCACGGCTCCACCGATGCGGCGCTCGAACGCCGCGCGGTCGTCGTGAAAGGCCTTGAGCGCCGCGCCCTCGTCGCCGAGGGCGCTCGCGGGCGCCGTCGCGGCCGCGAGCTCGCGCAGCGCCGCCCCGACGGCGTTGCCGTCGGCGTACCGCTCCTCCGGCCTCCGCTTGAAGCAGCGCAGGATCACGGCCTCGAGCTCGGGCCCGACGCGCGCGTCGACCTGGCCCGGCCGCAGGAACTCGCCCGAGACGAGCGCCGCGATCACCGTGAGAGGATCCTTCCCCTGGAACGGCGTTCGTCCCACCACCATCTGGTACAGCATCGCGCCGAGCGAGAAGACGTCGCTGCCGGGGCCGACCGTCCCGCTGCGCGCCTGTTCGGGCGACATGTAGGACGGCGAGCCCAGGATCGAGCCCGTGGCCGTCATCGTGTCGTCCTCGATCATGCGCGCGATGCCGAAGTCGGTGAGCAGCACGCGCGCGCCGGCCTTCTTGCCGTCGCCGAGATCGATCATGACGTTGTCGGGCTTGACGTCGCGGTGGACGATGCCGCGCGCGTGCGCCGCGCCCAGGGCCGCCGCGACGCGCGCCGCGATCGGCACGGCGACCTCGGGCACGATCTTCCCGCCCGACCGCTCGAGGAGCTGCCGCAGCGTCGGCCCCTCGACGAGCTCGCTCACGATGTAGGCCGGCTCGCCGTCGCCGCCGGGCGCGAAGTCGAAGACGTCGACGATCGACTCGTGCTTGAGCGCCGCCACGGCCTGCGCCTCGCGCCGGAACCGCCGCTCGATGTCGTCGCGGCCCGTGAACGCGCCGTGCATGACCTTGATGGCGACGTCGCGGGCGAGCTGCGGATCGAACGCTCTGTAGACGGTGGCCATGCCGCCGCGCCCGAGCTCCGCGCTGATGCGATAGCGCCCGAGCGTCTTGCCCACGAGCCCGACGCGTCCGCTGCCGCTCGCGCCGCCAGTATCCTGCGGGTCAGTCACAGCCCTACCGACCCTAAAAGTTACCTGATTCCGCGAATCTTCGCGCTGCGACAAAAAGCCGCGCCCCGCTGACCTCTGCCGGGGATCGAGCGGGGCCGTCTCGGGCCCTCGCGCGCCCCCGCGGCACTTGCGGTGTGAGAGACCGGCCCCCCCGATCTCTCACACCGCCGTGCCCCCACCCTCGGAAACCACCCCAGCGACGGTTCCGAAGGTAGCTCCGATCATGTTTCGAGATCCTTTCCTCGGGGATGATCTCCTGTAAATTCAACAGCCCCATGCAGAAAGCGCCCTATCGGGTGTATCGCGCGCGGCTCTCCAACGGCCTGCGCGTCGTGACCGTCGAAACGCCTCACCTCCACACCGCGAACGTGTGCCTCTACGTGCGGGCCGGCTCGCGCTACGAGACGCCCGAGACCAACGGCCTGTCTCACTTCGTCGAGCACATGCTCTTCCGCGGCTCGTCGCAGTTCCCGGACTCCCTCGCGCTCAACCGCGCCATCGAGGAGCTGGGCGGCACCCTCTACGCCGAGACCGGCCGCGACTACTCCCTCTACCAGATCCCGCTGCGCGCCCAGGACATGCCGCGGGGCCTGGCGATCCTCGGGGACCTCTTCAGCACGCCGGCCTTCCGCGACATCGACCTCGAGCGCCAGATCATCCTCGAGGAGATCCTCGAGGACCTCGACGACCGCGGGCGCAACGTGAACGTCGACGATCTCTCGCGGCAGGTCGCCTGGGACGGGCACCCGCTCGGCTACACGATCACCGGGCCGCTCAAGAACGTGCGCCGCTTCCGCGACTCCGACGTGCGCCGCCACTTCCAGCGCTTCTACGGCGCCGAGAACATGGTCCTCTGCGTCGCGGGCCCGCTCTCGCACGGGCGGGTGATGGAATGGGCGCGCGAGGCCTTCGCGCCCGTGCCCGCCGGCAAGCGGCGCAAGCCGGCAGCGCCGCGTCCGGCCGGCCCCGGGCCGCGCTTTCGCTCCATCTACAACGAGTCGGCGCAGGCGCAGGTGCAGCTCGTCTTCCACGCGCTCCCCGAGACGGACCCCGACTACCAGGCGCTGCGGGCGCTCATGCGCGTGCTCGACGACGGCATGTCGACGCCGCTGCACTATCAGATCTGCGACCAGAAGGGCCTCGCCTACTCGGTCGCGGGCAGCCTGCACTCGTACCACGACGCCGCCCTCCTCGAGGTCGACGCCGCCTGCGCGCACGCCAAGCTGCCCGGGCTCGTCACCGAGGCGCTGGCGATCCTGGCGCGCTTTCGCGACGAGCCCGTCAGCGAGGCCGAGCTCGCCAAGGCCAAGCACCGCTTCTCGAACGACCTCGAGAGCTGCTACGACGATCTCGACAGCCTGTGCGGCTGGTTCGGCGGCACCGAGCTCTTCTACCGCCCGCAGTCGCAGGAGCAGCGCTTGCGCGAGCTCGAGCGCGTGCGCGCCGAAGACGTCCGCCGCGTCGCGCGCCGCGTGATCCGCCGCGAGCGGCTCAACGTCGCCGTCGTCGGCTCGATGAGCCCGTCGCTCACGAAGAAGGTCTCGAAGATCGTGAACGACTTCCGCTGAGCGCGGGCGCTCCGGCTACGCCTTCTTCTTCGATTTCTTGGCGGCCTTGTCCTTGGCGGGGGCGGCGGCCGACACGTCGACGTTGAGCGACAGCGTCTCCTTGACCGGCTTGCAGGCGGTCTCCTGGCAGATCACGAACCGCGCCTCGACGGCGATGACCTTGGCGCCGGGCTCGGCGGCCTCGAAGGCGACGTCGAAGCGCACGCTCTCCTGCGTGCTCGCCGCCAGGTCGGCGCGCGCGAGCTTGGTCTTGGGCAGCGTGATGCCCGCGGGGGGCGTGAGCGAGAGGGTGATGGGGGCCTCGCCGTTGACGTGCCACCCGTTCCTGGTCGCGATGGTCACGCTCGTCGTCGCCTTGCCACCCACGACGACCTTCGCGTCGGTCTTCTTGATCTCGTAGAGCTTGTCCTCGGCGTGGGCCGAGGCGCCCGCGAGGGCGGCGGCGGTGAGGAGAAAGGCGGAGATTTTACGCGCGGCTCGCAACATCGGGGCTCCTTCGTCGATACGGCTCGGGTGCGGGGAGAGTAACGGGTGGGACGGCCCGCGGCCATCCCGCCATCGCGGACACTCCGCCGGAAATGGGATTGGCCGAGTGTGTCAGTGTCGGATGTTGACGGGAAACGTGGTTGCATGTAGGTTCTGGAGCCAATTATGAATACGAAGCGATTCTGGGCCTCCTCTGTCGACGATCGCCGCGCCCGCCGCCGGGTGTCGGCCAATTTCTACGCCATCGAGCTCGCGGGCAGCGGGCGCTACCTCCGCCGCGTCGAGAACGTCTCGCGCGACGGGCTCCTGCTCCAGAGCCCGCTCGGGGACGAGACGCCGGGGCAGATCGTCGAGCTCGAGCTGCCGCGCGGGGCGGAGAAAGAGCCCGTGCGCGTGAAGACCGAGGTCGTCTACGTGACGCCGGGCGGGCAGGTGGGCGTGCGACGGCTCGACTCGACCTCGCCGCTGCCGGTCGAGGCTTTGGGCGGCCGCGAGACGCTGTAGTACACTCGGGCGCCATGGCCCTGATCGACAAGCCGGAGCGCGCGCGTCAGCTCGCGCGCGCCATCGCCTCGGACCTCTCGCTCTATCACGACAAGAAGATCGTCGAAGGCATCGAGCACGACACGCTGTTCGACGTCATGAGCTCCGAGATCGAGGAGGGCCGGGCCCTCTTCAAGAGCAAGGTGACGCCCGAGCTCTTCGGGCAGGGGCACTACGAGCGCGCGCTGTGCGACATGATGTTGAAGTCGAAGGGGCACATCAGGTCGCGCATCTGGTAGGAGCGCGCACGGTGGTCGTCCCGGCGGCCGCCGCGGGCATGCGCCTCGACGTGTTCCTGGCCTCGGAGATCGCCGAGGTGTCGCGGTCGCAGCTGTCGCGGCACGTCGCCGAGGGCGCCGTCACGGTCAACGGCGCGGCGAGCGCGCCGTCCCGGAAGCTGCGCGCGGGGGACGTCGTCGTGTGGACGCCGCCCCCGGTGGCGCCGACGGAGCTGGTGGCCGAGGAGATCCCCCTCGCGATCGTGCACGAGGACCGCTGGCTCGTCGTCGTCGACAAGCCGCCCGGGCTCGTCGTCCACCCGGCGGCCGGGCACGCCGCCGGCACGCTCGTGAACGCGCTGCTCGCGCACTGCAAGGACCTGCGCGGCATCGGCGGCGAGCTGCGGCCCGGCATCGTCCACCGCATCGACAAGGACACCTCGGGGCTGCTCGTCGTCGCGAAGGACGACGCGACGATGAACGCGCTGGCCGCGGCGTTCAAGGCGCACGCGATCGAGCGCGTCTACGACGCCTTCGTCGTGGGCAAGCCGCCGGGGCCGGGCGGGCGCATCGACACGCTCTACGGGCGCGACCCGAAGGACCGCAAGAGGTTCTCGAGCCGCGTGCGCACGGGCAAGCGCGCCGTGACGAACTGGAAGCTCGTCGAGCGATGGGCGGGCGCGGCGCGCGTCGAGGCGCGCCTCGAGACGGGGCGGACGCACCAGGTGCGGGTGCACATGGCGGCGCTCGGGTGCCCGCTGCTCGGCGACCGGACGTACGGGCGCACGCCGCGCGAGCCGGCGCTGCGCTCCATCGCCGAGGCGCTCGGGCGGCAGGCGCTGCATGCGCGCACGCTCGGCTTCGTTCACCCGGCGACGAAGGAGCCGATGAGCTTCACGTCGGAGCTGCCGGCCGACATGCGGGCGGCGCTCGCGGCGCTGCGCGCGCTCGGAGGCGCGCCGTGATCGCCGCTCCCTTCGAGGACCCGGAGGGTCGCGCGCTGCCGCTCTTGCGCTCGGCGGTCATCCCGGCGGCGTTTCGCCACGGCTTCCCGACGCGTGCGGGCGGCGTGAGCGCCGCGCCTTACGAGACGCTCAACCTCGGCGGCAAGTGGGGCGACGATCCGGCGGCCGTCGCCGAGAACCGCCGTCGCCTCGCGCGCGCCGCGGGCGCGCCGCTCTACGCGGCGTCGCAGGTGCACGGCGTGGCGATAGCGCGCGTCGCCGCCGGGGACACGCCCGCCGACGTCGCGCGCCGACAGGCCGACGGCCTCTGCACCGATCGCGACGACGTCGCGCTCGCCGTGTTCGTCGCCGACTGCATCCCGGCCCTCGTCGTCGATCCGCGCACGGGCTCGTTCGCCGCCGTCCACGCCGGCTGGCGCGGCACGCTCGCCGGCGTGCTGCCCGCGGCCGTGCGCGCCCTCGGCGAGCACTTCGGCGCGCGGCCCGCCGACCTGCGCGTCGCCCTCGGCCCGGCGATCGGCCCGTGCTGCTTCGAGGTCGGGGTCGAGGTCGTCGAGGCGTTCGAGCTCGGGCTCCCGGACGCCCGTGTCGCCGGCGTCATCCACGACGCGCGTCCGGGCGGCAAGCCGCACGTCGATCTCAAGCGCGCCAATCGCGTGCTGCTCGAGCGGGCGGGCGTCCCGCGCGGCGCGATCGACGACGGCCCCGAGTGCACGAGCTGCGACCGCGCGCGCTTCTTCTCCTACCGCCGCGACAAGGGGGCGACGGGCCAGCACCTCGCGTTCGTCACGCGCGCTACTTGAGCCGGATGCCGTAGAGGTCGAGGATGTCGCCCGTGAGGGCGGCGAGGGCGACGTCGCCCTCGAGCAGGTCGGCCATGGCGCGCGCGACGCTGGTCTTGGCCTGCAAGAGCTCCTGCATGCGGAGGAGCACGTCGTTGTTGGTGGACTCGCCGACGGAGAAGCGCGCCTGCTCGGCCTTGAGGTTCTGCTCGGAGTACCCGACGGCCTCGAGGCCGTGCTCGACGCGCGCGCCGGCCGAGCGGATCTGGGCGGCCATCCGCGCCACCGTGTCGCGGATCTGGAGCTCGAGGTCGCGCGCGTCGAGCTGGGCGCTGTCGGAGGCGGCGTGGGCGACCTCCTCGGCGCCGCGCGCCGCGCGGTTCTGGAGCGGCAGCTGGAAGGTCACGCCCGCCGAGAACTCGGTGTACTGCGGGTTCGTCATCTGATTGAGGCTCTCGGCCAGCAGGTTGTTGCGCCCGCCCTCGCTCACGGAGCTCGTGAAGTTGAGCAGCGGACGCATCGAGTCCCGGGCGACGCGCAGGTCCGTCGCCGACAGGACGAGGCCCATGCGGATGGACCTGAGGGCGGGGCTCGCCTCGAGCGCGTGCTTCGTCTCGGTGGCGACGTCGACCTCGTGCTTCGAGGCGTCGAGCGCGTCGGCGGCCTTGTAGCCGACGAAGCCGGCGGGGACCGCCGCGCCGAAGAGGCGCTGCAGATCGAGCGCGCGGCCCATGAGCGACTGCTCGGAGCTGGCCTCGGCCAGCTGGGCCGTCGAGATCGCGCGGTTGACGGCGGCCGCGGAGAGCTCGCCGAGCTTGCCCACCTGGATCTGCGCGTTGGTCGTGCGCAGCTGCTCGCGCGCGAGCCGCTCGGCGAAGCGCTGGTTCTCGAGATCCTGCGTCTGGTAGGCCAGCTCCCAGTAGGCGATGATCGTGTCGCGCACGGTGTTCGCCGCCTGCGCCTGGCGGTTGAGCAGCGCGAGGTCCTGGTTGACGCGCGCCTTGTAGAGGTTGGCCTCGGCGATCTCGCGGCCGAACCCGCGCAGCACGGGCTGCGTGAAGGTCAGCGTCGCCGAGGGCATGTAGATCTGGCAGGACTGCTCGGAGGCGGTCGAGCCGCAGGCGAAGGACGCCGAGGTCGTCTGCCCGCGGCCCTGCACCGCGAACGTCAGCGTCCCGCCCGACTCGAGCGGGCGCGTGAGCGACAGATCGAACAGCTGGCCGTAGCTCGAGCCGCTGTTGCGGTCGGGGATGGCCAGGTTGGTCATGGGATCCTTCAGCGACAGCGGCGGCGTGACGTTGCGGTTGAACGAGGCGTCGCCCGCGAGCACGATGTCGAACTGGCCGAGCGCGGCGATGACGTTGCCCTGGCTCGTGCTGAGCGCGACGTTCTGCTTGAGGAGCTGGATGTTGCCTGCGGCGGCGCTCGCGATCGCGTCGCGCAGCGCGAGGCCCTGGGGCTCGGGCGCGCCCGTCGGGGAGGCGGCGTTCTCGGCGCGGGCGCGCGGCGGCTCGAACGGCACGAGGACGGCGGCCGGGAGCACGAGGCCGGCCGCGACGAGGACGGCCCGAAGGGAGACGCGCATCGACGGGCAGAGATGATACTCCTGCCGACGCGGTTCGCGGCGTGGCACCTGTCACGGGATCGTGACGAGCGGAGCTTGAAGCACCAGGCGTGGGCCTGATACCTTGAGCCGTCTTGGCCGCGACGACGCTCCGCTGCTACACGTTCCTCGATGCGCTGCAGCCGCAGCTCGCGAGCTTCATGGGCAAGACGGCGCGCGGCTTCCTGCCCATCCCCGGGCAGGCGTCCCTCTTCGTGGAGATCGCGCCCGGCATCGCCATCAACCGCGTGACCGACGTCGCGCTCAAGGCGACGCGGGTCGTGCCGGCCATCCAGATCGTCGAGCGCGCCTACGGCCTGCTCGAGGTCCACGCCGACGACCAGGGCGACGTGCGCGACGCGGGCGCCGCCATCCTCAAGCACCTCGAGGTGCGCGAGGAGGACCGCATCAAGCCCACGGTCGTCACGAACCAGATCATCCGTGGCGTCGAGCCGTACCAGGCGCAGATCATCAACCGCAACTCGCAGGGCATGATGATCCTGCCGGGCGAGTCGCTGTTCATCCTCGAGACCGAGCCCGCCGGGTACGTGGCGTTCGCCACCAACGAGGCCGAGAAGGCGGCGCACGTGTCGCTCGTGCAGGTGCAGCCTTATGGTGCCTTCGGGCGGCTGTGGCTCTCGGGCCCCGAGGCGGAGATCGACGCGGCCGCGGCGGCCGCCATCGCGGCGATCGAGGGGCTGGCCGGCCGCGCCGGCGACAGGTTCGTCGACAAATAGAAGATCGAAGAGGAGACGCCATGGCAGACGCGCTGGGAATGATCGAGACCAAGGGATTCGTGGCGATGGTCGAGGCCGCCGACGCCATGGTGAAGGCCGCCAAGGTGGAGCTCGTCGGCTTCGAGAAGATCGGCGGCGGCTTCGTGACCGCCGTCGTCCGGGGCGACGTCGCGGCCGTCAAGGCGGCGACCGAGGCCGGGCAGCGCGCCGCCGAGCGGGTGGGCGAGCTCGTCGCGGTGCACATCATCCCGAGGCCGCACGTCAACGTGGACCAGGTGTTGCCGCTCGGCCGCACGAACGCCACGGGCGGCTAGCCGAAGCGGACCGTGAAGAGGGCGCTCGTCCTGGCGGCGATCCTCCTCGCCATGGGCGGGCTCGCGTTCCTCGTGGCGCGCCCGGGCGCCGAGCCGCCCGCGGCCACGCCGTACGTCGGGCTGCGCGGGGCCTCGCGCGCGAACGCGTCGGGCCTGGCCGTCTCGATCCGGCGCGCGGGCGAGGTGGACGCGCTGCCGCTCGCGCCGGGGACGCCGGTGCGCGCCGGCGAGGTGCTGCGCTTCCGCGTGCGCGCCGAGCACGCGCGCTACCTGCTCGTGCGCCTGCGCGACGGCGGAAGCGCGCCGGTGACGATCTTCCCGGCGGGGGGCGCGGCCTCGGCGGCGCTCGTTCAGCCGGGCGAGACGCTGCCCGTCGCGCCCGTGCTCGGACCGGGCGCGGGGAAGGTGGTCGTCACCGCGGTCTTCGCCGACCACGCGTTCTCGGTCGACGCGCGCGGCGGCGACACCGAGGAGATCGACCTCGTCATGGAGAAGGAGTAGCGGGCGCGGGGGGCGTCTCGGGCGCGGGCTGGCCCGCGGGCGCCGCGTTTTCGGGCGTGGCCGGTGGCGCGGCGGGCGCGGGCGGCGGCGCGGCCAGGCGCGGCGGCCACAGGGGAGGCGGCTCGCCGTAGGGAGGGACGCCGTAGGGCGGCGGCAGCCAGCGGGCGCGGGCGGCGTCGGCGAGGCGCGTCTCCTGCGCCTGCCGGCACTCGCCGACGGCGCGGTAGCCGTACACCGCGCTCGCGACGTCGACGGCCGCGAACGCCACCAGGACGCCGGTCGAGACGTTGATGTCGTGCCGCGTCTGCGCGGGGTCCTTGCCCATCGCCGCCGCGTCGGTGACGGACCTCTCCTTGCCCGCCTGGAGGCTGCCCGCCGTGAGCGCGAAGAGCCCGGCGCCGATCGTGTCGAGCACGGGCGGGGCGTGGCTCTCGCCGCAGAGGAAGGTCGAGCGCGCGAGGTGGTCGTCGGGCGGGCCCTCGCTGAAGACGAACGAGCAGCCTCCCGCCGACGTGGCCAGGAGGACGACGGCGATCACGGACGCCGTTGTGGCGTTCGGCGGGCGCGTGTTGCTTAATGGTCGCCGGTCCATGTCCGACGCCGAGTCTAGTGTCCTCGCGCCCCGTCGGAAAGCGCCGAGGCGCGGGACCGCCCTGGCGGCGTTCGTGCTGCTGGCCGTCTCGATCTGCGGCGCGCCGGGGATCGCGCGCGCGCAGGCGCCGGCCTTCCCGCCGCGGGCCGCGCCCGTGCCCGCCGAGCTCCTCGCCCGCGCGGCGTCGCCCGACGTCGGGACGCGCCAGGCCGCGATCGCCGCCCTGCGCGCGCTGGGGACGCCGGCGGCGATCGAGCTCGAGCTCGCGATGTTGCAGCGGGACATCGACCCGCGCGTGCGCGCCGCGGCCGCCGCGGCCCTCGGCGACTCGCACGACCCGGCGCTCGACCCGGCCCTGGCCTACGCGTCGCTGGCCGATCCCGATCCCATCGTGCGCGCCTTCGCGGCGGGCAGCCGCGCCGCCCTCGCGCCCTTCGCCAAGCGCCCCAAGCTGGCCGCCGGGCTCTCGCTCCTCTGCCCGGGCTGCGGCTACTTCTACCTCGGGCGTCCCGAGCGCGCCGCCGCGTTCCTGGGCGCGGGCGCGGTCCTGCTCGCCTCGGGGCTCGTCGTCCTCGACGAGAGCCCGCTCGTGCTCCACTCGGACGGGACCGTGGGCCACGACGACGGGCGCGCGACGCCGCTCTTGATCTCGCTGCAGAACCTCTGGTTCTACGGCGTCTTCGCGAGCTACCGCGACGCGCGCCTCGCCCGCGGCGACCTCGGCGCGCGGTTTCCCGTGGCCAAGGAGGGGCTGTCGGATCTCCTCGTCGCGCCCTTCAACCCGCGCGTGCTCAAGAGCCCGTGGGTCTGGGCCGGGCTGCCCGCCATGCTGGGCGCCGCCGTGGGCGCGAGCTACGTCATCTCGCACGCGACGTCGAACCGGGCGTCGGTCGCGCTGCGCACGCTCTCCGACGGCGGCGGCGTGCAGTTCTTCGGCGACCACTACCCGACGGCGGAGGGCTTCGCGCTCGGCGAGGCCTACAACACGACGATGTTCCTGCCGGTCGCCGTCGGCGAGGAGTCGCTCTTCCGGGGCGCCGTGCAGGCGGGCCTCTCCGAGTCGCTGGGCCTCTGGCAGGGGTGGGCCCTCGGCTCGGCGATCTTCGGCGCGGCGCACACCTTCAACTTCATCGGGGACGACAACGGCGTGAAGGAGGCGGCCTACGCCGTGCCGTACCTCATGCTGACGGGCAGCTACCTCGGCTACCTCTACATCCGCTCCGACTTCTCGCTCCTGCGCGGCGTGGCCGTCCACTTCTGGTACGACTTCCTGCTCGCCACCATCGACTTCATCGAGGATCCGGATCACCAGCCGTTCGTGCTTCGCTTCGGGATGCCGTTCTGAGGGTCATTCCTTCAGGATCTTGGCGACGAAGCTGGGGCGCAGGTAGAAGCCGCTCTTGCCCACGCGCGTGGGGTTGCCGCGCGCGTCGTAGCCGTCGCGCGTGTCGGAGGCGTTCTTGCCCTTGGGGCGGACCTGCAGGGCGGCGCCGAGGTGGCCCGTGATGTCGTCGGCGCGGCCGCGGCGGAAGAAGCCGCGCACGAAGAGCTCGAAGTCGGCGCGGAGGAGGCGCTCCTGCTCGGCGTCGGGCGACCACAGGCGCACGGCCGCCACGCGGCGCTCGCCGACGGACCGCGCGCGCGGCGGCACCTCGAGCGCGACGAAGAGCACGCGCGCCAGCTTCTCGCGCACGTAGCTGCCCTCCCACGCCTCGGCGGCGATCGAGACCGGATCGATCTGGCAGACGGCGGTCGACTCGAGCGGGACGAGCTCGGGCGTCACCGGCACGGTCTTGAGCTCCACGCCGAGCGCGGCGAAGTCGGGGCCGCGCGCGCCGCCCGGCGCCACGCCCAGCTCGTGCTCGATGATCTGCCCCGACCACCCCTTCGTGCGCACGAGCCCGGCGGGCACGGGGAGCCCGAGCCCGTCGGCGAGCTCGCCGAGCTCGACGCCCACGAGGGCGCGCGCGTGGGCGAGCAGGGCCTCGAGCGTGCGCTCGCGCGACGGCTCGAAGCCGCCGTCGCCGCCCGGGATCTCCATGGCTCCTGACCCTGATTCAATTTCGGGTTAACGTCCAGGCCTGTGTGATGGACGAGGCGCGGATTCAAGAGATCGTCGATCGCGTCGTGGCGCAGCTCGGCGAGCTGCCGGCGACGCCGATGGAGGCCGTGCGCCACCCGCCGCCGGGCTACTCGTCGTCCGCGTCGCCGTCGCCGTCGTCGTCGCCGCCGACGTTCGCGAAGCGGCGCGACGCCGACGTGCCCCGCGGCCGGCGCGGCGTCTTCCCCGATGTCGACGCCGCCGTGCGCGCCGCGCAGCAGGCGTTCGTCAAGAATGAAGCGGCGCCGCTCGAGAGCCGCCGCCGCTGGGTCGAGGCCATGCGCGCGGCGGCGCGCCAGCACGTCTCCGACCTCGCGCGCTTCGCCGTCGAGGAGACGGGCTACGGCCGCGTCGACGACAAGATCAAGAAGAACCTCCTCTGCATCGACAAGACGCCGGGCCCCGAGCACCTGCGGCCCGTCGCGTTCTCGGGCGACGAGGGCCTGACGCTCGTCGAGCGCGCGCCCTACGGCGTCATCGGGTCCATCACGCCGACGACGAACCCCACCGAGACCGTCATCAACAACGGCATCGGCATGGTGTCGGGCGGCAACGCCGTCGTCTACAACGTCCACCCGTACGCGGCGCGCACGAGCGCCTGGTTCGTCCACCTCCTCAACGAGGCCATCACGGGCGCCGGCGGCCCCGAGAACCTGCTCGCCTGCGTCGAGCGCCCGACGATCGAGAGCGCGCAGGCGCTCATGAGGCACCCCGGCGTGCGCCTGCTCGTCGTCACGGGCGGGCCCGCGGTCGTCAAGACGGCCATGAACAGCGGCAAGAAGGTCATCGCCGCCGGGCCGGGGAACCCGCCCGCCGTCGTCGACGCGACGGCCGACCTCGAGAACGCCGCGAAGAACATCGTGCTCGGCGCCTCCATCGACAACAACATCATCTGCACGGCCGAGAAGGAGGTCGTGGCCGTCGCCTCGATCGCCGACGCCCTCAAGGAGCGCCTCGCGGCGCACGGCGCCGTGTTCGTCGACGACAGGCAGCTCCGCGAGCTCGAGAAGGTCGTGCTGCACCAGGGCGAGGGGGGCCCGCACCCCAACAAGGACTGGATCGGCAAGAACGCCGGCCTCATCGCCCGCAAGATCGGGCTGCGCGGCGACGACGACCTGCGCCTCGTCATGGCCGAGGTCGACGAGCAGCACCCCTTCGTGCAGCTCGAGCTGCTCATGCCCGTCGTGCCGCTCGTGCGGGTCGCCGACGCCGCGGCGGCCATCGCCTGCGCGAAGCGCGTCGAGCACGGCTTCGGCCACACGGCCGTCATGTACTCGCGCGACATCTCGCACCTGCACGCCATGGCGCGCACGATCAACACGTCGATCTTCGTGAAGAACGCCTCGAACCTCGCCGGCCTCGGCTACGGCGGCGAGGGGTACACGTCGTTCACGATCGCCTCGCCGACGGGCGAGGGCCTGACGACGGTCGCGAGCTTCACGCGCGAGCGCCGCTGCACGCTCAAGGAATACTTCCGGATCGTATGACGACCGGCCCCGCGATCGCCCTGGTCGAGGTCGCGTCGATCGCGCGCGGGCACCGCGTCGCCGACGCCATGGTCAAGCGCGCGCCCGTCGAGCTCCTCCGCTGCGATCCGGTCAGCCCCGGCAAGCTGCTCGTGCTCGTCGCCGGCGAGGTGGCCGCCGTCGACGAGGCGTTCCGCGCCGGCCTCGAGGTCGCGGCCGAGGCCACGCTCGACAAGCTCTACCTGCCGCAGGCGCACGAGCAGCTGCCGGGCGCGCTGCGCGGCGAGGCGCGCGCCGGCGAGCCCTCGAGCGTCGGCGCGCTCGGCGTCGTCGAGACCCGGACCGTCGCCGCGACGATCCTCGCCGCCGACGCCGCCGCGAAGGCCGCGCGCGTCCGCCTCATCGAGATGCAGCTCGCGCGCGGCATCGGCGGCAAGGCGTACTTCGTCCTCACGGGCGCCCTCGACGAGGTCGAGGCGTCCGTCGAGGCGGCGGTCGGCGCCGTCGACGCCGCGGCCGTCTACGCCACCGAGATCATCGCCGCGCCCCACGCGGATCTCGTGGGGCGCCTGCGCTGACCTACGGCTTGCCGTTGTCGGGCCGGCAGCGCTCGCCGGCCGGGTAGTCCGGGTGGTAGTGGTGCTTCTTGGGGCGCTGCACGCACTTGAGGCACTGGCCGCGCTCGCCCGCCTCCGCCGTGCCGGGCAGGCGTTCGCACTCGGCGACCGTCCGCGATTCGTGACCGTTGGAGTGGGCGGCGGCCAGGGAACCGACGAGCGTGGCCGCGACGAGAGCGAGTCCGAGCGTCAGGGTTCTCATCATGCAGACAGGGTCGGCGAGGATTTCGAGACTGTCAACGCGTGGCCTGCCCTGCCATTGGCAGATTGTTCGGTCACAATAGGGGCGATGACAGCGACGGTGCGCGCGTTCCGGCCGGAGGACTACGCGGCGGCGCGGGCGCTCTGGCTCGCGACCGACGGCGTGGGGCTCAGCCCCGGCGACGGGAAGGCCGAGGTGCGCGCGTTCCTGGCCCGCAACGAGGGGCTGTCGCTGGTGGCGCACGACGGCGACGCGCTGGTCGCGGCCGCGCTCTGCGGGCACGACGGGCGCCGCGGCTACATCTATCACCTCGCCGTCGCGCCCACCCACCGGCGCCGCGGGCTCGGACGCGCGATCGCCGCGCGGTGCCTCGACGGGCTCGCGGCCATGGGGATCCGCCGCGGCCAGGTGTCGGTCTTCGCGACGAACGCGCTCGCGCTCGCGTTCTGGGCCAGCCTCGGCGGCCAGACGCGCTCCGATCTCGTCGTCCTCTCGATCCCGCTCGGCGGCGCGGGCGGTTCGGGTTAGGCTTCCGCTGCCCATGCTCGAGCCGGACGGGTCGTGGAAGGTCTCGGGCTACTTCATCAAGTGAGTCGGCCGGCGGTCAGCCGTCGGTCAGCTGTCGTCTTCGACGGCTTCGTCGGCGGCGTCTTCGGCGCCCTTGCGGAACTTCTGGGGCCCGATGCCGAACTTCTTGATCCAGCGCCACACGGCGGCCCGGTGCTTGCCGAGCTCGCGCGAGACGTCGGCCACGTTGCCCTCGTAGCGGCGCAGGAGCTCCTCGAGCTGCGCCGGCGTCGGTGACGGGCCCGAGGCGCGGCGCGGCCCGGTCGCGGGCGCGGCCTCGATGGCGCGCGCGATCGGCTCGGGCAGGTCGCGCAAGCTGATCGGCTTCGCGCCCGCCGAGAGCACGGCGGCCGTCGTGACGATCTTCTCGAGCTCGCGCACGTTGAGCGGCCACGTGTGCAGGCACAGGGCGCGGAACGCCGGCTGCTCGAAGGTCACGCCGGGCGTGGCGCGCAGGAAGTGCGCGACGAGCGCGCCCAGGTCCTCGACGCGGTTGCGCAGGGGCGGCAGGTGGATGGGCGCGGCGCCGAGGCGCGCGACGATGTCGTCGCGGAGGCCGCCCGGACCGCGCCCCGCGCCCGTCAGGCCGGACGTGCGGTTCGTGGCGGCGATGATGCGCACGTCCATGCGGCGCGGCCGGGTCGCGCCGAGCGGGGTGAGCTCGCGGTCCTGCAGGAAGCGCAGGAGCTTGATCTGCGCCTCGCCCGTCATCTCGCCGATCTCGTCGAGGAAGAGCGTGCCGCCCTCGGCCTCCTCGATGAGGCCCGGCTTCGCCGAGTGCGCCGTCGAGTGCGCGCCCTGGCGGTAGCCGAACAGCTCGCTCTCGACGAGCTCGCGCGGGATGGCGGCGCAGTTGATGGCCATGAAGCGGCCCTTGCGCCCGCTCGCGTCGTGCACGGCCCGGGCGTAGACCTCCTTGCCGACGCCCGTCTCGCCCACGATGAGCAGCTCGCCCTCGGAGGCTGCGAGGCGACGCAGCCGGTCGCACGCGACGGCGAGCGCGGGCGACACCGTCGCCACGGGCCCGAGGGGCGAGACGAGCTCGCTCTTCATGGCCTCGATCTCGAGCGCCGAGGCCATGCGGAAGATGCCGACGTGGTTGCCGAAGAACAGCAGCGCCCCGTCGCGCAGCTTCGTGCGCTCGGCGAGGCGCGCGTTGTCGAGCCAGGTGCCGTTCTTGCTCCCCAGGTCCTCGAGCTCGTAGCCGCCCGGGACGCGCGAGAGGCGCGCGTGCTGCCCCGAGACGACGCCGTCGGCGAGCACGAGCGCGTGCGCGCCGGGCCGCGTCTCCTCGGGCGCGCGCCGGCCGATGACGAGCGTCTCGCCGAGCAGCTGCAGGCGCGTGCGCGGCGGCAGCCCCGGCGTCTCGGCGGCGCCCACGAGGAGGAGCACCGCGCGGTCCTTCTGCTCGCTGGACGCGAGCGGCGACTGGACGGCCGTGAGCGTCCGTTCGGCCTTCGTCATCGGGCCGAGACTACCACCGGACGCAATCACGCTATCGACAAACGAGCCGGGACAGCTGCGGCGTCGCGTGCGCGAGGGCGTCGCCGTCGCCGAGCTGCCCCGAGGTGTTCGAGCCCCAGCACCAGACGCTGCCGTCGTCGCGGATGGCGCAGGTGTGGGCCGCGCCCGCGGCGACGCGCGTGACGTTCGTCAGGCCCGGGACGGGCGTGGACCCGTTCGGGAACGTGTCCTCGTCGATCCCCAGCTGGCCGTCGTCGTTCGCGCCCCAGCAGAAGGCCAGGTGGTCGGCGCTCGCGATGCACGTGTGCGCGCCGCCCGCCGCGACGTCGACGGCGCCTGTGAAGCCGGTCGGCGTCGAGGGGAGGGTGACGTCGTCGGTGTGGCCCGTGCCGAGGCGGTTGTCGGCGCCGCTGCCCCAGCACCACACCTCTCCCGCGACGTCGAGCGCGCAGGTGTGCGCGTCTCCCGCGCTGACGACCGCCATCGGCGGCCCGACCACCTTCCCGCGGAACGGCGCGGCCACGGGCACGGCGCTCGACGTCTCGTCGCCGTCGCCGAGCTGGCCGTTCGTGTTGCGGCCCCAGCACAGGAGGTCGTTGCTCGCGAGGTGCGCGCACGTGTGACCGCCGCCGGCCGTGACGGC
>DASZWW010000231.1:0-3513 GCA_035546175.1 Polyangia bacterium
CTTCGAGCTTCGCGGGGGCGTCGGCCGCGCGCGCGGGGGCCGCGAGCAGCACGACGAGGGCGAGCGCCGCGGCCGCGCGCCTCATCGCGCCAGCGCCGCCGCGAGCCGGCGCGGCAGCGGCGCCTCCTCGAGCTCCTCGAGCGTGCGCGGCAGCGCGAGCGACCAGTTCGGCCACTCGGTGACCGTGCCGGGCATGTTGGGCCGCTCGGGGACGGCGAGCGCGTCGTCGAGCGTCGCCAGGAGCACGCGCGAGGGCGCCTCGGCGAGGGCGGCGTAGGTGCGCTCGATGGCCACCTCGGGCGTGGCGTCGGCGCGGAGGCCCTCGAGGCGCGCGAGCTTGTCGCGCAGGCCGCGCATGCCCTCCTCGTTGGGGTGCACGCCGATGCGGCGCTGATCCTCGAGGTCGCTGCCCGACCACAGGCCGGCGATCGTCGCCAGGTCGTGCGTCGTGACGCTCGTGAGCGCGAGCTCGGGGAAGTGCCGCGCCGCCGTCGGCTCGAAGTAGAGCAGGCGGTAGGACAGCATGCGGCGCGCGGCGAGCGTCTCGCGGACGCCCGCCTCGACGGTCCCCAGGTCCTCGCCGACGATGAAGGCCCGGGCGCGCACGCTCTCGAGCGCGACGATGGCGAGCAGCTCGTCGGCGCGCGCCCGCACGTAGGCGCCGCGCCTGGCGCCGCCCGGCAGCGCGCGCGGGATCCAGAAGAGGCGGAACAGCCCCATGACGTGGTCGATGCGCAGGCCGCCCGCGTGCGCGAGCATCGAGCGGATCGTCTCGACGAACGGCCGATAGCCGGCGGCGCGCAGCCGGTGGGGCACGAAGGGCGCGAGGCCCCAGTCCTGACCGTTGGCGCTGAACTCGTCGGGGGGCGCGCCCACCGACACGTCCGAGGCGAGCAGCTCCTGCCAGCACCAGGCGTCGGCGCCCGCGACGTCGATGCCGATGGGCAGGTCGTTGATGATGGCGATCTCGCGCGCCGCCGCCGCGAGCTGGACGTCGACGAGCCACTGCAGCCAGGCGTGGAAGCGCAAGCGCGGCGCGTTCGCCTCGCGGAAGGCGCGTACGCCGTCGCCGTCGTGGCGGCGATGCTCGGCGGGCCAACGCCGCCAGTCCTTTCCGTGCGCCTCGGCGAGCGCGCAGTAGGTCGCGAACTCGGTGAGCGCGGGGCCCTGCGCGCCGAGGTACGCGTCGAACGCGGCGTCGCCCGCGAACCTCGCGAAGAGCGCCTCGAGCGCCTGCATCTTGAGGCGGAAGACGGCGTCGCGATCGATGCGCCGGTCGCCGTTGAGCGCGCGGCCCGCGTTCGCGAGGCGCGCGCCCGCCTCGCCGAGCGCCTCGAAGCCGGGCACGTCCTCGATCCGCAGGAAGAGCGGGTTCCGGTAGCGGCGGCTCGACGGGTAGTACGGCGACGGCTCGATGAGCGGCACGGGCGTGGGCGCCGACAGCGGGTTGATCATGATGCAGCCGCCGCCGAGCGCGCGCGTCCAGCGTCCGAGGCGCGCCAGGTCGCCGAGGTCGCCCATGCCCCAGCTCGCGCGCGAGCGCGCCGCGTAGAGCTGCGCGGCCCAGCCCCACGTCTTCAGATCGTCGGGCAGGTGGCACGCCTCGGGCGCGACGATGAGCAGCGCCTCGTGGCCGTCGCGGCCGCGCATCCGGTGGTAGCCGAGCGGCAGGTCGGCGGGCAGCTCCCCGTCCGCGACGCGCGACGAGCCGTCCTCGAGCGCGAGCTCGACCGGCTGCGCGAGGTCGCGGCTCGCCCCGGGTTGCAGCACGCGCACGGGGTCGTGGGCCTGCGACGCGGCGGTCCGCGCGGGGGGCATCGCCGTGTCGTCCGCGTCGTCCTCCGGCAGGTGCTCGGGCTCCCCCATGGCCCGCCGGAGCGCGGCGCGCGTCTCGGGCGTCGTGTGGTGCTCGTTGCCGAGGGCGTCGTGGTAGCGGCGGGTGATCCCGAAGCGATCGGTGGGCATGTCGGCGCGCGTCTCCGAAGCAAGAAAGAAAGCAGCCAGAAAGCAGCCAGAAAAACAGCCAGGAAGCAGCCGGAAATTCGACTCGTTCAGCGGTCTTACGCCCGGCCATGTTACCCTACCGGCCGCTGATGGCGCGCCACGGCCGCTACACGATCCTGGGCAAGCTCGCCGACGGCGGGATGGCCGAGATCTTCCTCGCGACGCAGCACGGCGCGGAGGGCTTCGAGAAGCACGTCGTCCTGAAGCGCATCCTCACGCAGTTCTCGGCCGACCCGCAGTTCAGCAACATGTTCATCGACGAGGCCCACATCTCGATGAGCCTCCAGCACAGCAACATCGTGCAGGTGCTCGACCTCGGCGTCGCGGCGGGCCGCTACTTCCTGGTCATGGAGCTCGTCGACGGGTGGGACCTCGAGAAGATCCTCAAGCGGGCCCACGAGGCCGGCATGGTCTTCCCGCCGGCGCTCGCGCTCTACATCGTGACGGTCGTCTGCCGCGCCCTCTCGTACGCGCACGGCAAGAGGCGCGCGGGGAAGCCGCTCGGCATCGTCCACCGCGACGTCAGCCCCAACAACGTGCTCATCAGCGAGCAGGGCGAGGTCAAGCTCGCCGACTTCGGCATCGCCCGGGCGGAGCGCAAGCGCGAGAAGACCGCGGCCGGCGTCATCAAGGGCAAGGTCGCCTACATGTCGCCCGAGCAGGCCTCGGGCGCCGTCATCGACAAGCGCTCCGACGTGTTCTCGGTGGGATCGCTGCTCTACCGGATGATGACGAACGTGCTGCCGTTCGAGGCGCCCACCGACCTCGAGCAACTCCTGCGCGTCCAGAAGGCCGACGTCACGCCCATCGACAAGGCGAAGCCCGGCGTCTCGCCGGCCGTGCAGGCCATCATCATGAAGGCGATGCGGCTCGCGCCGGCGGAGCGCTACCAGGCCGCCGACGAGATGCTCGCCGACGTCGAGCGCGTGCTGCGCCACGAGTTCCAGTCGGCGGGCCAGACGGAGCTCAAGCTGTGGCTCGAGCAGCTCGCGCGGCGAGACGGGGTCGAGAGCATCGGCAAGCACCGGCTCGACACGAGCGGCGTCGTCAAGGACGAGCTCGGCACCGATCTGTCGGCGGGGACCTCGTTCGAGCTCGACGAGGTCGTGGAGCTGACGTCGGGCATGACGGAGCTGCAGCTCACGCCGCCGCCCGTCCCGGGAGCGCCGGGCACGTCGCGGCCCGAGACGACCGTCGATCGCGCCTCGCGAGGCCTGACGCCGCCGCCCGCGCT
Source organism: Polyangia bacterium (assembly GCA_035546175.1). Taxonomy (GTDB): domain Bacteria; phylum Myxococcota_A; class Polyangia; order Fen-1088; family Fen-1088; genus DASZFV01. Next base: position 3,239 of record DASZWW010000231.1, read on the forward strand.
CACGCCGCCGCCGCTCGCGGCCGCCTCGGCGCCGCCGCCTGCGCGCCATCGCAAGCGCCTCTCCGGCTTCTGGCTGGGCGCGATCTTCGCGCTGGGGGGCGTCGTCGGCGGCAAGCTGCTCATCGACTGGAGCGCTCACCAGGGCGTGTTCGCCAAGCTGGGCCTGGGCGCCGACGCCGACCAGGGCGCGACCGTCGGGCCCGTGCTCGGACCCGCGGCGCCCGAGCCGGCGCCGGCGCCCGTGGCGAAGCCGCCGCCGCCGACCCCGATGCCCG
>DASZWW010000232.1:0-2470 GCA_035546175.1 Polyangia bacterium
GGGCGGGGGCGGCGCTGGCCACGGGGGCGGGCGCGCGCGCGACCGTGGCGGCCGCCGCCGGCGTCGCGGCGGGCTTGCCCTCCGCGGGCGCGCCCTCCTCGAGCTCGATGGTGATGAGCACCTTGCCCACCGGGCAGAGCTGCCCCTCGGTGAACATGCGCTTGCCGACCTTGCCCGCTCGCGGCGCCGGGATCTCGACGGTGGCCTTGTCCGTCATGATCTCGACCATGGGCTGGTCGAGCTTCAGCGGGTCGCCCTCCTTGACGAGCCAGCGGACGACCTCGCCCTCGACGACGCCTTCGCCGATGTCCGGCAGCTTGAACTCGTACGTCGTCGGCATGCGCTAGAAGTTCACGACCCGCTCGACGGCGTCGAGGATGCGGTTCGCGTCCGGCAGGTACTCGTGCTCGAGCGTGTACGGGAAGGGCGTGTCGAACCCCGTGACGCGCAGGATGGGCGCCTCGAGGTGCAGCATGGCCTTCTCCTGGATCGTCGCCGCGAGCTCGGCGCCGAAGCCCGAGGTGCGCGGCGCCTCGTGCGCGACGACGACCCGCCCCGTCTTGTGCACGGAGGCGAGGATCGTGTCGATGTCGAACGGCACCAGCGTGCGCAGGTCGATGACCTCGAGGTCGTAGCCCTGCGCCGCGCCCTTCTCCGCGGCCTCGAGGGCCGTGTGCACCATGGCGCTCCACGCGAGCACGGTGACCTGCGCGCCCTGGCGCGCGACCTTGGCCTGACCGATGGGCAGGAGGTACTCGCCCTCGGGCACGTCGGCCTTCGACGCGCGGTAGACCCGCTTCGGCTCCATGAAGATCACGGGGTCGTCGCCGCGGATCGCGCTCGCGAGCAGGCCCTTGGCGTCGACGGGGTTCGAGGGGCAGACCACCTGCAGGCCCGCGATGTGCGTGAACAGCGACTCGGGCGACTGCGAGTGGTAGTGGCCGCCGCGGATGCCGCCGCCCACGGGCGTGCGGATGACGACGGGCGTGGGGTACTCGCCGCCGGAGCGGTAGCGCATCTTGGCCAGCTCGCTGACGATCTGGTCGTAGGCGGGATAGATGAAGTCGGCGAACTGGATCTCGGGCACGGGGCGCAAGCCGTACATCGCCATGCCGATCGCGGCGCCGATGATGCCCGACTCGGCGAGGGGGGTGTCGATGCAGCGGTCGGGCCCGAACTCCTCCTGGAGGCCGGTGGTCGCGCGGAAGACCCCGCCGAAGCGGCCCACGTCCTCGCCCAGCACCACCACGCGCGGGTCGCGCCTCATCTCGAGGCGCAGGGCGTCGTTCACCGCCTGGATGATGTTCATCTCGGGCATTTCTGAGAGCGGCAGGTTACTCGCCGATGACGGAAAGGCAAGCGCAACCCGGCGCTTCGGCGACCCGGAGGAAGCTCGCGCGCCTCTGGGCGCGCGCGGCGTCAGCGGCCCGGCGACTGCTTGGTGAAGGAGGCGGAGAAGACGGGGCGCAGCTGCGTCCTGCCGACGATGAGCTTGTCCGAGCCGGCCCAGAAGACGAGGGCGCCGTCGGTGTTCGCCGTGGGCGGCAGGTCCCAGGTCGTGTCGCCCGTGGGGTTGTCGAGCTCGGCGAGGAGCACGAGGCGCGCCGGCTGGGCGGCGCGCGCCTCGAGGAAGGCGAGGCTCCGGCCGTCCTTCGACCAGGCGGGCGCGCTCGCGACCACCGTGCGGCCGCGGCGCGGGTAGACCTGCGCGCCGTCGACCGCGACGAAGCCGGCCTCCGCCGTGCCCGACACGAAGGCGAGCTTGTCCTTCTCGCGCGAGAAGGTGAAGTGGACGCCGACGCACTTGATCGGCCGGGCGCGGGCCGCGATGGGCTGGATGACGAACGTGCGCGCCGGCGGGAGCGGCGGGAGCGGCCGCGGCGGCGCGACCGCGACCTTCGGCGCGGCCGTCTTGCCGGCCTTGGCGGCCTTCGGCGCGGCCTTCTTCGGGTGCGCGGGCTTGGGGGGCGCCTTGTGAGCCGCCGGCTTGCCGGGGGAAGGCGGCTCGGGCGGCGGCTCGACGACCTCGTAGACGAGGCGCTCCTCCGACAGGAAGCGCAGGTCCTTGGGCGGCTCGTCGCCGTGCTTGGGGGCGACGGCGCGGAACATGGCGACGCGGCGGCCCTGGTTGTCGACGACGACGATCTCGTGCCGGCGCGGCGGCGGGCGGCGCCGCGGCTTGCCCGGCGCCACGGGCGGCGACCGGACATAAGCCGCGCGCAGGAGCCCCGGCGAGACGCGGAGGTCCGTCGGCGGCACCTTCTCCTGCTGCGCGATCTTCGCGCGCAGCGCCGCGAGCCAGTCCTTCTGATTGACCTCCTTGAAGCCGACGTCGCCGAACGGATCGGCGGCCGTGCGCCTCGGGGGCTCCTCGGCGGGCGCGCTCGCGTCGGGCGCGCTGGCCGCGGGCTGCTCGTCCGGCTTGGGCGCCGCCGGTGGGGCCGGCGGCGCCGCGCGCCCCGGCGCCTCG
>DASZWW010000233.1:0-27315 GCA_035546175.1 Polyangia bacterium
CGACGGGCGGCGGCGGGGGAGGCGGCGTGGGCGCGGCGACGGGGGGCGGCTCGGCGGGCGCGGCCGCCGCGGCGCCGGGGGGCGCGGGCTCCTCGCTCTTCCGCTTGCCGGTCGTGAACGCCTTCGCCGTGACGACGAGGACGAGCACGAGCCCGATCGCGGCGACGGCGATGCCCGCGCGCCGGCGGTACCAGGGCAGCACGGACTCGATCTCCTCGTGCGGGCGCGCCGGCGGCGGGGTCATGTGAGGCGGGTGCTTCATCACCTCGGTCGGCGCGGCCTCGGGGTAGGGCGCGTGGGGCCGCGGCGGCGGGCTGCCGGGCTTCATCTCGATCGCGTCGTCGAGGTCGAGCACGAGGCCCGACTCGTCGCCCTTCGACTTCGCGCTCGCCGCGCCCGCCGGCCGGCCGGCGCCGTTGACGGCGACGACCGCGTCAGCCGCGGGCGGCGTCTCGCGCGTGAGCGGCGGCACGCCGTCCTTCGCCGACAGATCGGCGAGCCAGCGCTGCAGCTCCGTCTGCCCGACGGGCCGGAACGCGAGGCGCATGACCTGCTCGACGTCGACGAGCATCTCCTCGGCCTTCTGGTAGCGCTCGTCGGGCGACTTGCTCATCGCCTTGCGGATCACCCGGTAGAGCTCGGGGTTGAGGCCCGGGCGCGCCGTCTCGGGCGGCAGGTAGTCGCCGCTCTTGACGAGCATGAGCGCCTCGTAGTCCGTCGCCGCGTCGAAGGGCAGACGGCGCGTGATCATCACGTAGAGCATCGTGCCGAGCGAGAACAGATCGGAGCGCGCGTCGAGCTTCCCGCCCGAGGCCTGTTCGGGCGACATGAAGGAGATCTTCCCCTTGATCATGTTGCCGAGGCTCTGCTCCTTCTTGTTCTCGGCCTTGGCGATGCCGAAGTCGGTCAGCTTGACCTCGCCCTCGGCCGACAGCAGCACGTTGTGCGGGCTCACGTCGCGATGGACGATGCCGAGCGGCTGGCCGTTGCGCGTCTTGGCGTGCGCGTAGGCGAGGGCGCGGCAGACCTCGGCCGTGACGTAGAGCGCCAGCGCGGGCGCGAAGGGCACGCCGGCGGCCTGCGCGCGCTTGAGCGTGCGATCGAGCGTCCAGCCGTCGACGAGCTCGAGCGCGAGGAAGTAGCGGCCGTCGACCTCGCCGAGGTCGAGCACCTGCACGATGTTGCTGTGCGACAGCGACATAGCGATGTGCGCCTCGTCGACGAGCATGTGGCGAAACTGCGGGTCGGCGTAGAAGGCCGTGAAGATGCGCTTGAGCACCACCGACTTCTCGAAGCCGTGCGCGCCGTGCTGCTTGGCGAGGAAGATCTCCGCGGTGCCGCCGTCGGCGATCTTGCGGAGGATGGTGTATCGCGACTGCAGGCTCATCCGGACGGCCTCTGCGGCCCCACAAGGTACCACGCGGCCCGCGTCACTTGCTCGGCTTCCGATCATCGAGGGTCCCGCCGTGAGAGCCCGCGCCCTCGCCGGTCTCGTCATTTTTTTGGCCCGCGGGCACGGCGAGCTTGAGGCGGTTCTGCTCGGGCGGCAGCGGACACGTCGCGTACGGCGTGAACGCGCACGGCGGGAAGTAGGCGCGGTTGAAGTCGACGACGAACGTGCCGTCGGGCTGGCGCAGCGCGCGGACGAAGCGGCCGCCGCCGTAGGTCTCGCGGCCGGACGTCAGATCGCGGAACACGATCATCTGATCGGAGGGATCGTCGCCGTCGAGCACCGGATCGAGGCGAACGGGCTTGCCGGCGAGCGTGACCTCGAGCGTCCCCGGGCTGTCGAGCGTCTGCCGGCCGCCCGAGGCGTCGGGCACGACGATCTTCGTCCCGCTCGCGTGCGGCACGAGACGCCCGACGACCCGGAAGGCGGGATCGACGGGGTACCAGCGCGAGCCTGCGAACGCGCGGCGCGCCGGGCTCGCGCTGTCCTTGATGCGCACGCCGAGCCGCTCACCGCGCTCGATGATCTCCCAGGAGACGGTGCCGCTCGCGAGGACGTCGGGCGCGTCGGTGGCGTCCGTGCGCAGGGGCCCCGGCTTGGCGGGGGCGCCGTTCATCGTGAGCGCGGCGCCGGGCTCGAGGACGAGCCTGACGGAGCGCCCCTCGACGACGAACGCGCCCGCGTGCGCCGGCACGCCGCCAGGCAGCGGGACGTCGTTGTCGCGCGCCCCGCCGAAGCGGTTCTCTCCTGGCCTGAGCCACACGAGGCCGACGAGCGCCAGCCAGCCGTCGGGCGCGCGCAAGCGTGCGTCCCGCGCGGCGCGCCATCGTTCGACCTCGACGCGATAGGCGGCCTCGCTCACCGGCTCAGTCGCCCGCGCTGGGGCGGCCAGGCACCCGAGGGCCACCCACAGGCCGACCGCCGACGAGCTCGGGCGCCAGGGGCGGGCGACATCAGGCCGTGGAACCATAAGCATCGGAGTTCACTGAGAATTCTTGCCATCATACATGAGCTTGAGCCGGCCGGCGGAAACAGCGCATCTAGACTGTCGGGCGCTCTTGGGGATCGCGTCCGTGGTTTTTCTCGAAGACGAAAAGGGCGAGGGCCATGAACCGGAAGACGAGCTGGACGAGGCGGCAGGTGTTGAAGGGTGCTGGGGTCTCGTTGGCCTTGCCCTGGCTCGAGACGTTCGCGCCGCGCACCGCGAAGGCGCAGGCCGCGGCGGCGGCGGCGAAGCGGCGGTACGTCATGCTCTACTTCCCGAACGGAACGGCCACCTACTGGCACCCGACGGCGACCGGCACGGGCACGACGTTCACGGGTGACAGCTGGACGCTCTCGCCGATCCTCGAGCCGCTCACGCCGATCAAGAAGTACGTCACGGTCGTGCAGGGCATCGGCTACACGCCGAACCTGCAGATGTGCAACCCGAGCCACGGCCAGCTCTGCCAGTCCATCACGACCTGCGTGGCGCCCAGCCTGAATCCCGCCGTCGCCATGGCCGGGGTCTCGATGGATCAGCTGATCGCGAGCTCCATCGGCAAGGCGACGACGTTCCCGTCGCTGCAGCTCGGCCTGGCGACGATGCAGTCGTACACGGACGGGACGCACCCGGCGAACTCGCGCAGCATCTCGTGGTCGACGCCCACGAACCCGCTCTACAAGGTCATCAACCCGCAGGCCGTCTTCGACAGCCTCGTGGGACCGGCCAACACGGCGGCGGGCATGTCGATGATGCCGGATCCGCTCGCGATGCGGCGCCAGCAGCTCAAGAAGAGCGCGCTCGACTACATCATCGCCGACACGCAGTCCTTGCAGATGAAGCTCAGCAAGAGCGACGTCGCGCGGCTCGACCTTTTCACGACGTCGGTGCGCAACCTCGAGACGCGCATCCTCAACGTCACGGCGCAGCTGACGGCGGGCTGCAAGGTCATGACGCGGCCGCCGCTCGCCTACACGAGCGACACCTTCACGAACTCGGGCAGCGGCGTCGTCATGGCGGGCTACGACCGCAACGCGCACGCCGACGTCATGACCGACATCATGGTCATGGCGCTGCAGTGCGATCTCACGCGCGTCATCACCCACATGCTCGACGACTCGCGCAGCGACTTCCCGTACATCTTCCTCAAGCTGCGCAACTTCACGGCGGCGGGCTCGGCGCCCGCGACGACGAGCGTGACGAACGGGAACATCTCGTCGGGCCTGTCGGGCTACCACGGCCTGCAGCACGCGGGCGACGCCAACGACGGCTTCGCGACCATCAACTACTGGCTCACGACGAAGGCCCTCGACTTCGCGACGAAGCTCATGAATTCGTCGGAGGGGGCCACGAACGTCCTCGACAACACGACGATCCACTTCGGAAGCGGCATGCACGGCGGCAACCACCAGGGCATCGACATCCCGCTCGCCCTCATCGGGGGCCACGGCGGCGTGCTCAAGACGAACGCGTACGTCAACTACCCGGGGACACAGCTCCTGCAGAACGTCCACCTCACGGTCATGCAGAAGGTGTTCGGCATGACGGGCACGACCTCGTTCGCGCAGAGCACGGGCATCCTCCCCGAGCTCATGGCCTGAGCTCGTTTCCGGTTGGTCGAGGCGATTCCGGGTGACGGGGCGCCGTCGCCCGGCGCAAAGTGGTGGGGGATGATGACCCGCCGCACGAAGATCATCGCGACCGTCGGACCCGCCCAGGACGGGCCGGGCGCGCTCGAGCGCCTGCTCGACACGGGCGTCGACGTGCTTCGCATCAACCTCTCGCACGCGGCTCCGCGCGAGCAGGCGGCGCGCGTGCGGCGGGCGCGCGCCCACCGGCCCGACGTCGCCGTGCTCGCCGACCTGGCGGGGCCGAAGCTGCGCCTCGGCGATCTCCCCGCCGACGTCCTCGTCGCCGACGGGGAGACGGTCGTCCTCGGCGCGGGCGGCGTGCCCGTCGGCGACCCCACGCTGTTCGCGCGCGTGCGCCCGGGCGACCCCGTCTATATCGCCGACGGCACGATCGCGCTCGAGGCGACGGCCGTGGCGCGCGACCGCCTGACGTGCCGCGTGCGCGTGGGCGGGACGCTCCGCTCCCGCAAGGGCATCAACCTGCCGGGCGACGGCTCGTCGCTGCCGGTCGTCACCGACAAGGACCGCGCCGACCTCGGCGAGCTCGGCCTCCTCGAGCCCGACTACGTCGCCGTGTCGTACGTGCGGTCCGAGCAGGATCTGGCCGACGTGCGCCGCCTCACCGACCTGCCGCTCGTCGCGAAGATCGAGAAGCAGCAGGCGCTCGATCGCATCGACGCGATCCTCGGCGCGGCCGACGCCGTCATGGTCGCGCGCGGCGACCTCGGCGTCGAGATCCCCATCGAGCGCGTGCCCGCCGTCCAGAAGCGGCTCATCCAGGCGGCGAACCGGATGGGTCGCCCCGTCATCACGGCCACGCAGATGCTGGTGTCGATGGTCTCGAGCCCGCTGCCGACGCGGGCGGAGGTCACCGACGTCGCCAACGCGGTGCTCGACGGCACCGACGCCGTCATGCTCTCCGAGGAGACGGCCGTCGGCCACGATCCCGTCGCGGCGGTCGGCATGATGGCCCGCGTGCTCGCCGAGACCGAGCCCCTGCTGCCCGCGCACGAGGGCCCGACGCACGCGCTCGAGGGCAACGCGCTCGCCTGCGCCGCCGCGCGCCTCGCCGAGGATCTCGACGCCGACGCGATCATCGCGCCGACGCGCACGGGCCTCTCGGCGCTCCGGCTGTCGGCGTTCCGCCCGCGCCGCCCGATCCTCGCCTACAGCCGCGTGCCCGCGACGACGCGCCGACTGCACCTCGCCTGGGGCGTCGAGGCCAAGGACCTGATCCTGCCCGCGGGCGCCGACCCCCTCGCCGCGACGCTCGAGGCCGCGCGCCGCGATCTCCGTCCGGGCGCCCGGGTCGTCGTGCTCGACATCGCGCCCCCCGGCGCGCGCGGCGTGGCGTCGCTCGTCAACGCCATCACGTTCTGAGCGCGAGCTACTGACAGATCGAGACCGGCACGTCGGTGGTCGCGGACAGGACCGAGGTGCAGCTCTTGGGGCCGACGCACATGCAGACCTCGGCCGGCGGCGGACTCCCGTCGAACAGCGTGCCTTGCGACTCGACGGAGCTGTCGGTGTCGCCCGGCGCGTCGACGAGGAGCGCCCACGGGCCGGCGGCGCTCGGCGGGACGTTCACGTTGCGCGCGAAGCTGCCGGCCTGGATGTCGAGCTTGCCCATCCCGAGGTGGTAGCCGAAATCCGTGTACCCCGTGATGGCGACGTTCTGGAGCGTGCTCGTGCTCTCGCTGAGCTGCTCGATGCCCTGACCGTCGAAGGCCGCGTCGGTGATCGACAGCGCATGACCCTGGAACTTGAGCGGCGTGTCCTTGAACGTCGTGCCGCTCTTGATGGTGAGGGTGCCCGTGCCGCCGAACGTGTAGTGCGCGCCCGTCAACGCCGTGGTGCCGATGACGGCGTCGCCGGCGGACTGTTCGATGCCTTGCCCGGTGATCTCGGTGTCGTAGATCGTCAGCAGCCGGCCCGCGAAGGTGACGAGCGTGTCACTCAAGAGGCTGTTGCTGAGGATCTTCAGCTCGTCTCCCTGGAACGTCAGGGGCGCGCTCGCGAAGTTGACCTGGTTGAAGGTCGCGGTGCTCCCCGAACCCTCGATCGTGACCGGCGAGATGAAGCGGGCGAAGCTGTCGACGAACAGATTGGTGCTGCCCTTGATGTGAATCACCGGGGCGCCGGGGAAGTTGTCCTGGATGCGCGCGGCCATGAGGATCTGGAAGCTCTGCCGCTCGCCCTCGAAGCGGACCGCCTCGATGTTCGCGGTGAGGTCGTCCATGTCGATGTGAGACGTGTTGCCGGTGATGGTGACCGCGGCGCCGTCCGCCTGCACGAGCAGCGGGATCTGCATGGCCAGGGGCACGCCGGAGACGATCTTCGTGGAGACGGCCGTGCCGTTGCTCGTCCCGTCGACCATGTCGAGCGTCGTTCCCTTCGCGCCCGGAGGGACGCTCGCGTCCGTGCTGATGGTGATGCCCTGCTCGACGGTGACCTGCCTGAGCGTCACGTGGCTGCCCGGCGTCGAGATCACGAGGCGCGACCCCGCGAGGTCGAGGCCCTCGAGGAACGCGTCGCCCTGGAGCGGGAGCGCCATGGCCATCATCACCGCCCTGCCGTCGTCGTCGCAGCTGACCGTGATGCCGTTGGGGAGCGGCTTGTCGAGCGGCTTGGGATCCTGGCCGGGGCCGGGGACGCTGTCGCCGTAATTTCGGAGCCGGATCGTGTCGCCGGGGCCGGCGACCGAGGCGGCCTGCTGGAAGCTCGCGTAGGGCCTAGCGAGCACGCCGTCGTTCGAGTCGTCTCCCACCGGGTTCTGCGGGTCACCGCTCACCTTCGGCGCGGCCGTGATGTACGAGACGATGACGTGAACGAACCGATCGAACGGGTCGTTGTCGCCGAGCTTGGTCGTGATCTTGAAGATGCGCCCGTCGCCGAAGTCGCCCGACATCGTGCCGTGGGGCGCGCTGACGCGCACGACGACGGTGCCGTCGGGCTTCCTGAAGGGCGCCGCGGTCACGGGGTCGCCGGGGACGCCCTGGACGGTGATGTCCTCCACCCGCGCGCCGGGAGCGCTCAGATCGAGAAAGCCACCCTGCCTCACGGCGAAGGGGCCGGACGGGCAGTCGAGCGGCGTTCCGGGGTTCGCCGGATCGTCCGGCATGCACGAGCCCGTGAAATCGCACGGCGAATAGCCTTTGTCGCACGGAGGCGGGCGATTGTTCGGGTCGAGCTTGGGAGCGCACGCACCAATGGCGAGCAGCGCTATCGCGCCGAGGAGCGGCCGCGCAGGGCTACGCCACGGGGACTCCCTCATTGCCCCTAAATTAAACCGCCTTTCAAGGCGGCGCGTGCAAAATTCGGACGCCCAACGCGACGAAGCCGCCGCCCGAGGCCTACGGAGGCCTACATCCCCCTAAGGAGAATTCAGAACGAGTGCTGGTAAGCGAGGCAGGCCTCGCAACCGGGCGCCGCGCCGACGGAGACGTTCGGCGCGGACGGCCAGAAATAGAGCAAGGCACCAGTGACGATGGAAGCCCCGGCAACGCTCCCGAAGATCGCACCGGTCAAGTAGCGCCGATCGATGGTCGGCTGGGCCTTACTGACGCCGCCCATGCTGTATGCGGGGGTACCCGGCGTCTCGGCCTGGACGGTGAGGTTGTGACCGGACAGGAAGAAAGCTCCACTCGTGACGCCGGTGGCGAGGCCGACCCCGAACGCCCCCAGCGCGAGCTTGCGGCGGAAGCTCTGGCGCGCTCGCGCGTCCTGGACCTCCTTGTCCCAGCGCAGCTCGGCGGCGTCGGTGTCGTCGAGCTGGAAGGCGGTCACCGCGGCGAGGTCGAACGGCTGCGCGAACAGGTGCAGGAACGCCTCGTGGCCGGCGCCGCGGGCGCGCACGGGCGTGGGCTCGGGCGTCAGCGAGGAGAGCAGGATGTGGCCGCCCGCCTGCGGGGCCACGCGGAACTCTCGCGTGGCCGAGGAGCCCTGGCCGTCGATCTGCTCGACGAACATCCCGCCGACGTCGGTCGGCAGGTGCAGCATGATGCGCGCGCCCGGGCTGGCGTGGAAGTCGGCGAGGCGGAGGCCCGTCTCGGTCTCGACGTAGGAGCGGCCGCTCGACGGGGTGTCCAGCTCGAGGACCATCGGCCCCGCCGGCAGCTCGGCGAGCGCGGTGTCGAGATCGCCGCCGGGCGGGATCGTCGAGACCTCGGGGCGGTAGCGGCGGTTCGGGATGGCCTCGTTGGCCCGGCGCACGAAGGCCGCGATCTCGCGGTAGGTGACCTTTCCGTCGACGTTCACGTCGGCGGCGCCCATGAGGCCCGAGCGCAGCTCGTGCGAGAAGACGCCCGACTGGTACTCGGCCCACTCGTGCGTCTGGCCGCCCGACGAGCGCGCCGTGAGGAAGCCCGTGCGCTTCGGCCACGCGACCTGCGCCCGGGAGAAGCCCGACGGCAAGCTCTCGCGCGTGCCGCCCGGGCCGCGGTCGCTCACGAAGGAGGCCGCGTAGCACGCGTCGACGAGCACGTGGTTCTCGTCGGCGCCCGCGGCGCGCAGCATCTCCGCGAGGTCCTCGCGGTAGATGCGCCCGTCGTCGACCTGCAGGAAGGGGCGTCCGTCGGCCTTGTCGCCGTGGCCCGCGAAGAGGAAGTAGAGCTCCGTCTTGCGGCCGGCGGCGTGCGCCGCCGCGAGGGTCGCCCTGGCGTCGTCGAAGGCCTTGCGCAGCGCCGCGCGCGTCGCCGCCGCCTGCGGGTGGATCGTCGGGTTGAGCTCGCGCGTCTCGGCGTCGGGCGAGACGAGCAGCGTCGTCTGCGCGCCGAGGAGCGAGAAGGTGCGCGCGTTCTGGACCGCGTCGTCGTCGCCGTAGCGGAGGTTCTCGAGGCTCGAGGAGGGGCTCTGGTTGCTGCCCACGACGATCGCGACCGAGAGCGGGCCCTCGGCGGCGCGCGCCGGACCGCCGAGCGCCGCCGCGAGCGCGGCGCCGAGCGCGAGCTTGAGGAGCGATTGCACCAACGGCACCGACTTCATGGGGCGACCTCCACCGTCTCTGTCCAGACGTGGCCTGGGAAAGCTTGCAATCCGTCGAGGCCGTTGGCAACCGCGGCCTCGACCTCGCGAACGTGCAGGGGCTTGGGTGTGAAGAGACCGACGATCGTGAGCGGGCCGGGCTGCAGCGAATGCCGCACCGCCTCGGTGAGCTCGACGGGCGCGCCGCCCGCGGAGATCGGGACCGACTCCGGGTCCTGGCTGCCGTCGGTCCACGCGGGCCAGAACCAGTAGACGCGGCCCGCCGCGTCGCGCCCGAAGATCATGGCGTGGGTCGCGCCCACCGCCGGAGGGTTGACGTACGTGAACGCCAGCGACTCGCCCGCGTGGACGACGCCGCCCGCGCGCTGCGTCTCCTCGACGGCGGGGACGGCCGCGTTGTCGGCCTCCCGCGGCACCCTGTAGATCGCGAGCGAGGGCAGGGGCGCGTCGCCGTCGTGGACCCCGCCGCGCACCGCGAACTCCGAGGGGCGCGTCCGGCCGAACGAGACGACGAGCGCGAGGCAGGCGCAGGCCGCGACGAGGCCGGCGCTCACGAACGCGCGCCGCGCCGGCACCGGCTCGAACAGGCCCCGGCCCATGCGCACGCGCGCGCGCTCCGCGCCGTCGGCATCGAGCGCCTCGAGCATCGCGTAGGTGCGGTACTCCTCGCGGCAGGCCGCGCAGGTCTTGAGGTGACGGAAGAGCCGCCGATCGGCGCGCGTCGAGCTCCGGCCCGCGAAGTGAGCGCCGAGGTCGGCGTGCCGCGCGAAGAGCGTCACTGCGGCACCTTCCGCCCGTTGTCGTTCTGGGCGCCTCTCCGGCCGGCCAGGTGGGCCTGCAGCGCCCGCTTGAACTGGTGCTCCCAGTCCTCGAGCGTCGAGCGCGGCTTGCCGAGGATCGCGGCCGCCTCCATCTGGGTCATGCCCTCGACGTACCGCAGCTGCACGAGGCGCTGGCGCTCGGGGTCGAGCCGCTCGGCGAAGCGCACCAGCTCGCGCCGGAGCTCGGCCACCGGATCGGCCTTCGCGGACACCTCGTCGACCGCCGAGAGGTCGGTGAGGCGGCTCTCGCGGCGCGCGAAGTCGAGCGCCTGGTGGCGCGCGATCGCGCCCAGCCACGACCCCATCTGCCCGCCCCGGTGGCTCTCGCGGAGCGAGCGGCTCGACAGGAGCTCGAGATAGACCTCGTGGACGACGGCGTCGCGATCGGCGGGCTCGTGAAGGACCGTCCCCGCCGCCCTGCGCACCTCTTCGAAAGTCGCCCGATAAATTTCCTCGATCACGTCTTTGTCTCCACGGAGAAACCGCTCCCGCCAGCCCGGATCACGTAACCACGTCACTCTCCACCCCTAGGTCGATCCGGCGGCACCCGAATGACGGGCTCCGCTTCCAGAAATCGCGTACGCATTTTCCGTAAATATCTCAACCGCTTGCATGCTGGCCTGGAGAGGCCGGGCGGGCCCTTGACCGAGCTTTTACTTGGGCCGGTGGCCCTCGGTGAAGGTCACGGGCAGGCGCACCTCCTGACCGTCCCGCTTGACGACGGCCGTGACGGTCTCGCCGGGCTTGCTGGCGTTGAGGGCGAACATGAGGTCCTCGACGCTGCCGATCGGGTGGAGGCCGAGGCGAACGAGGATGTCGCCCCGGCGCAGGCCGCCCTTCTCGGCGGCGCCGCCCGGGCGGACCCCGGCCAGCAGCACGCCCGGCGCGCCGCCCGGGGGCCCGGCGTAGTCCGGCACCGTGCCGAGCGAGGCGTTGAACGAGCGCACGTCGCCCTCGGGCGCGGGCATCGGGACCTTCTTGAACGCGAGCGGCGCAGGGCGCTCGCCGACCGCCGCGGCGAGCGCCGCGACGGCGGTCGCGATCTGGCCCGCGCCGGCGGCGTTGATCTTGTCGGCCGTGTCCGTCGGCTTGTGGTAGTCGCCGTGGGAGCCGGTGAAGAAGTGCACGACCGGGATGCCGGCGGCGTAGAACGGCATCTGGTCGCTGGGGCCGAGGCCGCCGCTCTCGACGGGCGCGCAGTCGACGCGCGCGGCGGCGCAGGCGGGCTCGAGCAGCGCGCCCCACTCGGCGGCCGAGGCCGTGCCGAAGACCGTGACCTTGTTGTCACGCAGGCGGCCCACCATGTCGAGATTCAGCATGGCCCGCACGTCGGACGTCGCCAGGCCGCCCGAGGGCGAGCGCGTGAAGTGCGTCGAGCCGAGGACGCCCGACTCTTCGCCCGAGAAGGCGATGAAGACGACGTCGACCGGCAGCTTGGCGACGCGCGACGAGAGCTGGCGCGCGGCCTCGAGCATGCCCGCGGTGCCGGACGCGTTGTCGTCGGCGCCGAGGTGGGGCACGTGGCTGTCCGGGGCGAGCGAGTGCTGGTCGCCCAGCCCGAGGTGATCGTAGTGCGCGCCCACGACGACGGTGGTGCGGCCCTTGGCCTTGTCGCTGGCGCCGCGCAGGCGCGCGACGACGTTGAACGCCGGCTCGGTGGTGAAGCCGAGCGCGACCTCGAGCTCCGCCGTCACGGCGTCGTTCGCCGGTCCCTTCGTCGAACCCTTGCTCGAACGCTTGTTGGGCGGGTTCTTCTCGAGCTTCTCGAGCAGCGGCGCCACCGCCGCCCGCTTGACCATGAGGACGGGGATGCCGGCGTCGCCGTAGCCCTCGGCGCGCGGCTTGCCGAGCGCCGCCTCCTCGGGCGGCTTCCAGTCGGGGGGGGCCTTCGCGGGCCGCTCCGGCATGTCGACGACGAGGAGCGCGCGGGCGCCGCGCTCGCGCGCGACCCACGCCTTCTGCCGCAGGTCGCCTGCCCGGCGGGCCTTGTCGGGCGTGTCGAAGGGCGCGCCCTCGGGCGCGAAGCGGCGCACGACGACGATCTTGCCCTTCACGTCGAGGTGGGCGTAGTCGTCGACGCCGGCGTCCTTGTCGCGCAGGCCGTAGCCGGCGAGCACGAGCGCGCCCTCGGCCTTGCCGTTGGCGGAGAAGCCGGCGGGCACGAACGCGTCCGCGGCCAGCGCCGTCCCCGCGAGCGCGAGGTGCGTCGCCGGCCCGATCGCCACGCCGGTGCGCACCTCGAAGGGCTGGCGGAACCCCGCGTCGTCGCCGGCCGGCTCGAGGCCGAGCGCGCGAAAGCGATCCTCGATGTAGGCGCCGGCCGCGGCGAGACCCTTCGTGCCCACGCCGCGGCCCTCGCGCGCCGGGTCGGCCAGCCAGCGGATGTCGGCGGCGACGCGATCGGCGGGCAGCTCCTCGGCCGCGACGACGGGGGCGTTCCTCCAGTCGGCCACGAAGACGTTCGTGTCGTGCTGGCCGGCGGGGGTCGCGCGGTTCGACGAGAACGCCAGGCGCTTGCCGTCGGGGGAGAAGAGGGGGAAGCCGTCGAACCCGGGCGCCGTCGTGACCCGCTCGAGCCGGGTGCCCTGGACGTCGATGGCCCAGATGTCGAACTCGCGCCCGCGCGGATCGCCGTGGTTCGAGGAGAAGACGATGCGCTTGTCACCCGGCTCCCAGGCCGGACCGAACGACGCCGCGTCGAGGTAGGTGATCTGCTGCGCGTCGCTGCCGTCGGCGTTGGCGACGTAGAGCTCGAGCTTGGTCGGCCGCACGAGGTTCTGCGACAGCAGCTTGAGGTAGTCGTCGAGCTCCTTGCCCGGCTTGGGCCGGGAGGCGCGCCACACGATCTTCGTGCAGTCGGAGTTGAAGAACGCGCCGCCGTCGTACCCGACGCCGTGGGTGAGGCGGCGAACGTTGCCGCCGTCCTTGTCCATGCGGTAGAGGTCGATGTCGCCGTCCCGCACCGAGGTGAAGACGATCGAGCCGTCCTTCGCGCACACCGTGCCCTCGGCGTCGTAGCCGGGCGTGGTGGTGAGCTTGCGCGGCGCCGAGCCGTCCGCGCCGGCCTTGTAGATGTCGTAGTCGGGGTAGAGCGCCCAAACGTAGCCCTGGCTGTGGTCGGGCCGCGGCGGGCAGGCCGGCGAGCCGCCCTCCGTCGACGCATAGATGACCTCGCGGTCGCCCGGCAGGAAGTACGAGCAGGTCGTGGCGCCGCGGCCGCTCGACACGGGCACGGGACGGGGGAGGGCGGCGTCCGCCGGCGAGGGCACCGGCAGGCGGAAGATCCGATCGCAGCTCGCGCCCGCCGGGCGCGCCTGCATGATGAGCTCGGCGCCGCTCCAGGCCCAGTACGCCTCGGCGTTCTCGCCCCCGAGCGTGAGGGCGCGCAGATGCGAGAGCTGGCGCTCGGCGGGCAGGCTCCAGTCGCGCGCCGCCGCCGCGGGCGGTGCCGCCGTTGCCGTCGCCCCGGCCGCGGGCGGCACGGGCGCGGGCGCGGCGCAGCCGCCCAGCGTGAAGAGTGAAGCGGCGAGGAGAGACCAGCGAGGCGCGTTCACGGGCCGAGTTTCGTTGGAGCGAGGGGCGGCGGCAACGGTTGTTTTGCGCATTGCGAAATGGGCCTACAATGGGGCGCCTTTCACTCTAGACAAAGGACTCTACATGACCGGTCACATGGGACGAGCAGGTGGGATGAGGGTGTTCGCGGCGCTCCTCGGCGCCGGATTGGCAGCCGCGGGCTGTGGCGCGAACGGGCCGACGTCGGCGGATCACAACGTCTACTTCGAGGGGAACGTCTACGACGGCATCGGGATGGGCGTGCTCGTCGGTCCCTCGCCGCTTCAATCGATCTCGATCGCTTACCGGGACAAGCTCATCCGCGTGAAGATCGACGGCAGCGGCCGCTTCACGAGCGAGGATCCGCTGCCGACCTGGCAGGACTACATGGTGACGATCGCCACCGACGCCGGCTACCGCGCGTTCGTGTCGCACAACCCGGGCTTCGAGGTGCCGGCCTCGCTCGCGTCCATGCAGCAGGGCCTCGCCCAGATCTCGACCACCCAGACCTTCAACTTCGACGCCTACCTGTTCCCGTCGGACGTCGCCACGCCGGACACGACCATCACGGTGGCGACGGTCGACGACATGACCGGGAACCCGGCCTTCGGCAAGGCGGCCGGCACGATCCGCCTGCGGCCCGTGACGCAGTCGGGGATCCAGGTCGGCGCGGGCGACACGGCGACGGGGACGCCCCGGGCCGACCGTCGCGTGTGGGCCAACGACAATGATCTCCTCGGCCCGACGGTCACGCAGGCCTTCACGGCCGGCAAGGCCGTCATCCCCGGCGCCATGCTCGTCTACGGCGTCATGTACGAGGTCTCGGTCTACGACGTCGACGGCTACCAGCCCTCGGTGACGCCCACCAACGCCGGCATCGTCGCGGGCACCGTATCGTCGAAGACCATCCAGCTCGCGAAGGTGTCGAAGGACCCGCTGCGCATCCTCAGCAGCACGGCCAACATGTGCACGCCGCCCGCCCCGGCGTCGGCCACGCCGGGCGCGCAGATCGTGCTGACCTTCAGCGAGAGCATCGAGGCGTCCGGCACGACGCTCGCGGAGGACGTCGACAACGGCGTCAGCATCGTCGCCTCGGCGACGCCGCAGACGTTCAACGTCTGCCCGCTCAAGAGCGGGCCCGATCCCACGAAGCAGGAGCGCGGGACGTCGGTCGTGATCTCGGGCGCGACGATGACCTTCACGTTCAACCCGTCGGTCGGCCTCACGCCGGCGATCGATCCGGTCTCGATGTTCATGACCTGCACGACGCCCACGACGATCACCTCGGTGACGTACAGCAACCTCGGGCAGGACTTCATCCAGCCGATGGGCGACCCGACGCGCAAGCGCCTGCTGTCGGCGATGCTGCAGGAGTTCCAGCCCACGAGCACGAACCCGACCGCGCTGACCTGCCCGTCGCACTGAGCGGCCCGCCGAGCTGGCCCGATGCGTCCCGCGCCGCCTCCGATGGAGGCAGGCGGCGCGGGGCCCCGCCAGGGTGGAGAGCAGCTCGCGCGACGCGGCGCTTTCCTTCGCGTCCGAATCGCGACAGGATTGTCGGGCATCCCGGGGATCCCCGCGGTCGCCCGGGATTCGGACGCTAGAATCACCCCTGTGCGCGAGGTCCCCTTGGCTTACCCATTGCTTGAGCACCGGCTGGGTTTCGCGATCGCCGTCGCCGCCTCCTTCTTCATGGGCGCCGGCTGCTTCACGGACCCGGTCAACATGGCGCCCACCGTCCGCATCGATACGCCCACCACGACCGACAACGGCATGACCGTCCCGGCCGACCCCTTCTTCAGGGGTGCGCAGCTGACGTACACGGCGACGGCGGGCGACTCCGACGGGGACACCGTTCACCTCGCGTGGCAGGTCGAGACCGGCAAGGTGTGCCCGCCGGGGTTCGACCGTCCGGAGAACTGGCCCAAGGGCACCTGGGTGGGCGAGCCGCAGATGGTGGTGCGCCCGCAGGACACCGAGGCGGTGTTCTGCGTGTGGGTCAAGGCGGACGACGGCCGCGTGGCGTCGGTCGACGCCCGCACCGGCGTCCCGCTGGACCACCCGCCCGTCGCGCACCTCGATCTCGTGGCGCCGGCGGGCCCCGGGCCGTTCGCTCCCAAGACCCAGTTCACCCTCTCGGCCGCGGGCTCGACAGACGAGGACGGCGGCGACGCTGCCGGCTTCACCTACTCGTGGGCGCTGCAGTCGTCCCTGTGCTCGACCATGGGGCTCGTCCCCTGCGCCGACCACCCCTCGGACGACGCGTTTCGATGCCTGACGGCCGACACGGCCGGCGAGTGTCAGATCGAGGTGACCGTCACGGATCCGGCCGGCCTGCCGTCGACCGCGGACACCACGCTGACGATCGACCGCGGGACGCTCCCCGTCGCGGTGATCGATCTCGTCTCGCCGACGGGCCTCGGGCCGTACAAGCTCGGCCACCAGATGCGCGTCTCGGCCGCGCACGCGACGGTCGGCGCCAATCCCCGCTACGTCTGGACGCTCGAGCGCCCGGACGGCACGAAGGACACTCCGCCTCCGTGCGACGGGGACTCGACGGGCGTGACGGCGTGCTTCGTCCCCGACGTATCGGGCGACTATGACGTGACGCTCATGGTGAGCGACGACGCGGGGACGAACACCTCCGCGCCCGTGAAGCTCACGGTGGCGCCCGATCAGCCGCCGTGCCTCGCGAACACGACGCCGGACTTCAACCTGCCCGAGACCAAGCCCGACATGCCGGACTTGCCCTTTGCCGTCAACATCGTGGACGACGACCTCGATCCGTTCCCCGGCGTCGCCGACATCGACTGGTTGGTCAGCGTCAACCAGGGCGACTTCGTGCTCGTGGTTCCGAGCTGGCCGACCTTCTCCCTCAACACGAGGGCCTACTCGCCCACGGACGACGTGCGCGTGCGCGTCGAGATCCGGGATCGCGACACCATGCGCAGCGCGACCGAGTTCGCGACGTGCGACGCCGACACGTGCTCGCTGCCGAACCTCTTCGACGCGACCTGCGTCCAGCGGGCGACCTGGAAGGTGCTCCTGCAGTGAGCGCCTCCTCGCGAGCGCCTCGCCGGCGCATGGGTCGCGCGCTCGCGCTCGCCACGCTCGTCGCGGCCGGGTGCAGCATCGGCGCGAGCGGAGCGGGGAGCCCCGCCTCGCCGGGGACGGGCGCGGCGGGCAGCGGCTCGAGCACGGGTTACGGCGGCGCCGGCGGCGCGACGGGCGTCGGGTCGGGCACCGGCGGTCAGGAATCGATAGGCAGCGGCACCGCGGGCTCGGTGTCCGGAGGCACGGCGGGCAGCTCGACGGGCTTCGGGGGGACGACCGCGGGCTCGACGGGCACCGCGGGCGCGGAGGGCCCCGGCAGCGCCGGCGCCACGGGCACGGGCGGCGCGGGCGGCGGCTTCCCCCAGGACGGCGGCAGCCCCGACGGCGCCTTCGCCGGCGCCGGCCCGTGCATCATCACGATCACGCCCGTCGTCCCCAGCTCGTTCTCGAACCTCGAGCCGGGGGCCGTCCTCCGCGTGCAAGCGAGCGTCACCGGCTACCCGGGCGGCCCGGACGCCGGCGCTCCGCGATTCACGTGGTCCGCGGCGATGGTCGGCGGGTCCTCGCCCGCCAACCTCCCCATCATGAGCATCGATGACGTCACCGCCGAGGTGACGCTCGGCGACCCCGGGATGTACCAGGTCAACGCGCTCATCCCGGGAGTGCCGTCCTGTGATCGTCTGGCCGTGCCGTTCACCGTCAAGGCGCCGGAGACGCCCACGCTTCGCTTCGTCGTGACGCCGCCCGACGGGCTGCAGCTGCCGGAGCGCGAGACGGTCGTCGCCACCACCGACCTCGCGGCGACGACGACGCTCGACCTCGGCGACGCGAGGGCGAGCGAGCTTCTGAGCTTGTCCCCGGTGGACGCCCGCAACTTCCCGGTCGCCTCGTACATCCGCATCACGAGCGCGTCCTTCGGGTTCGCGCTCGAAGGCTACACGGGGCAGAGCCCGTTCGTCGCGCCGCTCTCGACGGGCCTGCTGTACGACGTCCTCGTCTTGCCCGACGGCGGCGCGGCGCCGCTGTTCGTGAGCGGGCTGCCCGACGTGATCTCGACGAAGATGGCCCTCACCCCGGACGCGAACGTCACGGGCGTCCTGCGCGACGGCGCGGGGAACCCCGTCTCGGGCGCGCGCGTGCTCCTCGTCTCGGGCGCGCGGCCCTCCACGGTGGGCACGAGCGGCGCCGACGGGAGGGTCGTCCTGACGACGCGCGAGGGCGCTCACTCGGCCGACATCGTTCCGCGTGCGGGCAGCGGGCTGCCCGAGGCCCTGGTCGCGGCGCCGGCGATCACGCTCCTCACGGGCATGACGAGCCTCGATCTGTCGATGGACTGGGCGAACGTGCCGGCGTCGCCGCTCACGATCGCCGTGACCGGACCAGGCGGAGCGCCCGTGGCGGGCGCGCGCGTGCGGGTCGATCTCGCGACGCCCATCGCGAACGCCGGGATCCTGCGCGTGCTCGGCGGTGCGACGGCCGGACAGTTCCCGGCCACGGGGACGGCTCACGCCGACGGGGTGACCGACGCCCAGGGCGCGGCGCACCTCGGCCTGCTGCCCGAGGGCCCCTATCACGTCATCGTCGCGCCCCCCGACGGCACCGCCTCGACGGCGATCACGCTCGCGGACGTCACCGTGCCGGCGGCGGGGGCTGCGCCGGTCGCGCTCGCCGCGCCCCTGACGTTCATGGGGAAGCTCGCGCCGCCGACGGGGATGCCCGGGGGCTCCGTCGCGGGCGCGAAGGTGACGGCCATCGATGGGGGTCTGCTCGCGTCGGGAACGCCGCCGACGACGACGGCCGGCGCCGACGGGTCGTACGCCCTCGCGCTCGCCGCGGGGCGCACCTACGAGCTGCTCGTCGAGCCGGATCCCAAGCTCGGCCTCGCGCGGTGGGTCGTCGGCTCCTTCACGGCCAAGGCGGGGAGCGCGCCCACGAGCGTCGTGCCGGCGGCGCTGGCCTGGCGCGGCACGGTCACCGGCGCGGGGCGCACCGTCTCGGGCGCGTTCGTGCAGGTGTTCTGCAAGGCGCCGACGCCGACCTCGTCCTGCGTGGACCCCTCGCTCGCGCTCGCGCAGGGCACGTCGGCCGCTGACGGCTCGATCTCGCTCGCGCTGCCGCTGCCGTAGCGCGCCGCGATCGTCTGGGACGCTCCGGGCTTGTCGCCGCTTCTTCGGTGTTTCCTGTCTACGGCGAAGGAGGTACCGGAAAATGGCCACGTTGCTTCGCAGAGATCCCTTTCACTTGATGGACGCGTTCTTCGGCGGAGACGCGCTCGGTGCATTCGCCCCCGCCGCGCCGGCGTTCGTCCCGAGCTTCGAGGTCCGCGAGACCAAGGACGCGTACGTCTTCAGGGCCGACGTGCCCGGCATCCCCGAGAAGGACCTCGTCATCCAGATGACGGGCAACGTCCTCACGATCTCGGGCGAGCGCAAGCAGGACGACGCGCCGGACGGCGAGCGGTATTTCGCCTACGAGCGCTCCTACGGCCAGTTCTCGCGGTCGTTCTCGCTGCCCGACAGCGCCGACGGCGAGCGCGCGACGGCCGACGTCAAGGACGGCGTCCTCACGCTGCGCGTCCCGAAGAAGCCCGAGGTGCAGGCGCGACGGATCGCCATCGGCTCGCCGTCCGCGCAGTCGTGATACCGTGAGGGCGTGACCTCGCGTGCCCCCGCGCGGACGGCGATCGGCGCATCCTCGATCCTCGTCGCCGTCGTCGCGGGGGGCACCGCGGGGTGCGCCCCGTCGCTGTCGACGTTCCAGCCGGCGCGCGTCGCGCCGAAGGGGCACCTCTCGGCGTCGGCGGGGCTCGAGGGCAACGCGCCCGTGGGCGCGTTCGAGACGCTCCTCGACGAAGGCAAGACCCTCGCCCGGCAGGGCGCGGGCGGCCAGCCGCTCACGGACGACCAGAAGTGGCAGATCTTCGATGCGGGCGTGAACTTCATCCTGCTCACGCCGTCGGTGACGCCTCACCTCGCGGCGACGTACGTCCCGCTCGAGCGCTTCGAGGTCGGCCTGCGCTACGCGGGCTCGGCCTGGCGCGGCGGCGTGCGCTACCAGCTCGCCGATCACGCGAGCGCCCCGTTCGATCTGACCGTCGGGCTCGGCCTCTCGCGCTTCTCGTACGAGCTCGCGCTCTCCGACCAGATCCCCGGCCTGTCGCTCTCGGACTTCTCGCGCTGGCAATTCGACGTGCCCGTCCTCGTCGGCACGTCGCGCGACTGGTTCCGCGTGTGGGCGGGGCCGAAGGTCCTGTTCACGACCTTCTCGACGGAGCTCAAGCTCACGCTCCCGACGGACACGACGCTGGCGAGCTTCGACGGCACGGCGACGTTCCTGTGCGGGCAGGGCGGCGTGGCGCTCGGCTACCGGTGGCTGTTCTTCGCCTTCGAGCTCACCCTCGCCGAGGCGCTCGGCACGGCGCACCTGTCGTCTGTCGGGCTCGCGCCGCCGACACACGACACCAAGATCTCCTCTTTCACGATCTACCCGAGCCTTGGCGTCATGGCCGAGTTCTAGATAATCTCCGCCGGAAGGACGACCATTGGACCCGGATCGCCTGCGCAACCTGCTCGAGTCGGTGGCCGCGCGCCGCGTGCCCGTCGAGGAGGCCATGGGCGAGCTGCGCGACCTGCCCTTCCGCGCGCTCGGCTTCGCGCACGCCGACACGCACCGGCACCTGCGCACGGGCTTCCCGGAGGTCGTGCTCGGCGAGGGGAAGACGCCCGAGCAGATCGCCGCGATCATGGTCGAGCTCGGCAAGGGCGGCTCGACCGTGCTGGCGACGCGCGTATCGCCCGAGGCGGCCGCGGCTGTGCGCCTCGCCGTGCCCGCCGTGCGGCACCTGCCCGTGCCGCGCGCCCTCGTGCTGGGAGAGACGCCGGCGCCGGATCGCGGCCGCGGCACCATCGCCGTGGTGAGCGCGGGGACGGCCGACGTCCCCGTGGCCGAGGAGGCCGCGCTCACGGCCGAGCTCGCGGGCAACGAGGTCGCGCGGCTCTTCGACGTCGGCGTGGCCGGGATCCACCGGCTCGTCGCTCACCGCGAGCTCATCGAGCGCGCCGAGATCATCGTCGTCGTCGCCGGCATGGAGGGCGCGCTGCCGAGCGTCGTCGCCGGCCTCTTCGGGCGGCCCGTCATCGCCGTGCCCACCAGCGTCGGCTACGGCGCGAGCATGGGCGGCATCGCGGCGCTGCTCGCGATGCTCACCTCTTGCGCCGCGGGCGTCTCGGTCGTCAACATCGACAACGGCTTCGGCGCGGGCCAGCTGGCGGCCATGCTCAACCGAAAGCGCGCGACGTGATCCGCGCGAGCGCCGGCGCCTTGCAGGGGCTGCACCTGCACCTCGAGCCCACCTCGGGCATCGCCGGGGACATGACCGTCGCCGCGCTCGTCGACGCGGGCGTGCCGGCGAAGGTCGTGACGGACGCGGTCGGCGCCATGGGCGTGCGCGGCCTGCGCGCCCGCTTCGAGCGCCGCCGGCGCGGCGGCTTCGTGGGCCGCGGCTTCGTCGTCTCGTGGCCCGGCCGCGGCCGTCATCATGACGGTCACGACCACGACCACGGGCACGGCGCCCACGAGCACGAGCACGAGCACGAGCACCGCGACTACGCCGAGGTGAAGCGGCTGCTCGCGCGCGCCCGCCTCGACGCCGACGCGCGCGCGCTCGCCGGGGACATCTTCGCGCGGATCGCGCACGTCGAGGCGGCGCTGCACGGCACGCGCGTCGACCGGGTGGCGTTCCACGAGGTCGGCGCGTACGACTCGATCGCCGACGTCGTCGGCGCCGCGGCGGCCATCGCCTGGCTCGCTCCCGCCTCGATCGGCTCGCTGCCGCCGGTCGTCGGCACGGGCCGGGTGCGCACGGCGCACGGGACGCTCGGCGTGCCCGCGCCCGCGACGGCGGCGCTCCTGCGCGGCGTCCCCATCGTCGGCGAGGGTCGCGGCGAGCTCACGACGCCCACGGGGGCCGCCATCGTGGCCGCGGTCGTCGACGACTTCGGGCCGCCGCCGCCGCTCGCGCTCGCCGCCATCGGCTACGGCGCGGGCCCGCGCGAGCTCGACGACCGCCCCAACGTGCTGCGCGTCCTCGTGGGCGCGCCGCTCGGCCGCGCCGCGGCGCCCGCCGCCCCGGAGGTCGTGCGCGTCGAGGCCAACCTCGACGACATGAGCCCCGAGCTCATCGGACCGCTCGTCGAGGCGCTGCTCGAGGCGGGCGCCGTCGACGCCTGGTCGGCGCCCATCGTCATGAAGAAGGGGCGGCCGGCGCTCGAGGTCACGGCGCTCGCGCCCCCCGGCGCGCTCGCCGCCGTCGAGCGCGCCTTCTTCCTCAACTCGACGACGCTCGGCGTGCGCACGCAGCCCATGGCGCGCGCCGTGCTGGCGCGCGCGTTCGAGCGCGTCGCGACGCCGTGGGGACCTGTGCGCGTCAAGCTCGGCGCGCTCGAGGGCCAGCTCCTCGGCGCCAAGCCCGAGCTCGAGGACTGCCGGCGCCTCGCGACGAAGGCCCGCGTGCCCGTGCGGGCCGTCCACGCGGCGGCGACGGCGGCCGCGCAGGCGCTCGTCGCCGGCCGCGCGCCGCGGGCCCGTCCTCGGGCCCGCGCCCGGTCTCGGGGGACGGGGGCTGGCCGATGAGCGATTTTTTGCGCCGCGCGATCGACGAGGACCTCTGGAAGGCCGCGCAGGTCCTGGCCGTCGGCACGGGCGAGAGCCAGCTCCACGCCTTCGCCGAGCACGTCGCGCACGCGCTCGCCGCGTCGTCGGTGAGCGTCCTCGCCGTCGTCTCCGAGACGCCCGACGCGGCCTACATCGTCGCCGACAGCGACGAGTCCGAGGTCGGGCGCGTCAAGCTGCCGCTCGCCCAGTACCCGCACATCCAGCGCGCCCTCGAGACGGGCGAGGTGACGTTCACGGCGATCGCGACCGAGCTGTCGGGGGTGTTCCCGCTCATCGTCGGCCGGAAGCCGCTCGGCGCCCTCATCGCCCGCTTCCCGCGCGAGCCGGGCCAGGGCGAGGGCCACCTGCCCGACGAGATCGTGAGCCTCGGGCGCCTCGCCGCCTCGCTCGTCGGCATGATCCTCCGCGGCGCGAAGGCGCTCGACCCCATCCGCGAGCGCACGCGCCGCATCACGCAGGAGGACTTCCAGACGGAGCGCCGCCTGCGCGCCATCGAGAAGTACCGCGCCTTCATCGACAGCGCCTCCGACGGCATCGTCGTCCTCGACGGCGAAGGACGCGTCCTCTACATGAACCGCGCCTCCGAGGAGGTCACCGGCTACGCGCGCGACGGGCTCGCGGGGCGCCCGCTCAGCCAGATCGTGCCCGAGATCCACCGCGCGAGGCTCGCGGCCGAGCTCGCGCACGCCATCAAGGGCGAGCCCGTCGACAACTTCGACCTCGAGCTCGTGACGACCTCCGGCGATCGCCTGCAGGTCTCGGTGGCGTCGATCGGCATCCTCTCGGAGCACGAGGCGGCCATCTTCTCCTTCCGCGACGTGACGCTCGCGCGCGAGCTCGAGCGCGAGCTGCGCCGCACCACCGAGTTCCTCGAGCGCATCCTGAACTCGACGGTCGACGGCATCATCGCCGCCGATCTGCGCGGCACGATCCTCCTCTTCAACCAGGGCGCCGAGCGCATCACCGGCTACAGGGCCGCCGACGTCATCGGCAAGATGTCGGTGCGGCGGCTCTACCCGCAGGGCGTCGCCGAGGAGGTCATGCGGCTCATCCGCTCCGCCGAGCACGGCGGCGGCGGCCGCCTCGAGCCCGTGCGCCGCGATCTCGTGAGCAGCGGGCGCGAGAAGATCCCCGTCTCGATCTCGGCGGCCCTGGTCTTCGACGACGAGGGGCGCGAGATCGCGACGGTGGGCATCTTCAGCGATCTCCGCGACCGCCTCCGCATGGAGGAGCGCCTCGCGACCGCGCAGGAGAAGCTGGCGCTCTCGGAGAAGCAGGCCGTGGCCGTCGAGCTCGCGGGCGCCGCCGCCCACGAGCTCAACCAGCCGCTCACCTCCGTCATGGGCTACGCCCAGATGCTCATGCGCAAGCTCGGCCCCAACGAGCAGCTGCTCCCCAACGTCAAGACCATCCTCGAGGAGGCCGAGCGCATGGCCACGATCGTGCGCAAGCTCGGCAGCCTGACCCGCTACGAGACGAAGAGCTACGTCGGGGGCGCCCAGATCCTCGACATCGATCGGTCCGCCGAAGGCGGCGGGCGTCCCAAGTGAGGCGACTCGTCGGAAAACTTCCCGCCGACGGTGAAAGCGGGTAAAACGGATCGACGATGAAGCCCGAGCAGATCACGGAGACGCTGGAACAGGCCGCCGCGCACCTCGGAATTCGCGTGCGCTACGAGACGATGACGGGTGACACCGCCGGGGGCGGGGGGCTTTGCAAGGTCAAGGGGCAGTGGTGCGTGCTCGTCGACCGCAAGACGCCGCCCGCCGAGCGGGCCGCGCTGCTCATCGAGGCCCTCGCCGCGTTCGACACCGACGAGGTCTTCCTGCCGCCGCAGCTCCGCGAGGCCATCGCCGCCAAGCGCGCGCTGCGCCTCGGCGCCGACGTCCCCGCCGCCGTCTAGCCGAGACCCCTGAGCCGCTCCGCGAGGAACGGGTCGCTGCTGATCGTGTCGCGGAGCGCGTCGCGCAGCTGCTCGCGTACGGCGGCCGGCGCGTTCGCGCCCAGCTGCTGGTCGAGCACGCGCTCGACGACGCGGTCGAGCGCCGCCTTGGCGTCGATCTTGCCGGCCTTGAGCTCGGCCGTGATGTCGGCCGTGAGCGGGTCGGCGGGGCGGGCGCCCTGCGCGGCCGCCCCGCCACGCGCCGGCTGCCCGGCCGCCAGGGTCTCGGCGAAGGTCTTGCCCGCCGCGCCGGCCTTGTCGGCCTTGCGGGCGCCGCCGCTCTTTTCGAGCTTGTCGGGCCCGTCAGCGCCGTCGGGGGCGGCGCCTGGCCGAGACCCGGGGCCGGTGACCTTCATCGCCAAAGCCCACTCACCTTAGCACGTCAACTGCGGATGTTGGACACGGCCGCCTTCGCGGTGTCGTGCTTGGCGCGCATGACGTTGGAGAGCGTCGTGAAGCGCTGGCTGTCCTGCTGGACCTGATCCTGCAGCGCGAGGAGCTGCATGTTGAAGACCTGGCTCTCGCGCTGCATGGCCTGCATCTGCGCGAGGTCCGAGGCGTCCGAGCCGGCGCCCGCCGCCGTGAGCCCCGCGGCCCCGCCGCCCGAGAAGCCGAGGCTCCCCGCGGCCGTCGGCAGCGCCGCGCCGCTCTCCGCCTTGGGGCCCGTGCCCACGACCGCCGAGCGGCTGTCGAGGCTGGAGATGGCGGACGTCGCGGGCGCCCCGGCGCCCGAGATGGCCGCCGCGAGGCGCGGAGCCCCCATCACGTGCGTCGCGACGGCCGCGCCGCCCATGAGGACGGCGACGCCGCCCGCGAGGAGCTCGCGGAACGGCGCGCCCGACGCCTCCGTCTGGCGCGGTCGCGTCGCGTCGACGATGACGCCGCCGGCGTCGGGCGCGCGCCCCTCCACCGTGAGGTTGGCGAGGCTGCTGCGAGGGGGATCGGGGTTGAAGCTGGTCTGGGACATGGGGACCTCCTCCCTCGTTCTCGGCTCGACCCGGCCAGGGTTTCGCGTCTTTCGCGCTCTCGGGGTGTAAACTCGGGACCCGTGGGCCTCTTTCGCGGCTTCCTGGCGCCCTTCCGGGGCGCGATCTACGTCGCGCGCGAGCGGATGTGGAAGCACGTCGTCGTGCCGATCGTGCTCAACCTCGTGCTCGGCGTGGGGGCCATCGTCGCCGCGGCGCGCTTCTGGCGGAAGGATCTCGCGGACATGCTCGCGAGCTCGCCGGTGCTCGGGTGGATCTTCGTCGGGGTCATGACCGTCCTCGGGAGCGTCGTGCTGTTCATCCTCCTGCAGCCCCTCCTGAACGCGATCTTCTGCGACCGCCTCGCCGAGCAGGTCGAGAAGCGGGTACGCGGCAGCGCGCCGTCGGCGCCGCTCATGCCCTCGATCGGTCGCGCCATCGTCCACGGCCTCCTCAAGCTCGTGCTCTACGGCGTCGCCATGGGCCTGGGGGCGGCGCTCACCGTCACGCCGCTCATGGGCTTCGGCACGCTGATCGGAGTCGGGCTCGGCGCCATCTTCCTCGCCTACGACGGCTTCGACTACCCTCTCGCGCGGCGGGGCGCGACCTTCGGGGGCAAGTGGGCCTACCTCGCCAAGCACCCCGGGCTCGCGCTCGGCTACGGGCTCGGGAGCTACGCGCTCTACCTCGTGCCGCTCGCGTTCCTCGTCGCCCCGCCGTTCGCCGCGGTCGGCGCGACACTGGCGTATCTGGAAGCCGACACCCGCGCCGGGTCTCGGGGAGCGAAACCGCTCGCGTCCGACGAGGCCGGCAAGGCCCGTGACAAGGCCGACGGCGAGGCCGACAAGCCCGTTTCGGAAGCACACAATCCGGTTGAC
Organism: Polyangia bacterium; assembly: GCA_035546175.1. Classification (GTDB taxonomy): domain Bacteria; phylum Myxococcota_A; class Polyangia; order Fen-1088; family Fen-1088; genus DASZFV01. Next base: position 25,932 of record DASZWW010000233.1, read on the forward strand.
ATTTCAGCCAGTTAGGTCGGATAAATAGCTTCCCCACCGGCGGGCTCGGCCGCCCAGAGGACACGAGGGTTCACTCGCATTGAAGAAACCCATCCCGTTCGGCAAGTACTACCTCCTCGAGCGGATCAACGTCGGGGGTATGGCCGAGGTCTTCAAGGCGAAGACCTTCGGCGTCGAGGGCTTCGAGCGCCTCCTCGCCGTCAAGCGCATCCTGCCGAACATCGCGGAGGACGAGGAGTTCATCGCGATGTTCATCGACGAGGCGAAGATCGCCGTGCAGCTGCAGCACGCGAACATCGCCCAGATCTTCGACCTCGGTAAGGTCGACGACAGCTACTTCATCGCCCTCGAGCACGTCCACGGCAAGGACCTGCGGTCGATCTTCGACCGGCTGCGCGGCAAGGGCGAGGTCATGCCCATCCAGCAGGCCTGCCACATCATCATGCAGGTCTGCGAGGGCCTCGACTACGCGCACAACAAGCGGGACGCCCAGGGGCGCGAGCTGCACCTCGTGCACCGCGACATCTCGCCGCAGAACGTGCTCATCGGGTACGAGGGCGAGGTCAAGCTCATCGACTTCGGCATCGCCAAGGCGGCCGGCAAGGCCTCGAAGACCCAGGCCGGGATCCTCAAGGGCAAGTTCGGCTACATGTCGCCCGAGCAGGTGCGCGGCCTGCCCATCGATCGGCGCAGTGACATCTTTTCGGTGGGCATCGTCCTCTACGAGCTGCTCACGAACGAGCGGCTGTTCGTCGGCGAGAGCGACTTCTCGACCCTGGAGAAGGTGCGCAACGTCGAGATCATGCCGCCCTCCTCGTACAACAAGAAGATCCCCGAGGAGCTCGAGCGGATCGTGCTCAAGGTCCTGGCCAAGGATCCGGAGGACCGCTACCAGAACGCCATCGACCTCCACGATGACCTGCAGTCGTTCCTGCACAAGATCGGCGAGTTCTATTCGCGCAAGGACCTCGCGGCGTGGATGAAGAAGATGTTCGCCGTCGAGATCGAGGAAGACAGCGCCAAGCTCGAGCAGTACCGGCAGCTCGTGGCGCCTGGCGGCGCCGTCGAGTCGTCCTACCGGCGGGTCGCCGCGGGCGGGGCGCCGGCGGCCACGGCTTCGCGCGCGGGCGCGGCGGGTGCGAAGGCGGCGCCCGCCGCGGCGAAGGCGCCGCCTGCCGGCAAGGGATCGAACATGGAATGGGACGACGAGGAGCTCGACACGCAGATCTTCGACAAGGACGAGGAGGTCGAGATCGTGAGCGCCGACAAGGCGGTCGCGGCCGACGACCTGTTCTTCGAGGACGACGACCGCACCGTCGCGAACGAGCCCCCGCCCGACATCCTCGAGCAGGCGCGCCCGCCGGGCTCGGCCGCCCCCGCGGCG
>DASZWW010000234.1:0-7079 GCA_035546175.1 Polyangia bacterium
GGCGGCGCCACCGCCGGCGCGGGTGGGTCGCTCAACTGCAACGTCACCGCGTCTTACGGGCCCATCACCTTCGCGGCCGACACCCAGCAGGCCGTCGCCTATCAAGACACGGCGCTGGACGCCATTCCGGGCGAGGTCGACTGGGACGCCACTCTCAACGGCGACGCCAAGCCCGACGTCCTCGGCTTCTCGTTCGCCAGCGGCGTGCCGCCCTTCGACAACGGGCTCATGCCGATGAACTCCATCGACCTCAGCGGGATGGTCGACTATCGCAGCTGCGGCGCGTGCGTGATCCTCATAGCCCACGCCGATCCGGCGATCTCCAACCTGCTCGCGGCCGGCGACGACTACATCGCGACGAGCGGGACCCTGAAGCTCACGGCGACGCCCACGTACCCGCTTTCGGCGTCCTCGCGCATCACGGGGACCCTCACGAACGTCGTCTTCAAGCACGTCACGATCAACCCGACGACGTTCGTCACGACGGACGTCGACGCCTGCAAGATCACGCTGTCCTCCGCGACCTTCGACTCGGTCGTCACACAGGGGATGTGATCAGACGCGCAGCACGATCTTGCCGAAGGCGGCGCGGCTCTCGATGAGCCGGTGGCCCTCGGCGATCTCGGCGAGCGGCAGCACGGCGTGAACGACGGGCGCGAGGCGCCCCGCGCCCACGAGGGCCATGATCTCGAAGAGGCGCGACTTCGAGGCCAGCGTCGAGCCGAGGATCGAGAGCTGGCGCCAGAAGACGTGCCGCAGGTTGAGCACGGGCTCGAAGCCGTCGGTCGCGCCGCAGGTCACGATGCGGCCGCCCTTGGCGCACGCGACGACGGACTTGGGGAACGTCGCGGCGCCCACGTGCTCGACGACGATGTCGGCGCCGCGCCGGCCCGTGAGGCGCTTCACCTCGGCGACGAGCTCGGTCGTCGCGTGGTTGACGAGCTCGTCGGCGCCGAGCGCCCGCGCCCGGGCGAGCTTCTCGTCCGTCGAGGCCGTCGCGATGACCCGCGCGCCCCAGAGCTTGGCGATCTGGATCGCGGCGCTGCCGACGCCCGAGCCCGCGGCCAGCACCAGCACCGTCTCGCCCTGTCGGATCTGCGCGCGGTCCACGAGCATCTGCCAGGCCGTGATGAAGGCGATGGGCATCGAAGCGAGGCCGGCGTCGTCGACGGGCACCGTCTGGCGCGGAACGGGCACGAGGTTCGCCTGCGGGACGACGACGTACTCGGCGTGGCCTCCCCAGGTCTGCTCGCCGAGCATGCGGAAGTCGGGGCAGAAGTTGTCGCGCCCGCTGAGGCAGGCGAGGCAGCGTCCGCAGGAGAGCCCCGGGTTGAGGACGACCCGCTCCCCCTCGGCGAGGCCCGTGACGCCCGCGCCGAGCGCCGAGACCGTGCCGCACACGTCGCCGCCCGACACGTGGGGGAGCGCGAGGTGAAGCGCGGGCAGACCGCGCCGCATCCACACGTCGATGTGGTTCAGCGACGTCGCCGTGACGCGCACCTGGACCTCGTGGGGGCCCGGCGTCGGCACGGGCACGTCGGCGATCTCGAGCACCTCCGGCCCGCCATGGCGGCGGAAGAGGGCGGCGCGCATGAGGGCCTCGGACGCTCCCGGCATCAGACCGACTTGAGGGCGGCGCGGCTGACGGCGCGTGACGCGCCCTCGGCGTCTCGGGCCGCGGACGCCACGTCGGTGATCGCAGCCAGGAAGGCGTCGATCGTGGCGTCGCTCAGCTCGCCCATGTTGGCGACCTGGACGTACCGGGAGGCCAGCTCGCCCTTGCATCGGTAGACGATGAACCCGCGCTCCTTCATGTCTGCGTAGAGCGCCTCCACGTCCAGCCCGTCGGGCAGGCGCAACGTCGAGATCGTGTGCGACTCGCGGCCCGTGTTCGTGAAAGACTCGAAGCCGAGGTCGGCGAGGACGCGCCGCACGCGCAGGTTGCGCTTCCGGTAGAGCTGGCGGCGCGCCGGGACGCCGCCCTGCTCGGCGAGCTCGTCGAGCGCCGCCTCGAGCGCGAAGAACGACGAGACGGCCGGCGTGAAGGGCGTCTGGTGGAGCTCGGCGAGGTAGCGCCGCGTGCGCAGCATGTCGAGGTAATACACGCGCGGCTCGATGCCGGCGATGCGCCCCCAGACGTGCGGCGCGACGCAGAGGAACGAGACGCCCGACACCGAGTGCAGACACTTGTTGGCGGACGAGTAGCAGATGTCGACGTGGTCGCGCACGACGTCCACGTCCTCGGCGCCGAGCGCCGACACGGCGTCGACGATGAGCGTGACGCCCCGCGCGCGGCAGAGCCGGCCGATCTCGCCGACGGGGTTCAGGAGGCCCACCGACGTCTCGTGCTGGATCATGACGGCGCCGGCGATCTCTCCGTCGGCCTCGAGGGCGCGCGCGACGTCGCGCGGGTCGGGCAGCTCGCCCCACGGATAGCGCAGCACGACGCGCTCGATCCCGTGCAGCTGCGCGATCTCGTCGAGCCGCTCGCCGAACGCGCCGTTCGCGACGACGAGGAGCTTCTTGCCGGGCGGGATCGCCGACGAGATCGCCATCTCCATGGCCGCCGTGCCCGAGCCCGTGATGAGCAGCGTCTCGTGCGCCGGCGAGGCCCCGAAGACGGGCCGCAGCTTGTCCTGAAGCCTGGCGACGACCGCCGAGTAGTCGCCGTCGCGGTGACAGACGTCGTGATGCACGAGCGCCGCCTTGACCCGCGCGGAGGTCATGACCGGGCCGGGGCTGAAGAGGACGTAGCCCGGGTCGTCCTTCTCGGCGAGGAGGCGCTCGATGAGGGCGAGCGTGTCGTGCGCCGCCGAGGGCGCCGCGGGGGTCTGCATCGCGGGCCGCACGAGCTCGTCGCCGTAGACCCGCAGCAGCCACTCGGCGTGCAGCTTCATCTGCGGCGTGTCGACGTCCTGCCAGGGCCGTCCGGCGACGTCGTGCCCGATGACGAGCCCGCGCGTCGCCGCCGCCTGCACGCCCTCGGTGAGCGACGGCTCGGGCAGACCCTCGAGGACCGCGACGAGCGACGGCGACATCACGAAGAGCCCCGCGCTCGTCGCCTGGTAGGTGCCGGCGCGCAGACCCTTGCCGATGGCGACGACGCCGTCGCCCGAGAGCTGGACCTTGGTCGCGTCGTCGATGTCGAAGACGCGGGCCAGATCGCGGTCGACGCAGAGGATGGTCTTGTCGCCGGCGGCGGGCGCGGCGACGAGCTCGCGCACGAGCCCCGGCGCCACGATCTGGTCGGCCATGACCAGCAACGTCCGCTCCGTGACGAACGACCGCGCCGCGAGGACGGACAGGCCGTTGGGACGCTCGAACCGCTCGTTCTCGAAGAAGGTGACGGCGCGCTTGTAGGCCGCGGGGATGACCGAGGACGCGGCCACGTGCTTGCGCACGAGAGCGCCCTCGTACCCGACGACGATGCCCACCTTCTGGATGCCGACGCCTCCGAGCACCTGCAGCGTGCGCTCGATGAGCGTACAGCGCCCCACGGTGGCGAGGCAGTTGGGGCCGGCGTGATCGCCGACCCTGGTTCCCTTCCCGGCAGCGAGGATGAGCGCGCGTGTGATCATGTCGGTGTCGAGTCAGAGCAAGGCGCGAGCCAGCTCGAGCTCGGCTAGATTACGAGGGACGCGCGCCGCGAGCCAATAGTCGCGCGTGGGGCGAGCCGCTATTTTCCGCTCGCTGCGGCGCGCGAGACCGCGCGCACCGGCTCGGCGCGGAACGTCAGCTGGTAGACCGAGTTCTCCGTCTCGACGAAGAGCGTCTCGCTGCCCTCGTCGCCGAGGACGCGCTTGACCGGCGTCGTGACCATGCGGTGGCCGTTCGGATCTCGAAAGATCACCATGCCGCGACCAACGCTCGGATAGCTGATGAGGTAGCCTGCGTAAGTGCGCCCGACGCCGAGCGAGGCCCGCTCCCGGCCGTGATCGCGGATTTTTCGGGCGGTGACGCTGACCACAGTCGATCCCCTCTAGGCATGGTAGCACAGCGGTGAAAATTCGCCGCCGGGCGGGCGTGCGGCAAACGGTCGCAACGTGGCCCGAGAGGGGGGCGGGAAAACCCTTAGCGCGATGCCGCGGCGCGGTAGTCGAGCACGGCCGCCGCGAGCGCCTGCGCCAGGCGTTCTTGCCCGTCGGGAGAGGCGACGAGGAGTCGATCGGCGGAGCTATCCAGAAAGCCGACCTCGACGAGGACCGCGGGCGCGCGCGCGCCGCGCAGGACGTCGAGCGCGGCGCCGCTCTGGCGGATGCCACGCGAGAGCCCGGCGCCGAGCGCCTCGCGCAGCCGGCGATCGATCGCGCGGGCCGCCGCCACCGCGCGCGCGGCCGACGCCCGCACGAGGTGCGACGCCCACACGCCGCGGACGGCGGGAGCGTCCAGCGCGGCGAGGTTCGCGTCGTCCTCGACGTCATCGGGCGGCAGCACGTAGAGCTCGAAGCCGCGCTGGCTGCCAGGCGCGACGCCCGGCGGGGTCGCGTTGGCGTGCAGGCTGACGAAGAGATCCGCGCGCGCGTCCGAGGCGCAGCGCGAGCGAGCGCGGATCGGAACGAGCACGTCACGATCGCGGCACATCACCACGCGCAGCTCGGGCGCTCGCTCGAGGCGCGCGCCGAGGCGGCGCGCCAGGGCGAGCGTCACCTCCTTCTCGAGCAGGCCATCCCGGCCCACCGCGCCGAGATTCGAGCCTCCGTGGCCGGCGTCGAGCGCGACCACGAAGGGTGCCGTGGCAGCCGGGGCGGTCGCGACGCGCGCGACCGCGAAGAAGACCGGCAGGACGATCGATGTCGGCAGCACGACGCTCGCGCCGAGCGTAACACCGCCCGGTGACGTGCGCGCTTTTCGAGCGCTATACTGCGCCGCCCGATGTCCACCGCTGCGACCCGCGTGCGCCCCGGCAATCTGACCGCGTCGCTCGTGGCCTTCGCGTTCCTCGAGCTCGTGCTGAACCGGCTCGCCAACCGCCTGTTCATGCCGCACTCGGCGCTCGTCGGCGCGGACGGGGGCTCCACGGCCGCGCGCGCCGTCGCGGCGTCGGGCCCGCTCCTCTTCCACCTCACGAGCGTGCTCGGCCTCATCGTGTTGCTCGCGGCCCTCGTCGGGCTCCTGCGGCGCGGCGAGCTCTTCCCGCGACCGATGCGCATCTCGGTCACGGTGATCGGGCTCTCCTTCTGGATGCTCGCCGCCAACGCCGTCGTCTTCGGCGCCCTGTCCGCGCGCCTCGCCCTCTACCTCGAGGCCAGCTTCGGCTTCCTCTCGCTCCTCCTCGGCGCGGCGCTGCTGGGCGCCCCGCTGCGCGGACGCATGAAGCTCGGCGTGCTGCTCTTCGTGCTTCCGGGCGCGCTGCACGTCATCGCGCACGTGGGCGATCGCATGGGCCGGTTCGCGGACTCGTCGACGCCGGGCGAGATCGCCCACCTCGGCGAGCTCGTGCTGCTCGCGGCGTGCGTCTTGGCGCCGCTGCTGCTGCCCCCACGGCCCGCCCGCGAGCGGCCCTGGCGCGCCGCCCTCCTCGCGTCGTCGTTCCTCACGGGCGCGCTCGTCGTCGCGCTCGTCGTGCGGTTCGACCTTCTGCAGGCGACCTTCCTCTACGGCCTGCGCGTCGACGTGCCGCGCGTCGGCTCGCTCCTCGGCCTGGCCTACGTCGCCGCGTTCGCGGGCTGGACGTACACGACGGTCCAGCTCCTCCTCGACAAGGGGGGGATGCGCCTCGCGGGCTACGGCCTCCTGCTGCTCGCCATCGCAGGCTACCAGCCCTCGACGCCCATCGAGGTCGAGCTCGCGTTGCTCGGGCTGCTCGCGCTCTCCGTGGGGGAGGTGCGCGCCGCGCCCTACGGAGAGATCGGGCACCCGCGCGTGAACAACGCCGCCTGGCGCACCTTCATCGGCCGGCTCGCGACAGACGCGGGGGACGGCACGAGCCCCGACGACTCGCGCTCCGAGGCCGTGTTCGTCGAGGAGGGCGAGCTCGAGGTGACCCGCATCCGCGCGCACCGGCGCGGGCTGCCCGTCGCCATGCGCCTCCTGCGGCGGCGCGGCGCGCTCGTCGAGCTCGAGGCGACCCTGGGCGAGACGCCGCGCTCGGGACCCGACGCCAGCATCGAGCGGCACCGCAGCTGGCTCTCGCGCCGCCCCGAGCAGCGCGTGCGCCTGCCGCGGACGAAGACCGGTGACGAGGCCTTCGACGGCAAGCTGAGCGTCCATGGGCAGGCGCCGCTCGCCGACGCCGCGCTGCGGGCCCGCGTCGGGCGAGCGGCCGCGACGGGCGTCGTCTCGCTCTGGCGCGGGACGGCGGCGCGCTACCACGCCTCGGGCACGAACGGCGCCGACGGACCGCCCCCGTTCCGGGGCGAGGTCGAGGGCGACGGCCCCGTGCGAGCGATCGTCGCCGTGCTCGACACGCTCGCGGACCTCGTCGAAGCGTCCGCCTGAGCGCGCTCGAGGCGCGTGAGCCTCAGGGCGGCGGCGTCGCCGGAGGCGCCGTGCCCTCGGACGGGACGATGGCGGAGGGACCGGGGTTGCGCGGCGCCGCCGCGGCCTCGCCGAGCTCCTTGATCTGGCGGCGCGCGGCCGGCGCGTCGCTGCCGGTCGGCGACTGCTCGAGGTATTGCTTGTACGCGTCGATGGCCTGCGCGGCGTCGCCTTCACCGCGGTAGGCCTCGCCGAGTCCGAAGAGCGCCGGCGCGTAGTGCGGAGCGTTCCCCAGCACCTGCTTGAAGACGCCGATCGCCGCGAGGGGGTGGCGCCGGTCGAGCAGCACGTACGCCGAGCCCGTGAGGGCGGCGACGCCGTTCGGCTGCTGCTTGAGCGCCTCCTCGTAGAGCTTCTGGGCCTTCGCCGTCTGCCCGTTCTCGAGCGAGCGGTCGGCGTCGGCGACGAGCTGCTCGTAGGAGCGAGCCTTCGGCTCGGCCGGCGCCTTGGGCTCGGCGGGGACGCCGTGCGAAGCCTTGGAAGGCTCGACGGCGGCCGGCGCCTCCGCCACGGGCTTGGGGGTCGGCGCTGCCGCGGGAGCCGGCGCGGCCGGCGTCGGGGGCGCCGCGGGCGCGCTGGGCGTCGTCGGAGCCGGCGCGGGC
>DASZWW010000235.1:0-2155 GCA_035546175.1 Polyangia bacterium
CGCGCTGCCAGGGCACGTGGCCGAGCGATCTCCAGCTCGGCACGAAGGGCGACGACCAGCTCCTCGGCATGACCGTCGACGGCGAGGGCAACGTCGTCGCGGCCGGGTTCGAGCGCGGCGTGGTCGGCGTGGAGAACATCGATCCCTCCGGCGACTCGGACGCCGTGGTCATGAAGCTCCGCCCCGCGGGGACGACGATCTGGAAGACGGGCATCGACACCTCGGGATCGGACACGGCGGAGGACGTCGCGATCGACCCGACGACCGGCGACCTCGTCGTCGTCGGGCGGACGAGCGGCGCGTTCCCCTCGTTCACGAACGCCGGTCAATTCGATCTGTTCCTCGCCCTGCTCGACGCGGACGGGAACGTCGCCACCGTGTTTCAGGCCGGGAACGAGCGGCCGCAACACCCGGCGCGGCTCGCCCTGACCGCCGGCGGCGGCGTCGTCGTGGCGGGCTGGGACGACACGTACACGCCGACGAACTTCGTCGCCGCCAATCAGGTCGGCTTCGTGGCCGACTTCGCGATCGGGCCCGCGCCCGGCCACGTCGTGACGAGCGCGCCCTCGCCCTTCCAGTACCTCTTCCCGCCCTCGGCGCTGCCGCCGTTCAGCCTCGCCACCGACGTCGCGGCGGAGCTGGACGGCAGCGCGCGCTACGTGACCTCGCTCGTCGCCAGCAACCGTCAGGGGCCGAACGGGATCTTCGTGGCCAAGACGCGGGCCGACCCCTCGGCGGGTGGCCCGGACTGGACGGCGCGCATCTCGCCCACGGCGTTCGACGCCGTGACCGCCGTGGCGCTGTCTCCCTCGGGCGACCTCTACGTCACGGGAGGCACGTTCAACAAGCTCGGCGCGATGACCTTCGGCCAGGAGGACGCCTACGTCCTCAGGATCGACAAGGCCACGGGCGCGCTCGTCTGGGCGGCCCAGATGGGCGGCCCCGAGTCCGACTACCCGACCGCCCTCGCCTTCGACGCCGCGGGGAACGTCTACATCGCGGGCATCACCCTCGGCAGCGCCGTCGACGGCGTCTCGAACCAGGGCCTGGCCGACGTCTTCGCCATGAAGCTCTCCGACCGGGGCGACCTGCTCTCGGCCTGGCAGGTCGGGACCTCCGCCGACGACGAGGTCACGAGCCTGGTCGTCGATCCCTGCGGCAACGTCCTCGTGGGCGGGTACACGGGGGGCGCGTTCGTCCCCGGGCAGGCGAACGTGGGCGGCGAGGACATGTTCATCCTGCGCGCGAAGCTCTGACGCGCGGCCGCCGCCCGACCCGCGCTCACGGCGAGGGGCAGGAGACCGGCTTGGTGTCCACCACCAGATCGTCGATCCACACGTCGAGCGGAGCGTTCATGGCGTGGAAGCTCCAGGCGCCGACGTAGAGCTGCGAGATCGCCGGCCCGTACCAGGGCGACGTCACCGGCGTGGGGGCGACGCAGCCCTTGCCGTGATCGTCGACGGAGAGGATGGGCGTCGGCGCGCCGTCCTTGTACATGCGCAGCGTGCGCGCCACCGAGTCCATGTCGAACGAGACGCAGGCCCAGGCGGACGGCATCGCCGTCATGCTCTGCGAGGAGCAATCGTGGTAGGCGTCGGTCCCCATGGCGGAGAGCCCGTACACGAAGCTGTACGTGTTGACGCCGGCCCTCGGCAACGAGCTCAGGATATAGGAGGCGTTGCGGCCGACCGCGGGCGACGACGGCTCGGCGTTGCCGTTCACGCCGAAGAACGTCCAGTGGACGCTGGTCCCGTTCGGGTCGATGTACATCATCATGCGCCCGTAGACGTGGGTCGGATTGCCGGCGAAGATCGGCTGCGCTCCGTCGGCGAAGAGCCTCCCGCCCGCGGTGGCGGCGTCGTCGATATGCACGTGCAAGGCGTTCGAGCCGGAGATCTTGTGCACGCCGTCGAGGCCCATGGTGGCGCCCGTGTTGAGGGCGGCGTGCCAGGGGCCGAGCTTCTGCTTGTCGGCGATGGTCGTGACGCCGGCGTACTCGTCGAACTTCTCGCAGAAGAGCGCCGCGCCGCAGGGATCGGCGGGGGCCCCGGCCGTGCCGCCGTCTGCGGCGCCTCCCGCGCCACCGCCGACGCCGCCGTCACGGCCCGCGCCGCCGCCCGCGCCGCCTGACACGCCGCCGGTCGCGCCGCCCGAG
>DASZWW010000236.1:0-2084 GCA_035546175.1 Polyangia bacterium
CCCGTCCCTGAGCCCGTCGCGGCGCCGCGAGCACCCGCGCGCTATCCCGCGCTCGTCGCGGAGGGGGAGCGGCAGTTCCAGAGCGGGCAGACGAGACGGGCCCAGGCATCGTTCGAGCAGGCCCTGGCGGAGACGCCCGACGGGACCGCGGCGCTGGTCGGGCTCGGCTACGTCCACCTCGACCGCGGCAAGGTGCCGCAGGCCATCGCCCTCTTCCAGCGGGCGCTCGTCCAGGATCGTGGCGATCCCACGGCGCTGTTCGGCCTGGCCGAGAGCCACCGCCAGTCCGGCGATCGGCGCGCCGCGCTGGCCGAGTTCCAGAGGTTTCTCACGCTGCGCTCGAGCGGCAGCGACGCCGACATCGCGCGCCAGCTGGTCCAGGAGCTCACGGGCGGCGGCTGAGACCCCCCGGGTCAGGCGGCCTGACGGAGGCGCCCGAGCTGCACGCGACGTCCCGCTGCCGGCCCGCGAGCTTCGCGGGAAAGCCGCCGACGTTTGCTCCCGCGGGGACCGGGAAGACGAGACATCCGGTCACGTCACTCCTCACGTCACTCCTCACGCCTCCAGGTCAGAGCCCCGCGACCGGAACCGGCACGAGGTCGTCGTCGGTGATCCCGGTGCTGTAGTACGTCCGCGGGCCCCAGCACGAGACGCCTCCGTCGGCGGCGACCGCGCAGGCGCGCATGCTGGCGGACACGTCGACGACGTTCGCGAGGCCGGGCACGATGAGCGCCGCGTCGTTCGAGCTCGTCGTCGTCATCCCGTCGCCGAGCGTGCCGTGCGAGCCGCCGCCCCAGCACGCGAGGTGACCGTCGGCGAGGACCGCGCACGAGCCGAACCAGCCCGTCGAGACGGCGAGCGCCCGGGGCGCGCCGATGCCCGCGACGTGTACGGGCGTCGTCGTGGGAGTGCCCCAGCAGAAGACGTCGCCCGCGACGCGGAGCGCGCACGTGCCGCCTCCCCGCGCCGAGACGGACGCCACGCCGGCCAACCCCGGCACCACCAGGGGATGCGGGTAGCCCGAGTCGAAGCCGTCTTGCGGGCCGAAGCCGAGCTGGCCCTGGTCGTTCTGCCCCCAGCAGCGCGCGACGCCGTTCGAGTCGGACGCGCACGTGTGATACTCGCCGACGGCGATCGACGTGACGTTCGTCAGCCCCTCGACGGGGCCGGGCGTGGTCGTGGCCTCGTTGGAGATCGCTCCGTTGCCGAGCTCGCCCTGCCCGTTGTAGCCCCAGCACACCGGCTGACCACCGTCGAGGAGGGCGCATGAGTGGAGATCGCCGAGCGAGAGGGCGGTGACGCCCGTGAGCTCAGGGACGACGGCGGCGCCCGTCAGCCCCTGGCCCGCCATGTCGGTCCAGCACGACACCGCGCCACCGGCGAGGATCGCGCAGCCCCTGCTCCCTCCGACGGCGATGGCGGTCGCGCCCGTGAGCCCGTCGACGAGCACGGGCGCGCCCGCCGGGCCGCCCGCCGTCAGGCCGTTCACCCAGCACTCGACGGTCCCGTCGGTGAAGAGGGCGCACGCCTGCCAGGGTCCATTCCCGTTCACGGCGACGGCCTTCGCGCGTCGCGGACAGGCGTCGCCCTCGCACGACGCCACAGCGTCGACGGTCGGAGCGTCCTCCGGCGCGGCGTCGGCGGGCGCGGTCGTCCTCGCGTCGGCGGCGACCTCGTCCGAAGCGGTGTCCGCCGCGCGCGGGACGGCGTCGGCGGCGGCGTCGGACCCGGCGCCCGCGCCGCCGGTCGCCGCGGCGTCGCGGCCTCCACCGTCCTTCGACAGCTGCCTCGAGCCGCACGCGCCCGCAAGGCACATCGTCATCCACAAGAGAAGTCGGCGTCCGTACACCGGCCCAGCTTATCGGCGCCGAAGGCGGCGTCCCGGGCATTCGCGTTTACCCCCTGGTCCCCGAGGTGGCCTCGTCTGAACCGGCGCCCGTTGGCGTTGACGTCGGCGTGACGGACGGGGGAATATCGAAGGCCCCGCAGGAGGCGGACTCTCATGCTTCCTCTGAAGTCGAAGTCTGGACGTCACAGGTTTGCCCTCGCCCGGAGCGCCGCCGTGGTGGCGTTGCTGCTCGGCT
>DASZWW010000237.1:0-1815 GCA_035546175.1 Polyangia bacterium
GGCGCCGCCGCCGCGCCCGAGGCCGCCGCGCTCGACGCCTCCGTGGCCGCGGCGCCGCCGGCGGCGGCCGCCGTCGACGCCGCCGTCAGCACGGCGCCGCCGGCGGCGATCGTCGCGAAGAGGGCGCGGCGCACGCGGGCCTTCTCGAGGTCGCCCGCGCCGTCGAGGGCGCGGCCCGCTTCGAGAATGGATTGCGCGTCTGGGGTGAGCTCGGTGGTCATGACGTTCCTCGATCGTTCCCTTGCATCTGCTTCTGCACGCGCGCAACCGCCTCGTTGAAGGCGGCGCGCGCCGCGCGCAGGCGGCCGTAGGCCGTGTTGAGGTTGAGCCCGAGCGACTCGGCCGCCTCGGGCACCGTGAGCTGCTCGAGCTCGACGCACACGAGCATGGCGCGCTTGTCATCGTCGAGCTCGTCGAGCAGCTGGTGGAGCAGCGCGGACGCCTCGCGGCGCTCGAGCGTCTCGACGGGGCTCTCGGCCGCCGTCATCGGGATCTGCTCGACCTCCGCCGACGGCGCCTCCGTGAGGCGCGCCCGGCGCCGCATCGCCGAGCGGCGGTAGCTCTGCGCGACGCGCAGCACGATGCCGAAGAGCCACGTCGTCACCTGCGCGCGCGCCTCGAAGTCGCCGAGCCGGCGGTGCACGACGAGGAACACGTCCTGGACGGCGTCGTCGATGAGCGACTCGTGCACGCCGAGCCGGCGCAGGTTGCGGAACACGAAGTCCGCGTGCTGGTTGTAGATCTCCGGCAGGCCCGGCGGGGGCGCGTACTGCGGGGTCTTGTTGCGTCCGACGAGCACGTTGGGTTCCGATTATGAATGTCCGCGCGCCCCCGTTTCCGTGTTTCGAAAAACGCGTGTCGGATCAGATCGTTAGAAAGAGACCCAGCGCGGCGAAGAGGCTCGCGATCGGGACCCGGGCTATGGGCGTGCCGGGCTGCATCATCGCGCAGTAGGCGCAGAAGGCCGGGTGGTAGGGGCGGAGCGCGCCGTCGACGTCGAGCGTGAGGCCGAAGCGCCGGCCGAGCGGCGCCGTCACGAGCACGCCGGCCGTGCCCGCACCCATGAGCGCGGTCTCGGTCATGCCCGGCCGGACGAGGCCCCTCCCGGTGAGCCACTCGAGCTCGCCTCCCGCGCAGAGCTGCCAGACGACGGCGCGGCCGCCGAGGGTCCCGCAGCCGCGCGCGCCTCCGACGAGCACGCGGAAGTCACCCGAGGCCGGGTTCTGGCTCGCGCCGGTCGAGGTCACGCGCCGCTCGTCCGTCGCGACGAACGAGAGCTCGGCGGCGAGGCGGCCCCGGCGCGCGCCGAGGGCGACGCCGGCCGCGGGCGCCGGCGCGGGCAACAGGGAGACGAGGGCGCCCCCGAAGGCCCGCGCGTACGCGTGCAACGCGCGCGGCTCGGGCGAGGGCGCGGCCACGACGACGGCGGCCGGAGCGGGTGAGGGCGGCGCCCTCTCCGGCGCCGCGCCCGGCGGCGCGAGCAGCGCGCGCTCGGCGGCCGCGGGATCGATCATGAGCGCGAGGATGAGCGCCGCCGCCGAGGAGACCGCCGCGCAGGAGTCGCCCGCGAGCGCGCGGCGGCCGGGCGCGCCATCGAGCGTCGTCGACAGGTCGAGGGCCCAGCGATCGGGCGCCGAGGAGCGAACGGCCGCCGAGGCGTCGATGTGCTTGCCCGACGGCAAGCGCGACGGACCGCCGATGAGCCGCGCGAACTGGGCCTCGACGTCGGCGGGCGAGGGGCAGCCGGCGGGCGCCTGCCACGCCAGCGTGAGCTCGGGCTCGGCGGCGCGCGCGGGGCCCGCGAGCGCCAGGGCG
>DASZWW010000238.1:0-25690 GCA_035546175.1 Polyangia bacterium
AGGGGCTGGTGCGGCGCGACGACGCCGAGCTTCTTCTTGCCCCAGAGCACCTGGACGCCCTTCTGGGAGGGCACGGTGATGATCGTGATCTTCACGTTCGGCGACGGCGCCGCCAGAGCACCAGGCGCCGCAGCCGCCGCAGGCGGCTTCGGCGTGGCCGGGCCCTGCGCGCGCGCCGCGAGCGCGAGGCCGCAGACGAGCGCCAGAGCGAGCGATCCGAGCCCGACGCGGCGGATCATTCCTCGCCTCCGTTGCTCGCGGGCGCCGCGCCGCCGCCGGCCTTGGCCTCGGGGCTGTCGGGCGCGGGCGGCGGCGGCCCCGGGTACTTGACGCCCGGCTTCGGGACGTAGCCGATGATCGGCGTCTTCTGGTCTCCCATGATGTTGCCCTCGAGCACGTTGACGGGCAGCGGCGGATCGAGCTGGTAGACGTAGCCGCGTGACGGGATGCGCATCTCGTAGACCATGTCCTCCCACAGGAACTGGCGCTGGAAGCCCATGGGCGAGTCGCCCACGACGCGCATGTGCCGGTGCTGGAGGATGAACGAGTACATGCGGATCGCGAGGTGGTTGGGCAGCCGGTGGCAGCCGTGCGAGAAGCCGTTCGCGCTGTAGATGCTGAGGTAGTCCGACGAGCCGTGCGCCCGCACGCCGTTGTCGAAGTCGGGCCGGCCGTTCTGCCCCGGCACGACGAAGTAGCCCGCGATGAGCCCGTAGGCCGAGAGGAAGCCCGGCCCGAGCTCGTCGTAGTTGACGACCTTCATCCACTTCCCGTTGACGAGCTTGTGCTTGACGAGCGTGCGGATGGGCGTCGACGCGGGGGCGATCCACACGGGCCCGGAGACGACCTGGCGGATGACGCGCGGGCCGACGTCCGACTGCTTGTAGCGGTAGTACTCGTAGCCGTCGCTCGCCTGCTCGGCGCGCCAGCCGCCGATCGTCGTGCGCCAGCGCGCGAGCGCCACCTGCCTGCCGTTCACCTTCGCGAAGAGGGTGAGCTGCGGGTACTTCTTGCGCGCCTGGTAGTGGAAGTTGCCCTTGTCGTCGAACGGCAGGTCGTACCAGATGTCGCCGCGGTCCACGACGATGGAGAGATCCATGTGGTCGGCGTAGTAGGAGGGCCGCGGCGGGAGCTTCACGGCGGCGTGGAGCGTCTTCCACTCGCCGGCCGGGTGGCGCTTGAAGAATGCCAGCGTCGAGGCCGGGTCGACGAGGCCGAGCCCGTCGAGCGCCGCCTTCGTGTAGTCGTCGACGAGGTTGCCGGCCTTGGTCGAGCCGTCCTCGAGGATCGACGCCGCGGAGACGACCCGCTCGCGCAGGGCGCGCTTGAGGCCGTCGTAGTCGTTGTCGAGCAGCGGCCGCGCCAGCGCGTCCACCGTCTGGCGGCGGAGGTAGTTGGCCTCGTAGATCATGTGCTTCTGCTGGAAGCGCCGGACCGCGAGGCGCATGGCGTCGTCGTAGACGCCCGGCGCGTGGCGCGTCTTCTCCCCTTTCTTCTCTCCCTTCGTCTCTCCCTTCGTCGGCCCGAGCAGCCCCTCGCAGGTGAGCCGCCGCTCGACGGCGGCCATGGCCGGCTTCTCGGCGGCGCGCTTGGCGAGCAGCTTGACCTTGGGCGCGAAGGCGGGCTGCGCGGCCGCGAGCGCCTCGAAGCTCGGCAGGTGCGCCTTGTGCTGCGCCGTCTCGAGCTCCTCGCGGATCTTGCGCAGCTTGCGCGCGTCCTTGGCGACGTCCGCGGGCGCGACGTAGGTCACCGTCTCGACGGCGTCGAGCGCGTCGGCGCTCTCCTGGTCGTGGCACGGGTGCTGGTCGTCGGCGAGGAAGCGCTCGCGCAGGACCGACAGCGACGGGAAGATGCCGTAGAGCTCGAGGTAGTTCTTCTCGCCCGGGGGCAGCGGCTCGCCGTCCTCGTCGAGCTTGTCGTTCGCGAGCCCGATGAAGATGCGCCGGTAGCGGTTCTGCAGCGGCTCGCCATCGGGCCCCGTCTGCGGCGCGAAGATGTACGGCGTCCAGTCGTCCGACAGATCGATGATCGTGTAGCCCGCGCTCGTCGCCGCCTGGGCCTCCATCCACCGCTCCTGTCCTCCCTCGACCACCAGCACGCGCCCGGGCGGAGCCTCGGCGGCCGGGCCGAGGGGCGCGCGCGCCCCGCCGGCGCCCCCGCCCTCCCCGATCTCGGGGGACACGGCGCCCGCGCCCACGGGCCCGCCCTGCCCGCGCGCCTCGCCCGCGTGGTTCGCCGACGCCGCCGAGCCGGTGAGGCCGGAGGGACCGTGGCACCCCGCGGCCAGGAGGAACGCCGCCCCGCACCCCCGGAGCAACCAGGCACTGCCCGCTCGCGAGCTCATCGACCCGCACACCATATCAACCCAGGGACGCGGACGCGAAGAACTGCCATCAGCGCGGCTTGTGCAGGCACACGCGGTTGCGCCCCGAGCGCTTGGCCTCGTACATCGCCGCGTCGGCGGCCGCGATGAGCGCCTGCGTCTCGCTCCGGCCGTAGTCGACGGCCGCGCCCACGCTGATGGTCACGGCGATCTGCTGCCCGCCGAACTCGAACGGCCGCTCCGCCACGGCCGCGACGAGGCGCTTGGCGAGGGTCTCGGCGCCCCCGAGCTCGATCTCCCGGCAGATGACGGCGAACTCCTCGCCGCCGTAGCGCGCCAGCACGTCCTCGGCGCGGATGGTCGTCATCATGATGCGCGCCACGGCCGCGAGGACCTGGTCGCCCGCCTGGTGCCCGTAGGTGTCGTTGAGCTTCTTGAAGTGGTCGATGTCGATGAACAGGAGCGCGAGCGGCTTGCCGTGCCGCACGGCGAAGCGGAGCTCGCCGTGGAGCCGGTCGAGGAAGTAGCGGCGGTTGAAGGTGCTCGTGAGGCCGTCGCGCAGCGCCGACTCGAAGAGCTGCTTCTGGTAGTGCTCGTCGAGGTGGTCCTGGTACGTGAACTTCAGGATCGTCGCCGCGCCGATGGAGATCTTGTCGCCGTCGGCGAGCTCGCGGCGCGGGACCCGCACGCCGTTGCAGAAGGTCCCGTTCGTCGACCCGAGGTCGACGAGCACGATCTTGCCGCCCTCGCGCTGCACGGCCGCGTGCTCGCGCGAGATGCCGTCGTCGACGATGCGCACGTCGGTCTTGTCGCCGCGCCCCAGCACGGTGCGGTCGCCGCGCAGCTTGTACATCTCGCCGAAGCTCGGCCCGGCGATGACGACGAGGTACGCGCTCGGGCCCCGGGGCGCGGTCCTCGGCGTCTCCAGCGTGGGCGCCGCGTTGTGTGTCGTCTCGTCGGGGGCATCGACCATGGCCGGGTGATGTTACAGGAGACGCGCCCCGACATGTCGGGCGAAATCCCCCGAAAATGAGGGCGCGCGCGCGTCGAGGCGCGCCGACGCGGCGCGCTCGTGGTTAGATCCTCCCGGGAGGTTGCGATGAAGCAGTCGCGTCGTGTCTCTCCGCGGATCCCCTACGACGAGGCCGTGTGCCTCGCGCGCGTCGACGGCAAGGGCCGCCTCTTCGGTCGATCCGTCGACCTCGGCCCTGCCGGCATCTACGTCACCTGCGCCGAGCTCTGCGAGATCGGCACCGAGCTCCTGTGCACCGTCCTCTTGCCGGGCGGCCCGCGCCGCCTGCGCGGGCGCGTCGTCCGCCTCGTCGCCCTCCCGCGCGCCGTCGGCATCGCCGTCAAGTTCGTCGACCTGCGCGAGGCGGATCGCCTGGTCATCGAGCGCCTCGTCGCGAGCCGGCGCCCGGAGGCTCAGGCCGTCAAGCTGCGCGTCGACGGGCTCGACCACGAGCTGCGCGCCGAGGCCACGCTCGACGCGGGCGAGCGCACGATGCGCGTCAGCACGTCGCTGCCCCCCTTCCTGCGCCTCGACGCCGACGTCGGCGTCGTCATCGACGGGGCGTCCCCCGACGGCGCGACCGGCGCCGCCAACAAGCGCGGCGTCATCCGCCGCATCGCGGTCGACCCCGCGCCGCGCGCCGACGGCGTCCCCCGCCTCGCGCTCGACGTCGATCTCGGCGCCGCGCCCTCCGACGGGCCCGCCGCGCCCGAGCTCGAGGAGCGGCCTCCCTCGGGCCTGCCGCGCCCGTACCGGCACCCCCTGCCCTCGGTGCTGCTGTCCACCGCCTTCGCGCGCCAGATCGCGAGCGACGTGCCGACGGCCGCCGCGCCCCAGCGCCGGCGCTCGCACGGCACGGCCGAGATCGCCCGCCGCTTCACCGACGCGGGCGCGCTCGTGCTGGCCGCCGCGGGCGACCGCACGCACCCCGTGATGGCCGGCCACGCGCCCGCCGCGCGCGCCCTCTCGCCCGCCTGGCTCGCGGTGCCGATCATGCTGGCGACGCTGATGCTCGCGCTCTTCGGTCACTTCGCGCGCTGACCTGCGCTCGGCGCGCCTCGTCGTGATAGACGAAGGGCATGCATGACCCGGGTGACGAGGCGCTCGCGGCCGCGCGGGCGCGCGTCGAGGAGCTGCGCGGTCGGATCGCGCACCACAACTACCGCTACTACGTCCTCGACGCGCCCGAGGTCAGCGACGCCGAGTACGATCGGCTGCTGCGCGAGCTCGGCGAGCTCGAGCAGCGGCACCCGACGCTGCTGACGCCCGACTCGCCCACCCAGCGCGTGGGCGGCGCGCCGTCGGCGCTCTTCGCGCCCGTGCGCCACTCGTCGCGCCTCCTCTCGCTCGACAATGCCTTCGACGCCGAGGAGCTGACGGCCTGGGCCGAGCGCGTGCGCAAGGGCCTCGGGCGCGAGCCGACCTACGTCTGCGAGCCCAAGATCGACGGCGTCTCGCTGGCCGTCACGTACGAGGGCGGCGTCCTCACGCGCGCCGCGACGCGCGGCGACGGCGACGTCGGCGAGGACGTCACCCCCAACGTGCGCACGATCCGCGCCGTGCCAGGCCGGCTGCGCACGGACGCGCCGCCCGCGTGGCTCGAGGTCCGCGGCGAGGTCTTCCTGCGCAAGGCCGACTTCGAGCGCATCAACGAGGAGCTGGGCGCCGCGGGCAAGCCCATCTTCGCGAACCCGCGCAACTCGACGGCGGGCATGCTGCGCCAGAAGGACCCGAGGGTCACGGCGGCCCGCCCCATCCAGATCTTCTTCCACGGCCTCGTGCGCGTCGACGGCAAGCGGCTCGAGTCGTACACCGAGGCGCTCGGCTACCTGCGCGAGCTCGGCCTGCGCACCCACCCCGAGGCTCGCGGGTGCGCCACCCTCGACGAGGTGCGCGCGTACGTGGCGGACATGGAGGCGCGCCGCCACGCCCTCGAGCACGAGATCGACGGCGCCGTCATCAAGGTCGATCGCATCGCCGACCAGAACGAGCTGGGCGCGACCTCGAAGTTCCCGCGCTGGGCCATCGCCTACAAGTTCCCGGCCGAGGAGCAGACGACCAAGCTCAACGACATCCAGGTGTCGGTCGGCCGCACGGGCGCCGTCACGCCCTTCGCCGTCCTCGAGCCGGTGCGCGTCGGCGGCGTCACGATCTCGATGGCGACGCTGCACAACGCCGACGAGGTGGTTCGCAAGGGCGTGCTCATCGGGGACACGGTCGTCGTCAGGCGCGCGGGCGAGGTGATCCCCGAGGTCGTCGCGCCGATCCCCAGCCTGCGGACCGGCGCCGAGAAGGCCTTCGTCATGCCCACGCGGTGCCCCCAGTGCGACGCCGAGATCGTGCGCCCCGAGGGCGAGGCCGTCGCGCGCTGCCCGAACAAGCTCTGCCCCGCGCAGGTCCTCGGCCGCATCGTCCACTTCGCCTCGCGCGGCGCGATGGACATCGAGCACCTCGGCGAGCGCACGGCCACCGAGCTGCTCGCCCGCGGGCTCGTCGAGGATCCCGGCGACCTCTTCTCCCTCGACGCCGCGAAGATCGGGCAGCTGCCCGGCTTCAAGGACAGGTCGATCGCCAACCTGCTCGCCGCCATCGCGGCCGCGAAGGACCGGCCCATCGACCGGCTCCTCTACGGGTTCGGCATCCGCCACGTCGGCGCGTCGGCGGCGCGCGCGCTCGCGGACGCTTTCGGCTCGATCGACCGCGTCGCGGGCGCGTCCGTCGAGGAGCTCGCCGGCGCCCAGGGCGTCGGCACCGTCATCGCCACCGCCGTGCGCGAGTTCTTCGATCGCGAGGAGGCGCGCGGGCTCCTCGAGAAGCTGCGCCGCGCCGGCGTGCGCCTCGAGGAGACGCGGGAGAAGGTCAGCGGCCCGCTCACGGGGAAGACCTTCGTCATCACGGGGACGCTCGCGGCGATGTCGCGCGAGGCCGCCAAGGAGCGCCTCGAGGCGCTGGGCGGCAAGGTGACGAACAGCCTCTCGGGCGCGACGAGCTACCTCGTGGTCGGCGAGAGCCCCGGCTCCAAGCTCGACAAGGCGGCCAAGCTCGGCGTCGCGACGCTCGACGAGGCCGCGTTCCTCGCCCTCCTCGGATCGGGGAACGCGGCGTCGTAGGGCGGACGAATCAGTCCGTCGCGAGCTCGATCGCCGGCAGCCAGTGCGGCTCGAGCTCGTCGTCGACGATGACCATCGACTCGGGCACGATCACGAAGGGCGCGGCGTCGCGCTTGGCCTTCGAGGGGCCGGCGACGGTAACGCCCGGAGCGGGCTCGGGAACGATGAAGGTGCTGCTTTGGTGCTGTGCGCGGGCCATGGGGGCGAGATCTCCTTTCAGACAGCCTGGGTTCCATGCACGCCGCACGCCATTTGTGGCCCCCAGTGTTTTCAGGCCTCTGGAGCCGGCGATGGCGTCGAACCGCACAACCCGCTGCGCACCTGGCGCCAGACTCCTGGCACCCATGTCAGGCCACCGCGTACGGCGCGTCGCGCCCCGGTGACGACCGCCCGAGCGGGTCGACCTCGTCGCGTCCCGGAGGGCCCGTCGCCGCCCCGTCGCCGGATCCCGAAATCTGACGCGAACTTGCGCTCGGAGAATTTACCCAGAAGATGCCCTTGCGATACACCCCGTTGACCCTTTTCGAGGTATTGATGGGGCGCGAAAAGGTCGAACGACCACCAGACATACACCCGAAAGGAGCGATGCAGTGACGCGCGAACAGCAGGGGGAGATTTACGGGCGAGGGACGAGCTTCGACAGCCAACTCGACAACGATTTCGAAGACGTATCGGTGAGCAGCGTGGTCTACATGGGCCGCGGCTCCTTCCGAATGGAGGTCACGCCCGAGCCGATGAGGCTGGGCGTCGTGCAGCCGGTCGCCGGCGCCGTGACCGCGCCGCTACACGCGAAGCCTCGCGGAGGCTCGGACGGAAACACGGGCGCGCCTCGCCCCCGCTCTCTGTTCGGCTCGCAGGTGGACGTTCCGCTGCTGGCGGCGCCCCTCGGCGCGCCCACCTTTCACGCGCCGCAGGTGTCGCTGACGCGCGCGACGCTGGCCACCCTGTGCGGGATCGTCCTGCTGTGCGGGATCGTCGTGGGAACCGCCGTGCGGCACCTCGTCTCGTCCCCGGCGCCCACGGCCGTCGCGGCGGCGCCGGCGGCGCCCGCTCCCGCCGCCGCTGCCGTCACGCTGGTCCCGATCGCGTCGCCGAGCGTCCCGATCGTGGAGATCGCCCCGTCGCCTCGACCGTCGGTGGTCTCGGCCCCCGCGCCGGTGACCGTGCGGCCGCCGCGGCCCAAGGCGCACGCGAAGCCCGCGGCGGCGCCGGCTCGCGAGCCCGAGGCCCCGGCGGCGCCGGCCCGCGAGCCCGAGGCCCCGGCGGCGCCCAAGCCCTGGGTCGATCCCTGGGCGAGCTGATCGAGCGCCGCCGCGGAGCGGCCGCGCGTGGGTTGGGCTATAACGGTCCGCGAGATCGCGGTCCCACCCCAACTCAGGAGCCGACCATGAAGATGATCGCCGCCGCTCTGCTCGCCGGAGCCTTCCTCCTCGCCCAGCCCGCCTTCGCCGGCGTCACCGCCGACGAGAGCGGCAAGACCGAGAAGGCGCCCAAGGCCAAGAAGGAGAAGGCCGACAAGGGCGACAAGAAGGACGACGCCAAGAAGGAAGAGCCGAAGAAGGAAGAGAAGAAGGCCGACAAGGCGGGCTGGTAGTCGGCTGATCGTCAGAGCGCGCGCAAGAAAGCCAGCAGCGCCGCGCGGGCCTCCCCCGACCAGGCGGGAGGCCGCTCGGCGTTCGCTGGCGCGTGCACCTTCTCGGCGGAGGGATCGGTGCGCCGCAGGACGTCCTCGAGCGTGCGCGCGCTCCCGTCGCTGAAGTACGGTGCCGCGTCCCAGACGCCGCGCAGGGACGGCGGGTTGTTGCCGGTCTTGCCGAGCACCGGCGTCCCGACGTCGTAGAGGCGCGGGCTCGCCAGCGCCACCTGCCCCGCGAGCAGCCGCCGCTCGAGGTCGCGCGCCGGCACGAGATCGCCCCGCGCCGTGTCGCCGACGAGCTGGTGGCAGCCCGCGCAGCCGTCCCGGAAGAGGGCGAGGCCGCGGCGCTCGTCGGGGGTCAGCGCCCGGCGCCCGGGCGAGACGAACGGAGACGGCTCGACGGGGATGCGCGCCAGGTACGCGGCGAGCGCCGCGCGCACCTCGTCGGGCGAGAGGGTCACCCTCCGCCAAGCGTCGCCGGCGGCGCGCAGCCGCAGCGTCACGGGGTAACGATCGTAGTCCTCGGGGCCGCCCTCGGCGCCCTGCGCGTGCGTGGCCACGATGTTGTCGGCGAAGGCCTCGATCGTGTCCGGCTCCCCGACGCTGAGGTACGGCGCCGTCGCGCCGATGCCCCGGCAGGTCTTGGTCATCGAGGAGAACCGGTTGCGCTTCGACGGGTGCCGGCGGCCGTCGACGTGGCCGTCGTCGTGACAGGCCGCGCACGTGTAGAGCGACAGCGGGCCGTCCGCGACGTTGCGGGGCGTGAGCACGCGCCCGTAGAAGAGCACCTCGCCGAGCTCGGCGGGAGACGCGCGCGACGGCTCGCCCACCGCGAGGGTCGCGGCGGCGCGCGGCCGGTCGCCGCTCGCGTCGACGAAGGTCAGCGTGTCGCTCAGGCGATCGGCGGTGACCCAGCCGCGGCCGGGGAGCGCGACGACCGCGGCGGGCGAGGTCCCGACGGCGAGCGTCACGCCCGCCGAGAGGTCGCGCGCGCCCGGCCGCGGTGGGGGAAGGAGCAGCAGGTCGTCGCTCCCCGCGCCCACGACGGCGAGCGCGCCCGTCGCGAGCTCGCGGGCCACGGCGACCGGCTCGACGACCGGCTCGGGCGCGCGCTCGCTCAGGTTCACGAAGGCGCGCCGGCCCGGCCCCGCGTCCACGAAGGGCGGCGCGCCGCCCGCCGGCCGCGCGGGCAGACGGAGCACGCCGCTGTCGAGGCCCTCGACCGCCAGGTGCGCGCGCGAGAGCACGCGGTCCTCGTGCGTGAACAGCAGGAGCTCGGGCGGCGTGCCCGCGACGTCGAGGTCGAGCACGGGCGCCTCGGTCGCGATCGTCTGCACCGTCGCGCCGAGGCGTCCGTCGGCGGCGATCTCGTGGACGGTCACGCGGCGCTCGACGAAGCTGCTGACGAGCAGCAGCGGCGCGCGCGCGCCCGGCAGCGCGCCCGCGGGCACGACCCGCAGCGCGCGCGGCGACAGCCCCGTGGGCACCCGCTGCACGACGCCCGCCCCCGGATCGGCGATGGACACGACGTCGACGCCGCGCGCGGCGGGCGACGCGACGTACGCGAGCGCGCCGTCGGGCGAGAGCGCGAGCCCGCGCGCGCCGCTGGTCGGGCCCGCCTCGATCCGCGTGACCCGCCAGCGCCCTGCCCCGTCGCGCGCCACGCGCCGCAGCCCGGGCTCGAAGCGGCAGGCGACGAGCGCGCCTCCGGCCGGCAGGGCCGCGACGGCGTCGGGGAAGCGGCACACCTCGACGCGCGCCTCGACCCGCGGACCCGTGGGATCGACGACGGCGAGCGCGTCCGCCGTCGACAGCGCGACGTAGAGGCGCGCCTCCCGGGCGTCCCACGCGAGCGCGCGCGGCCGCGCGTGACCGTCCGCGCGCGGCGGCGCGTGGCCCTCGACGGCGTGGGCGTCGGCGCCCGGGCGTCGCGACGGCGCCGCCGCGAACGCGCCTCCCCACGCGAGCGCGCACGCCGAGGCGAGCAGCGTGACGCGTCCCCGCGGGCCGACCATGCCCTCTTCTAGCACTTCGTGATACGACTGAAGGCGAGCCCCAACATGCGAGGCCGCACATGAAAGATCGCCTGCCCCTCGTCGCCGACCTGCTGATGGACGCCGCCCACGCCGACGACACGCTCGAGGGCACGGAGAAGGCCGCCGTCAAGCGGCTGCTGCGCGAGGTCCTCGAGTCGCCCACCCTGCCCATGGACCTCGACTTCCGCATCGAGGAGTTCTCGCCCGAGCGCTTCGATCTCGCGGCGACGGCGGCGGCCTTCGCCGACGAGCCGCCCGCCATCAAGCGCCGCCTCCTCGAGCTCTGCGCCTGCGTCCACGCGGCGGACGGCGAGATCGAGTTCAGCGAGGACGAGCAGCTCCGCCGCGTCGCCCAGGCGCTTGGCCTGCCGCCCGAGAGCTACGACGACATGGTCGTCTCCGTCGTCGAGGAGATCGAGCTCGGCGAGGATCTCGACCGCCTCCGCTACGGCGACAAGCCCGCCGGCTAGCGCGAGCGCGCAGCGCCCGGCACGAGATCGCCGCCCGCGCTCCGCAGGAGGGCCTCGACGATCCGGCGCAGGGCCTCGAGTCGGACGCCGCCGCGGCCCGGCGCCGCCGCGGCCGCCGCCGGCTCGACGCGGCCCGCCTCCTCGAGCCGCCGCGCGCACGCCTCGGCCGAGCCGTGCCGCTCGCCGAACAGCGCGTTCGCGGCCACGCGCGCGTCGACGCGCGACGGAGGCACGCGGACGTCCTCGCGCGCGAGCGTCGCCGTGGGGAAGTGGCCCCACGAGCAGAGGACGTCGTCCTCGCGCGCGAACGCCTCCCAGCGCGCGCGAAAGGCTCCCCACGACTCGCCCCGCGCCAGCGCGCCCGCGTCGAGCCCGAGCTGCAGGGCCGCCGACGGCGCCAGCGGCCCGCGCGGCCGGACGAGCGCCTCGAACGTCTCGCCCGTCGCGGGCCGCCAGGCCAGCCACTGCACGATCTCGGGCGGCGGATGCCCCGGCACGCGCAGGGGCCAGGCGTTCGCCTCGCCGTGGACGACGACGAGGCGCTCGCCCGCGTCCCGCAGCGCCTCGAGGCCGGGGATGCGCGGACGTCGCGGCGGGCGCGGTCCGCGCGCGAGCGCGGCGCGCAGGTGGCGCGCGTCCCGCACGCCCGAACGAAACGCGAGCTGGTGCTCGACCATGGCGTCGAACGGCGCGAGCAGCGCCGCGACGGCGCGGTCGTCGAGATCGCCCTCGAGCGCGCGCAGCGCGAGGGCGATGGCCTCGATGGTGGCGACGCAGTGATCGTGCGGCTCGCGGCGGATGCGGTAGCGGCTCGGCGCGGCCGGGGCGAGGCGGAGCTGCGGCAGCGACGCCAGGCGCGGGTTGCGCCGCAGGAGCTTGCCCGCCTGCCACCACGTCCCGTCGAGCACGACGAGCGTGATGGGTCCCGGCGGCCGCGCCGTGGCGAGATCGATGGCCTTCGGCCCGGGGAACAGCAGGTACGGCGGCGGGCCCCCGTCGCTCCCGGACAGCGCCGCCGTCACGACGGCGTCGGTCTCGAAGTCGACGGCCCGCCGCAGGATCGCGTCGGGGAGGCTCAGGCGCGCGAGCCGCGCCGTGTTGATGGGCACGTGCCGCTCGCGCGGGTGCTGGAGGATGAGGACGCGCGTGCGGGTGCGCAGCGGCGTCACGTGCGCGCAGACGCAGACGACCGGCGGTCGCGCGCAGCCGGCGCAGAGCGCGCGCTTGGGGACGGGGGACGACGTCACGCCCCACCCTAGCAGCCGCACGATGGGCCTCGCCACCCTCGCAAAGCGTCAGGCACACGGGCCGGTGCATCCGACCCCGTAAGAACGCACTGATAGTCCAGGCGAATTTGTCCTAGGGTAAGCCCCGAGCCCAGGTCGGCGCCCAGGGGCCGATGTCGTTTTTTAGAAGTTTGTGTGAGTGTTTTTGTGCCCGCGAGGCAACTACTTAAGGACTCCAGCCCTTACTTCCCCCGGCTGGCCGCGAGCTCCACAGGAGGTTCCCATGCACCGTGACCGCATCACCCTCATTGCCCTCTCTTTCGGGCTCGCCCTCGGCGTGGCCGTGAGCTGCACCGACTCCGAGCCCGTCAACCCCGGCAGCCAGACCGGCAAGGCCGGCTCGACCGGCAGCGGCGCCGCCGGAAACACCGGCGCGGGCACGGCGGGCGCGGGCAACACCCAGGGCACGGCGGGCGCGGGCAACACCCAGGGCGGCGCCGGCTCGACGGGCGCGGCGGGCGCGGGCAACACCGGCGGCGGCGGCTCGACGGGCACGGCGGGCGCGGGCAACACCGGCGGCAGCCTCACCGGCAACGGCGGCTCCGGCGGCTCCGCCGGCGGCTCCGGCGGCTCCGCCACCGGCCACGGCGGCTCCGGCGGCTCCGCCACCGGCAACGGCGGCTCCGGCGGCGGCGCGGGCGGCTCGATGGGCGCGACCGTCAGCTTCGCCAACGACATCTACCCGTTCATCATGACCCAGTGCATGCCCTGCCACACGAAGGCCACCAACCAGGACGGTGGGCCGCTCGACATGAGCAGCGCGAGCAAGGCCTATGCGTCCCTCCTCGGCACCGCCACCCCTGTGACGGGCGCGCCCGCGAAGACGGACACGGGCTGCAAGCTGCTCGATTCGAAGAAGCTCCGCGTCGAGCCGACCGACCCGATGCACAGCTACATCTACATCAAGATCACGAACAGCGACACGACGCTGATGGGAATGAACTGCGGTCCGGCCATGCCCGAGACGGCGTCGAAGCTGACGCTGACCGCGGATCAGAAGCAGAAGATCAGCGACTGGATCACACAGGGCGCCAAGAACAACTAGCGCCCAACGGGCGCTCGACGAGCGCCCGCGCCGATCCTCGAGACGGGCGCGTCGTCGGACGCGGCCGTCTCCGTTTCAGGCGGTCTTCTCGAGCGCGGCGAGCGTGTCGCTGATGAGCTCGTCGGGGTCCTCGAGGCCGACGGCGTAGCGGACGAGGTCGTCGGTGATGCCGACCGCCTCGCGCTGCTCGGTGGTGAGCTCGAAGTAGCTCATGAGCGCGGGCTGCTCGATGAGCGACTCGACGCCCCCGAGGCTGGGCGCGATGCGCGGGATGCGGCAGGCGTCGACGAAGCGCGAGACCTCGGCCAGCTTGCCCTTCACGGCGAAGGTGACGATCCCGCCGAAGCCGGTCATGAGGTCGCGCGCCACGGCGTGGTGCGGGTGCGACGGCAGCCCCGGGTACCAGACCCGGCGCACGCGCGGGTGCGCCTCGAGCGCGCGGGCGAGGGCGAGCGCGCTGCGGTTCTGCTGGGTCACGCGCACGGCGAGCGTCTTCATGCCGCGCAGCACGAGGTACGCCGCGTGGGGATCGAGGATCGCGCCCGTGACGTCGCGCAGCTCGCGCAGCAGCGACACGAGGTGCGCCGGGCCCGCGACGAAGCCCGCGAGCACGTCGTTGTGGCCCGAGAGGTACTTCGTGCCGCTGTGGACGACGAGGTCGATGCCGTGCGCGGCCGCCTTCATGTTGACGGGCGTGGCGAACGTGGCGTCGATGAGCGTCTTGACGTTGCGCTCGCCGCAGAGCTTGGCCAGGCGGCGCAGATCGACGACGCTCTGATAGGGGTTGGTGGGCGCCTCGCTCACGACGAGGCGCGTCTCGGGGCGCAGCGCCTTGGCGAGGGCGTCGACGTCGCCGGGCGGCACGAGCGTCGAGGCGACGCCGAACCGCTCGAGCACCTTGGTGACGAACTGGCGGGTCCGGCGGTAGCAGTCGTTGAAGAGCACGACGTGCGAGCCGGCCTTGGTGAAGGCGAGGATGGCCGTCGTCATGGCGGCCATGCCGCTGCCGAAGGCGGCCGCCTCGTCCGTGCCCTCGAGGGCCGCCAGCTTCTGCTCGACGGCGCGCACCGTCGGGTTGCCATAGCGCCCGTACTCCTCGCGCGTGACCTTGCCCTCCATGTAGTCGGTGAGGGCCTGCGTGTCGGGGAACGAGTACGTCGCCGTCTGCACGATGGGCTCGGTGAGCGCGTGCTGCGGGCGCGTGCGGTCCTCGCCGCCGTGCACGGCCAGCGTGGCGGCGGTCTTGCCGGGGGGCTGCTTGTTCTTGGCGGTCATTTCGAGTTGGGGCGGTCGGGCGCCGCTACGGGAGCTTGCGGCGCAGGTAGTTGAGCACATCGATGCGCGTGATGAGACCCAAAAAGCGACCGCTCTCGACGACGATGGCCACCATGCCCTTGTCGAAGATCGGCACGAGCTCGGCGACGGACGTCGTCGGCTCGACGGTCTCGAGGCGGCTCGTCATGAAGTCGCGCACGGGCCGGCGGAAGGCCTCCTGGTCCTGGCTGACGGCGTGCAGCAGGTCCCACTCGTCGAGGATGCCCAGGATGCGGCTCACGTGGCGCGCGGCCGCCTCGCCGCGCTCGAGCACGGGCAGCTGCGAGACGTCGTAGAGCTTCCTGCGCGCGTAGGCCATCATGAGCGTGTCGTCGGGGCCGACGGCGACCACCGAGCCCTCGCCGCCCCGCGAGAGGAGATCGCGCAGGTCCCCGCGCTGCGGCCCGCGCAGCAGGCCCTGGTCACGCATCCAGGAGTCGTTGAACATCTTCGACAGGTACTTGTTGCCGCTGTCGCAGACGAGCGTCACGACGCGCCGGGGCTCGGTCTGCGCGCGGCAATGGCGCAGCGCCGCCGCCACCAGCGTGCCCGACGACGAGCCCGCGAGGATGCCCTCGCCGCGCAGGAGCGCGCGCGCCGTCAGGAAGCTCTCCTCGTCCGAGATCGTGTAGGCGCGCCGCACGCGCGAGAGGTCGGCGATCGACGGCACGAAGTCCTCGCCGATGCCCTCGACGAGCCACGAGCCGGCCTGGCCGAGCCTCCCCGTCTCGACGAAGCCGGCCAGGATCGAGCCGGCGGGATCGGCGAGCACGATCTCGACGCCGGGCGCCTCGCGCGCGAAGAAGCGCGACAGGCCGGTGATCGTGCCGCCCGAGCCCACGCCGCACACGACCGCGTCGAGGCGGCCCTCCATCTGGCGCCAGATCTCGGGGCCCGTCGTCGTCTCGTGCGCGAGCGGGTTGGCCGGGTTCTCGAACTGGTTGACGTAGTAGCCGCCGAGCTCGCGCGCGAGCCGCGCCGCCAGGTCCTGGTAGTACTCGGGGTGGCCCTTGCCGACGTCGGAGCGCGTGAGGCGCACCTCGGCGCCGAGGGCGCGCAGGTGGAAGATCTTCTCCTGGCTCATCTTGTCGGGGATGACGAGCAGGAGGCGGTAGCCCTTGCGCGCCGCGACGAGGGCGAGCCCGAGGCCCGTGTTGCCGGCCGTCGCCTCGACGATGGTCGCGCCGGGAGTGAGGCGGCCGTCGCGCTCGGCCGCCTCGATCATGGCCAGGCCGATGCGATCCTTGATCGAGCCGCCCGGGTTCTGGCTCTCGAGCTTGACCCACAGCTCGCACGGGCCCGTGTCGAAGGACTCGAGCTTGACGAGCGGCGTGTTCCCGATGAGGCCGAGCACGCCCGCGGCGCGCGTCCCCGTCGCGTTCTCCTCGGCCATGCGCCAATCTTAGGGCCAAACCGACGGCGCCGCGACGCCGCCCGCGCCCCGATTTGCGGGCGGCTGCGAATTTTTGATGCACGCGCGGCTCGTCCGCGGTCTGTTAAGCCCAATGGCCGTGGAGCCGCGCGTCGCAGACGCCTCGATGACGGACGAAGGGAGGGCCGCGCTCGCGCGCACGAACCTGTCGTGGCTCCTGCGCCTGCGCTGGGGCGCCGTGTTCGGCCAGCTCGTGACGATCCTGGCCGTGCGCTACGCCATGGACGTCGCCCTGCCCCTCGGCCCGCTCCTCGCGCTCGTCGCCGCCGAGGCGCTGAGCAACGCCGTCTGGTACCTGCGCCCGGCCGGCTGGCCGGTGCCCCCCTTCGCGCTCGGCGCGCTCATGGCCCTCGACGTCGTCTTACTCTCCGGGCTCCTCTACTTCACGGGTGGTCCGCACAACCCGTTCAGCTTCCTGTTCCTCGTGCCCATCTCCCTCGCCACGCTGATCCTCACCGCGGCCTGGACCTGGGCCCTCGTGCTGCTGTCCCTCGCCTGCTCGGCGGTCCTCTTCGCGTGGAACGTGCCGCTCGAGCTCGGCCCCACCCACGCCGAGCACATGGCGATGCACCTGCGGGGCATGTGGGTGGCGTTCGGCGTCTCTTCGGCCTTCATCGTGTACTTCCTGCGGCGCATCCGCCGCGCCCTCGCCCGGCGCGAAGCCGAGCTCACGGCCTCGCGCAGCCTGGCGGCGCGCCGCGAGCGCCTGGCCTCGCTCGCCACGCTCGCCGCGGGCGCCGCCCACGAGCTCTCGACGCCCCTCTCGACCATCGCCGTAGTCGCCAAGGAGCTCGAGCGCGCCGCGAGCGCCGCGACGATCCCCCCGGCCATCGCCGACGACGTGCGGCTCGTGCGCGCCGAGGTCGAGCGCTGCCGCGCGATCCTCGCCCGGCTCTCCACCGACGCGGGCGAGGTCATGGGCGAGGCCTTCGTGTCGGTGCCCGTCGACGACCTCGTGCGGCGCGCGCTCGCGGGCCTCGAGCCGCGGCCCGAGGTGCGGGCCGACGTCGATCCCGCCGCCCGGGGCCTCGCGCTGCGCATCCCCCCGCGCGCCGTGCAGCAGGCCCTGCACGGCGTGCTCAAGAACGCCCAGGACGCCTCGCCGGCCGACGCGCCCGTGACCTTCGGCGTCGCGCGCGTCGGCGACCTGATCGAGTTCACCGTCCGCGATCGGGGCGCGGGGATGCCGCCCGACGTCCTGGCGCGCGTGGGCGAGCCGTTCTTCACCACCAAGCCCGCCGGGCGCGGCATGGGCCTCGGGGTCTTCCTCGCGCGCGCCGTCGTCGAGCGGCTGGGCGGCGCCGTGACCCTGGACAGCGTCCCGAGGGAGGGCACGACGGCCCGCATCGCCGTCCCGCTCGGCGCGAGGCCGGCCGCGTGACGGGGCGCCGTCTCCTGCTCGTCGACGACGACGAGACCTTCCGCGCGCGGCTCGCGCGCGCGCTCGGAGACAGGGGCCTCGAGGTCGCGTCGGCGGGCGACGCGGCGGCGGCGCTCGCCGAGGCCCGGCGCGCCCGCCCCGACTTCGCCGTCGTCGACCTCAAGATGCCCGAGACGTCGGGGCTCGACCTCGTGCCCGAGCTGGTGGCGCTCGCGCCCCGCCTCCGGGTGGTCGTGCTCACCGGATACGGCAGCATCGCCTCGGCGGTCGAGGCCATGCACCGCGGCGCGCACCACTACCTCAGCAAGCCCGCCGACGCCGACGAGATCATCGCCGCGCTCGAGGGCGACGCGTCGGCCGCCGGCCCGCCGCCCACGCCGACGCTCGCGCGCGCCGAGTGGGAGCACATGAGCCGCATCCTCGCCGACTGCGGGGGCAACATCTCGGAGGCCGCGCGCCGGCTCGGCATCACCCGGCGCACCCTCCAGCTCAAGCTCAAGAAGAACCCGCCGCTGCGCTGAGGGCCGCCGTCTCCAGGGGCGGAGCGCCCAGCCGAAACCCTCTCCTCGCCGGCGGCGTATAATCCTCGGCATGGATCAGCTGCGGCGACTCGGAGGGGGCCTGTCGGCCGTGGCGGGGCTCTGCGCCCTCGCGGCGGGTTGCAGCGGCGGCGCCGTGTCGGCCGGCGACGGCGCCGCCCTCTCGGCGGCCGACGGGCAGTTCGTCGACTGCTCCCACGAGACGCGCGCGACGCCGTACGCCCCCGGAACCCTCGTCAAGTCGAAGAACGGCGTCTTCGACGTGACGCTCGTCGACAACCGCCCGGGGCTGGCGGCGGCCCAGAACCCGCCCGGCGACTGGGTCAAGGGCTCGAACACCTGGGACCTCGAGGTGACGGACGCGGCGGGCGACGATCTCGCCGGGCTCTCGATCGTCACGAGCCCGCAGATGCCCGACCATGGCCACGGCACCTCCATCACGCCGGTGACGACCGACGAGGGCAGCGGCCGGTACGTCATCAGCCCCCTCTACCTCTACATGGGCGGTTACTGGGAGATCACGCTCAAGATCCGCCCGCCCGCCGCGGACGCCGGTGTGGACGCGGGGCTCGTGCCGGACAGCGCCCTCTTCAAGGTCTGCATCCCCGACTGAGCAGCGGCGTCAGCGCGCGCAGCGGGCGTGGCTGGCGGCGAGGTTCGGCGAGTCCCTGAACGTGCCGTTGCCCTTGACGACGCAGTAGAGCGGGGGATCGACTCCCTGCACGGGGGTGGCCGTGTCCATCGTCCACTCCAGCGTCCCGCTCTGCGGCGTCAACGTCGGGATCTGGCCGAGGAACGAGGGATCGAGGTCACCGCTCGCCACGAGATCCCCGAGCACGTCGTCGCCGATCGCCTTCATGCGCACCGCGATCGTGATCCGATCCGGCGTCGCCGGCAGCCGCGCGCCGCCGCCCGGGTAGACGTTCTTGACGTGCGACCTCGTGTACGAGGACGGGTCCGTCACGACGAGCGTCACCGCGCCCGGGACCTGGTTCGACGTGTAGTCCGCCGCGTCCCAGAACATGTTCACGGGCTTGCCGTCCACGCCGAAGAGGCAGTCGCGGATCATCCAGAGGTCCGGGTCGGGCGCCGTCTCCACCGTCTGGCCCGCCGGGGGCACGCCGCTCTGGTAGATGACCTGGCCCCCGGCGAAGGCCGTGACCTCGACCCACACGCGGCGGTCCTGGCTGGCGCCGCTCGGGAAGCCGTGGCCGGCGCCCGCGTTGTCGAGGTCGACCTCGATGGCCCCCGCCACCGGGTTCCAGCAGACGGCGGGCAGGAGCGTCGGGTCGATCGTGGCCTGCACGGCGTCCTTCTGGGCATCGGCGTTGGGGAACGGCGTGAGCGCCTGGTCGACGCCGGCCAGGCTGTGGTCGTGGAGCGTGTGGGTTCCCGTGGTGGCCGCGGGGACGCCGGCTTGTTCGCTCATGTGGCAGGCGGCGCAGGTCTGGCCTTGGGGAGGCACCGCGAAGCGCGTCGCCTGCCACTCCTGGTACGTCCGCTCGATCGCCGCCCCGTGCGAGTTGACGATGTCGTGGCAGCTGCCGCACGCCGCCGCCGACTCCGCGCGGAGCCCGTCGAGGAGGTTGGAGTGGCTGACCTTGTGCGGGGTCCCGGGGAGGGGATCGGAGAAGGGCCCGAAGAGGCTCTCGCCGTCCGCCGCGAGGGACAGCGGGTCGTCGTGCACGCCGTCGGCCGACACCGTCGAGTGGCAGAAGTAGCAGGTCACGCCCCGCTGGGCCGGCGGCGGGAGGGAGTCGAGGTCGAGGCCGTCCTTCGTGAGGTTCTGCTGCACGGCCACGGGCGCGTGGCACTTGACGCAGAAATCGCCGAGCGCGCCGTTCGTCTCGCGCTGCCCCCGCTTGTTCATCGCCCGGAAGACCGGGTCCTGGGAGGCGTACGCGTGCATGCTGCCCGACCACTGCGCGTACTGGGTCGGGTGGCAGGACTGACAGACCTCGGGGTCCTGGACCTGGTCGCGCGTGAGGAGGGCCGCGGGAGCGGTCGAGCCGCACGCCGCCGGCAGCGCCGCCCCGGCGAGAGCGGCCGCGGCCGCGACGAGGAGCCTTCGGGCGAAGAGCGGCGCCGCGCCCGTCACGGGACCTCGAGGCTCATGGTGACGTGAGCGTGCGGGCTCTCCTGGAGCGAGTCGCGGCAGCCGCCGAAGAAATGGAGGATCACGGTCCAGGTCCCCGGCTGATCGAACGTCACGGGCCCGATCCGGTAGCTGCCCGTCGTGGTCTCCATGCCGCCGCCCGTGCTGGGCGCGGGGTGGACCGGGCTCGAGTAAGCCTCGATGTACGGCGCCGCGCCCGAGGGCACGATCTTCCCCGCCATCGACGTGAGCTCGGCCTCGAGGACGAGGGAGCGGTCGCCGTCGCACGTGGGCAGGACGGTCGCGTGAAATTCGCACAGGTCGTCGTACAGCGAGAGCGCGCCCAGCTCTGCCGCCAGCACGCTCGGCGGCGCGTCGACCGACGGATCGGGCGTCGCGAGCCCGCACTCCGCGTAGTTGGCCGTCCTCATGAGCAGCCCGCCGTCGCGGTCACAGTGGGTGTCGGTGCAGCCCGAGGACGAAGTCAGCCGGCCGACCGCCCAGCAGGCCGGAGGGGCCGCGGCGTCACCCAGGCACGCCGGAGCCCCCGCGTCGCCGAGCATGACGTCGATGAGCCCGTCGGACGAGCGCGCGCCGCTCGAGCAGCCGAGCGCGGCCGCGACGACGACGAGCCACCCGATCCAGGCGCGCGGGGGACCCGTCGAGGCGTTCCGCGGTTCCAACATCTGATGCGAGCTTATCAGACGCCACCGGGGACGCCGATCGCGGTCCGGGCCCCGTCAGGGGACCTGAATGAAGAACGCCGCGTGCCCGTGGGGCGAGTCCTCGGGCGCGTCCGAGCAGGTCTCGTAGAAGTGGAACCGCACGGTCCACTGGCCCGGCTCGTCGAAGACGACGGGGCCGACCTGGTACTTGCCGCCCCCGAGCTCCTTGGTCGGGATGTCGACGGTGGGCGTCGGGTGATTGCCGATGAACACCTCGAGCTGGGTGTTCGCGCCGAGCGCGGGCTTGCCGTCCGCGCGCCGGATCGCCGTCACGTCGAACGTCACGCCCTCGTTCTCCTTGACGGCCGTCGAGGTCCACGTGACGTGGTACTTGCAGTCGTCGTCGTCGCCCTCGTGGTTGTAGAGAGTCGCGCCGAAGTCACTGGCCCCGCCGTTGTCGCCGCCGCCGTCGTCACCGGCCGCGGCGTCGTCCTGCGACGTCGCCCCCGCGTCGTCGGTGCCGCCGGTGTCGGCGACGCACATCCCGATCTCCTGCTTGATCTCGACGCCGTTCATCGTGCAGTGCGTATCGGCCGGCCCCACGACCTCGGCCGCGGTGCTCATCGCCGGCGAGGAGCTGCCCCCGCAACCGCTTCCAAGAAGGGCCCCGGTCACGAGGCCGAACCCGATCGAAGATAGAGTGAGTGTGCGCATGCAGCGCAGGTTAGTCCCGGCCGCGCGCCGGGGCGCTGCGTAATATTTTCGCACCTCCGCGGGCTCGGGCGCGGGCTGTGTCAGACTGCCGGGCGTGCGCCCCGCGCTCGCTCGCCGTCTGGGTCGCGTCGTCGCCCTGCTCGCGGTCGCGTCCTGCGGCGGCTCCCCCGCCGCCCCGGCCTGCCCGACGTTCCCGACGACGTGCACCTCGCCGCCCGGGCCGAGCTATGCGACGGACGTCGCGCCGATCATCCAGGCGCGCTGCGCGACGGCGAACTGCCACTCGCCGACCGGCATGGAGCCGAACCGGCCCTACCAGACCTACACGGAGATCTCGAAGTTCCAGATCGACATCCTGATCCAGGTGCGCGCCTGCCGCATGCCCCCCGCCGGAGCCGAGCCCCTTTCGATGGACGAGCAGGCCACCCTGCTCGCCTGGCTCTACTGCGGCGGCATGGACAACTGACCAGGATCATTTCCGGATCGCAGGCAGGCGAAGCCGCGGCTCGCGCGAGCCACGCGCGCCGTTCGCCGACGGTGAACGACACAGGCATGGGAGCAACGCGGCACACGTTGTCGCACAGTGACGCTAATTGGCCCCGATGCGTCAGTCACTGCGTCGTTTGCCGCCGCACATCGTTCTCCCAATCGCTTTTTTTATTGATGGTTTTCTGGGCCAACGGGCTCAAAATGGCGTGACTAACTCCCACCCCGGAGGAACGTGATGCGGTTGAATTGGCTTTTCAGTGGTCGGACCCTCAAGAGCCTCTTCGCGGTTCTTGCCTTCGGAGGGTTCGTGGCCGCGAGCTGCACTTTCAACCCCGGCCCCGCCGGCTCGGCGACCGGCTCCACGGGCCAGGGCTACGGCGGCACCGGCATCCTCGGCCAGGCGAACCACACGGGCACGACGGGCCAGAGCTCGGGCGCGGCCGGCTCGGGCTCGGGGACCGGCACGGCGGCCGGGAACGGCAGCAACCCCACGCCTGACGGCGTGAACTGCGGCGCCACGCAGGTCGGCCTGCAGAACGTTCCGCCCGACCTCCTCATCGTCCTCGACAAGTCGGGCTCGATGGCCAACGACCTCAACGACATGAAGTGCGCGCGCGGCGCCGCGTGCGAGACGAAGTGGGCGGACACGACGGCGGCCATCAACATGGTCGTCGGGCAGACGGACATGACCATCCGCTGGGGCCTCAAGTACTTCGCGAACAACGGCACCTGTGGCGTCACGCCCGGCGCCGCCGTGCCCATCGGCGCCAACAACGGCGCCGCCATCATGGCCTCGATCGCGATGACGAACCCCGGGAGCAGCACGCCGACCCGGCTCGCCGTGCAGTCGGGCGCCGACTATCTGATGACGGTCATGGATCCGAACCCGAAGTACATCCTGCTCGCGACCGACGGCGAGCCGAACTGCGCGCCCGGTCAGGCGAACGACGCGGACGACAGCGCCGGCGCCGTGGCGGCCGTCATGGCGGCGGCGACGGCGGGCATCCCCGTGTTCGTCGTGGGCGTCGGCAACGTCGCGCCCGCGATCGCCACGCTCAACATGCTGGCCGACGCCGGCGGCCGTCCCCAGGCCGGAGCCACGCACTACTACCCCGTCGGCAGCACCGCGGACCTCGTCAAGGTGCTCGGGACGATCGGCGACATGATCGCGAGCTGCAGCTTCGGCCTCGGTCAGGCGCCGCCCGTGCCGAACAACGTCGGCGTCTACGGCAACGGTGAGGCCAGCATGAAGATCCCGCGCGACACGACGCACATGAACGGCTGGGACTACGGCGCGGGCATGACGTCGATCGTCCTTTACGGCGCGGCCTGCGACAGCGTCAAGAACAAGACCTACAAGACCGTCCAGGCGATCTACGGCTGCCCGGGCATGATCATCCCGTAGCGGCGCGGCCCAAAGCTCTCCTCGCACGAGCAGCCTCGCCGCTACCGGCCGAGGCTGCACTCCCAGCGCGCGATCTCGGGCTCGAGCACGGCGCGCTCCTCCTCGTCGGCGGCGGCGAACGCGCGCAGCCTCTCGAGCAACGGTCGCGCCTCCTCTCGGCGGTTCTGCGCCAGCAACGTCCGAAGCTCGTACCTCACGCGGACGAGCTCACGCACCTGCACGAAGTCCATGCCGGGCCTCCTCTCGAGACGGTGTCATCTCGACGATAGAGGCGGCCCGCGGGCCGTCAAATAATCGCTCGCCCCGCCCTCACTTCGCCAGCTTCATGATCTTGCAGGTGCCGGTGGCGTCGTTCTTGGTAACGGTCGTGTAGTAGATGTTCGTCGCGTCGGCGGCGAACTCGGCGGGGTTCGGCTGCTGCATCGCGATCACGACGGGCGGCGGCGCGTTCGTCGAGGGCGTGAACGTCAGGGGCGTGACCTCGACGTTGTTGTCGGACGACTCGCCGAGATAGATCTTGCCGTCGCTGATGATGAAGCCCGTCAGCGGGTTGAAGCCGGCCGCGCTGTTGATGCGGCCGACGGTCATCTGGGTCTCCGACATGTCCTTGTCGTGGAACTCGATGTCCGTCCCGTTGGCCCACACGAGGTTCTGGCCCGAGATCTGGATGGCGTCGGTCACGAGGGCCGCGCGGGACACCGCGATCCGATCGGGCGCGAGGTCGTGGATCGTGCCGTCCGTGATGGCGCCCTTCTGGGTCCCGTCGATCACCTCGCGCGTGATGGCGTTGTGCGAGATCTCGGTCTGATAGAGGTGGGTCCCGTCGAACGCGAAGGCGCCGGGGTAGCCGATCTCCAGCGAGTGGCTGAGCTGCACGGCGGCGCCGCCGGCGGTCGGGAGCTTGTACGTGTCGAGGCCGCGCCCGACGAACAGCGTCGTGCCGCTCACGAGGAGCGCGTTCGGGTAGGTGATCGCCCCGGCGCCCGCGTCCGGCGCGCCCCCGTCGGAGCCGCCCAGCGCGAAGAGGACGGACGCCGCGCCGCCTCCCACGGGAGCCTTCATGACGCTCGCGTCGCCGTCGTTGCCCCAGTAGACGCTCGTCGCGTCGGCGGCGATCGGGTTCGGCTGCAGCTGGTTCATCGCGATGACCGTGGGCGTGCCGCCCGCGACCGCAATGCTGCTCACCGTGCCGGCCAGCTGGTTCGTGTAGTAGATCGTCCCGTTCGCGAGCGCGAGGCGCAGGTTGCCGCAGCCCTGGGCGCTCACGAGCTCGACCGGCGTCGCGAGGGCCACGGTCCCCGCGGCGCCGCCGCCGCCCGAGCCCCCCGTGCCCGTCGACCCGCCTGTCGAGCCCCCGGCGCCCCCGGTGCCGGCCGCGCCCGTCGACCCGCCCGTCGAGCCGCCCGCCGACGAGCCCGCCGTCCCCGTCGGGTTGCCCTTCGAGCTGCTGCACGCGGCGCCGAGCCCCGCCAAGAGAAACGCGCCGATCGCAAGCTTGCCGTTGGTCATGGACACTCCTCGTCGAGTAGCGAAATAACGCTGCCGCGCCGCCCCAGCCGCGACCTGTGTAACAGAAATGCGGGCGCAGTGTCGAGGACGGTCACGTTTGCCCCCGGCCCAGCGGCCCCAGTAATCCCATGGGCGTGCCCGCCCACCCGCGTACGACGAAGGGGTCGCGTTCGAGATCGGCTGGGCGACGCGGCTCTGCCGTGGCGACCAGCGGGGGCCAGGGGGGACGCAGAGGCGCCGGGCGGTCCGCGGTTCTTGGTAGCTTCCGTGGGCGTGCCCGCACCCGCGTACGACGAAGGGGTCGCGTTCGGGATCGGCTGGGCGACGCGGCTCTGCCGCGGCGACCAGCGGGGGCCAGGGGGGACGCAGAGGCGCCGGGCGGAGCCTGCCGCGCGAGCCGACGCCCGAGGCGCCGGGCGGTCCCCCCTCCTTAGTAGATCGACAACCCACCGGTGAGCGTGCCCGAGGACGACGAGTCGCTCGGGAGCCACGCCCAGCTCGCGCCGCCGCGCAGCGCGAGCGCGAGGTGCGACGTCAGATCGAGCTCGAGCAGGAGGCCGCCGCCCACCAGCGGGCCCGTCTCGTAGCTGCCGCCCGCGCCCGCGATCGCGAGGCCGCCGCCCGCGAAGGCGCCGAGGTGGACGGGACCGGCGGCCAGCGGCAGGGCCTCGGCCTCGAGGCCGATGGAGTGCCGCGTGAGCGTGCCGCCCGGCGCGAGCGCGCCCGCGCAGCAGGGGTCGAGCGTGCCGCCGGCGAGCCCGAGGTCGAGCACCAGGCCGAACGTGTGCGTCAAGAACGCGCCGGCCTGGATGTGCGAGCTGATGCCTGAGGCCCGCGCGTCGCCGATCGTGAACGCGCCGGCGCCGAGGTCGAAGCGGAACACGCCGCCCTTGCGATCGAGCGGCGCGTGGTCGAGGGGACGGAGGCCGTAGCCCTCGTCGTCCATGACGACCGCCGAGCCCGCGAGCTCGGCCTCCTCGGGGGTGAGCTCGAGGAGCCGGACAGGGAACGAGGAGCCGCCGCGCTCGAGGTAGATCCGCTGCTCGGGCGCCATCTCGACGTGGCCGTCGAACTTCACGCCCTCGCTCGCGGCGAGAGACACGGTGGCGACCGTCGCCGCGACGATGGCCACGATCACGATGGCGACGAGGATGCCGCCGGCGTCCTTGCCCCCGCCAGACAGGTTGATGCCGCCGCCCCCGCCGCCACCCGACGGGCTCGGGACGTGA
>DASZWW010000239.1:0-21319 GCA_035546175.1 Polyangia bacterium
GGGGCCGCGCGCGAGAGCGCGCGCTCGACGAGGAAGCTGCCGCCGGCGAGCACGCCGAGCGCGCCCGCCGCCGCGAGCGCGATGGTGCGCAGGCGCCGCGGACGGCCGAGCGGCGTCGCGGGGGTGACGATCGAGACGCGCTCCCCGCGCGCGAGCGCCGCGAGCTGGGCCCCGAGCTCCGCGGCCGAGGAGAACCGATCGAGCGGCTCCTTGGCCATGCAGCCCTGCACGATCGCGTCGAGCGCGCGCCCGAGCGGCGTCGCGACGATCTCCGCGGGCAGCCGCGGCACGGGCGCGCTCATGTGCTGGATGAGCAGCTCGCCCGCGCTCCAGCCCTCGAACGGCAGACGCCCGCAGGTGAGCTCGTAGAGCATGACGCCCACGGCGTAGAGGTCGGTCGTGTGATCGACGGGCGCGCCCGAGGCCTGCTCGGGCGACGCGTAGGCCGGCGTGCCGACGAAGGCGCGGCGCACGCCCGACGACGAGGAGTCGGTCGCGCGGACGCCCGAGGGCGTGCGCGTCGGCAGCGGCGCCGCCACGCCGAAGTCGAGGAGCTTGACGAAGTCGGGCACGCCGTGACGCTCGCAGAGGAAGACGTTCTCCGGCTTGAGATCGCGGTGCACGAAGCCCGCGGCGTGCGCGGCCGCCAGGGCCTCGCAGACCTGCGCGAGCACGGGCAGGAAGCGCTCGGGCAGCAGGGGCCCCTCGCGCATGGCCGCGCCGAGCGAGAGCCCCTCGAGCAGCTCCATGACGAGGCCCGCGTGCTCGTCCGTCTCGACGATGTCGGTGACCTCGACGATGTGCGGGTGGTCGATGCGGTTGATCGACAGCGCCTCGGCGAAGAACCGCGCCCGCGCCGACGGCCGCGCCGCGTGCGCGGCGTCGAGCAGCTTGAGCGCCGCCCGCCGCTCCAGCTTCTCGTGCACGACCTCGAACACCCGTCCGCCCGTGCCCTCGCCGAGGAGCCGCACGAGGCGGTAGGCGCCGATCTGCTCGCCGACCCGCGGACCCGGGCGGCCCCCGGCGGGGGTCTCGGCGGCGGCCGTGGCGGCGAGGTCGGCGGGGCGCTCCATCATTTCCCGAAGGGATCGATCGTCGCGGCGGCGCTGACGTCGGCCGCGGAGCGCCTCGTCGCCGCGCGCCCGCGGTCCCGGCGGGGCGCGGGCCGCTGCTCGGGATCGAGGTGGACGGCGACGGTCGTGTCGGCGGCCGCGTCGAGGCGGCGCTCGATGGGCCGGAACCCGGACTTCTGGAAGCGCAGGAGGCGCGCGCTCCCCGCGGGCAGCACGAGCTCGGTCGGCGTCACGCCGAGGCGCGCGGCGTGCTCGTCGACCACCTCGGCGCCGCTCGGGATCGTCTGCAGCTGCACCGTCACGAGCGGCGTCGTCTTGACGACGACCGGCGCCGCCGCCGGCGCGCGCGCGGCGCGCCGCTTGGCGGCCACGACCGCGCCGGTCAACAGCGTCGCCACCGCCGCGCCGACGGCGAGCCAGCGCCAGCGCGCCGTGCGCGACTGCCGCAGCGTCAGGGTGAGCGTGGGGCTCGTGAGCGTGCGCGCCCCGCCCGCCTGACGCCCGCGGGCGGGGCCCCGGAAGGCCGCCGGCGTCTCGAGATCGCGTCCGAGCGCGGCGGCGAGGCTCTCGGCGAAGGCCAGCGCCGTCTGCGGCCGGCGCGCCGGATCCTTCTCCAGCGCGCGCATGATCGCCGCGTCGAGCGCCGCCGGCAGCTCGGGTGCGAACGTGCGCAGGGGCGGCGCCGCCTCGCCGATCTGACGCAGCAGGATCTCGGGCTGCGTG
This sequence comes from Polyangia bacterium, assembly GCA_035546175.1. Lineage (GTDB taxonomy): Bacteria > Myxococcota_A > Polyangia > Fen-1088 > Fen-1088 > DASZFV01. The sequence goes on from DASZWW010000239.1 coordinate 1,797, forward strand.
CCGCCGCCGAAGATCTGCCGGCGGGTCAGCATCTCGTAGGCGATGCAGCCGAGCGAGTACAGATCGGCGCGGCCGTCGACGGCGCCGCCCGACGCCTGCTCGGGCGCCATGTACTCGGGCGTGCCCAGCACCGCGCCCTGGACCGTGGAGCGCCCGTCGGGGCGATCGAGCTTGGCCACGCCATAGTCGAAGATCTTCACGAAGTCGGGGCGCCCGTCCTTCTCGGCCAGGAAGACGTTCTCCGGCTTGAGGTCCCGGTGCACGATGTTCCGCGCGTGGGTGGCGTGCAGCGCCGCCGCGATCTGCTCGAGGATCGAGCAGGCGCGCTCAGGGGGCATGCCCGCGCCCGCGGCCTGACCGCGTCCGTGCGGCTTGTGGATGGCGTCGTGGAGGTCCTCGCCCTTGAGGTACTCCATGACGAAGTACACGTCGTCGCCCGACTCGACGAAGTCGTAGACCTCGACGACGTGCTCGTGGCGGATCGTGTTGGCGGCGCGCGCCTCGGCGAAGAAGCGCCCGACCAGGCCGCGATCCGAGGTGAGATCCTTGTGCAGGAGCTTGATGGCGACGACCCGCCCGAGGCGATCGTGCACGGCCCGGTACACGGCGCCCATGCCGCCGTCGCCCAGGCGCTCGACGAGGCGGAAGCTCCCGAGGACTCCCGCGCGCGGGTCGGGCGGGGGCAGGCGCTTGCCGTCGACTGTGCAGACGTCCTGCGACGCCTCGAAGCGGTATCCGCACGCGTCGCAGCGTCTCGTGAGCGCGGCCTCCATCTGCGCTAGGCTCCTGCCCCCGTGGCTGACACTGCGGTTGGCGAGACGAGCTTCGCGGGCGGCTTCCGGCGCGTCACCGAGGGGCCGGCGCCGCTCGCGCTCGCGCGCCTCCGTGAGCTCCTGCTCGACGTCGCGGCGGGCGGAGGGGACCAGCTCCGCGCGGCGCTCGAGGGGTTCCGATCGTGGCGCTCGCTCGCCACCCTGTGCGGATCGGAGTGGACGGCCGGCACGAGGAGCGGCACTGCGACAGCTCGCCGCACGCTCCGGCGCCGGCTGCGCGCCCTCGGCGTGGCGCCGACTCCAATCGGGCGGGCGGCGCGGCTGCCGGTCGGGACGGCGGTGCATGTCCGCGGAACCATCCGGCGTTTGCGCTCCGGCGGCGCTGAAGGTGGCCTAAAGTCCCACATCTGGATCCACAGTACGATGGACACCGATAATGTACGCTTGGCGGTCGAGGAGGGACACGACTTTTTTTTGGTCGACGAGGAGGACGGGCAGACCGCCTGCGTCATCGTCGCCCGCGGGCACCTCGTGAACGACGATCGCCTGGAGCCGGGCGATCGCGTCTCCGTCTTCGGCTTCACCGACGCGGCGGCCGTGGGGCACGCCGAGCCGCTCGACCGCGGCGGCCTCTCGCTCGCGGTGCGCGCGGGCGACGACCTGCCGCTCCTCCTGCGCAAGCTCGGCCGCCAGGACGCGGACGCCGACCGATCCGAGCTTTGAGGCTCGCGCGGCGCGCGCTAGGCTGATGGTGATGGCCCCCGCACCGGACGCAGGCAAGCTCCCTGTGATCGACGTCGAGGGGGAGGGCGCCGAGCCCTCGCCCTCGCGCAAGCCGCCCGTCGATCCCGCGACCCTGACGCACCGGGACCTCCTCGGCGGCGACTTCTGGCGGCGCATCCCGGCGTACGCCGCGGTCTCGGAGGCCGAGTTCCTCGATCACCGCTGGCAGGCCAAGCACTCGATCACGAACATCAAGAAGCTGCTCGAGACGCTCAAGGGCCTCGTGTCCGACGCGTTCGTCGCCGACGCCGAGCGCGGGTTCGAGCGCGCGCCCATGTCCGTGCGCGTGTCGCCCTACCTCCTCTCGCTCATCGACTGGGCGAGCCCGCACGAGGACCCGCTGCGGATCCAGTTCATCCCGCTCGCGTCGCGCCTCCTGCCCGATCACCCGAAGCTCGACCTCGACTCGCTGCACGAGCGCGCCGACATGGCCGTGCCGGGCCTGACCCACCGCTACGTCGACAAGGCGCTGTTCCTGGCCCTCGACACCTGCCCGGTCTACTGCCGCTTCTGCACGCGCAGCTACGCGGTGGGCATCGACACCGAGGAGGTCGAGAAGTTCCAGCTCAAGGTGAACGCCGAGCGGTGGGAGAGGACGTTCGAGTACATCCGCTCGCGGCCCGAGCTCGAGGACGTCGTCATCTCGGGGGGCGACGTCTACCAGCTGCGCGCCGAGCAGATCACGCAGATCGGAGAGACGCTGCTCGGCATCGATCACGTGCGGCGCATGCGGTTCGCGACGAAGGGGCCGGCCGTCATGCCGCAGCGGCTGCTCACCGACGACGCGTGGACCGACGCGCTCACGGGCGTCGTCGAGCACGGCCGCGCGCTGCACAAGGAGGTCGTCCTCCACACGCACTTCAACCACCCGCGCGAGATCACCGAGATCACGCGGCGGGCGATGGACAAGCTCTTCGAGCGCGGCATCACCGTGCGAAACCAGACCGTGCTGCAGCGGCGCGTGAACGACTCGGTCGAGACGATGCGCCTGCTCGTCAAGCGCCTGTCGTACCTGAACGTCCACCCGTACTACGTCTACGTCCACGACCTCGTGAAGGGCGTCGAGGATCTGCGCACGACGCTGCAGACGGCCCTCGACGTCGAGAAGGGCATCCGCGGCGCGACGGCCGGCTTCAACACGCCCACGGTCGTCGTCGACGCGCCCGGCGGCGGGGGCAAGCGCGACGCCCACTCCTACGAGCACTACGACCGCACGACGGGCGTGTCGGTGTACACGGCGCCGGCCGTCCACCCCGGGCAGGTCTACTACTACTTCGATCCGATCCACCTGCTGCCGCCCGAGGGCCAGGCGCGCTGGGCCGATCCGGCGCAGCACCAGGCCATGCTCGACGAGGCCCTCGCGGCGGCCCGGCGCGAGCCCCACTGAGGACGGACGTGCGACGTGGCTGACGGCGGAGGTTGCACGAGCTGCGGCAACAAGGGCGGCTGCGACTCGCGCAAGCACGGCATGTTCGCCGCCGTCGACGAGGCGCTGGCGCGGCTCTACCCGACGCGCCGCTGGACCGAGCGCGACGAGGCGGCGGCGTTCGGCGCCGGGGTGACGGCGGGGGAGGGCGCGGCGCTCGCGCGGGCCCTGGCGTCGCGCCTCAAGGCGCTCGCCATCCATCGCCCCGGCACGGCGGAGGAGACGTGCGACTACGTCTACGTCCTGTGCCTCGGGCGGACGCCGTCGCTCCTCGAGCGGCGCGAGGGGCTCGTCGATCGCCTCGAGGACGACGGCGACGTCGAGGAGCTCTACCTCCGCGTCGCGCTCTCGACGGTGGCGCGGTTCGCGGGCGTCCAGCAGGTCACGATGCGCGCGACGCGCGACCGGGACGACGGCGCCGGTCCGCTCGTGATCACGGAGGCGCCGCGCACGGGCGTGTTCGATCCGGTGCTGCTCAAGCGCTTCCAGGCGCTGGTCGCCGTGCTCGCGGAGCACGACATCCGCCACCTCGACTTCGGCGAGATCCTCTCGCCGCCCGAGGGCTTCGATCCCGCCGACTACTCCGAGCGCTACGGCGGCGCGCCCGCGATCGCGAACTACCTCTTCTTCCCCCAGCCCGCGGCGGCGATCACGACCGTCGTCGTCACTTGAGCTTCGCCGCCAGCCCCGCGCCGATCGCCTTCGCGCGCCGCTCCTCGGGCGCGTCGTAGCGGCCGGGCGGCGCGGCGGCGACCTCGTCGAGGAGGCGCTTGGCGTCGGCGACGCGATCCTCGTCGATGTAGGTGCTCGCGAGGTAGACGCGCGCCCGCAGGTTGAAGTTGTTCACCTCGACGGCGCGCTTGAAGTGGCGCTCGGCCTCCTCGCGGTCGCGCTTCGGCCACGGCAGCTTGTCGTAGAAGCGCCCCCAGGCGGTGTCGATCGCGCCTTGCTCGTAGCGGCGGTCGAGCTGCTCGGCGCGCCCAAGGCGCTCCCGGAACTTGCCCTCCATGCCCTGCGCGAGCGCCTTGACGACGCCGAGACCGAGGGCGTAGTTGCCCATGCACACGGCCGCCCAGTAATGCCCCTCGACGCGGTTCGGGCTCGCGGCGACGGCGCGCTCGGCGAGGTCCCAGCCGAGCTTGCCGATGCGCGACCGCTCGTCGTGGCTCTGGCCCGGATCGTCGGAGAGCCAGAAGTCCACGCGCGCCGCGCGCCAGAGCACGTCGAAGTCCCCGGGCGCGCGCGCGAGCGCGCCCTGCACGAGCGACTGCTCCTCCGCCAAGGCGGCGCGATCGTCCCGGCGCTTGTGCAGCTCGTCGACGCGCTCCAGGACCTGACCGAGCGGCGCCTCGCTGGGAGCCGACAGGGCCGGGGCCGCCCTCGTGTCGGGACCGTGCCCGACGGCTGCGAAAGCGCCCGCGGCTCCGAAAGCGCCCGCGGCTCCGACGGTGCCTGACAGTACCGAAACGATCGCCGTCGCGACGCTTCTGACGTTCACGAAAGAAGTATATAGGCTATGCTGCGCTCCGGACCCAGGAGGAAGAGCCCTTGTCGAACGCACCGCCCAAAGTCGAGCTGAAGATCGATAACGCCGTGATGGAGCTCCCGGTGGTCGTGGGGACGGAGGACGAGCGCGGGATCGACATCGGCAAGCTGCGGGCCCAGACGGGCTACGTCACGCTCGACCCGGCGTACATGAACACGGCGTCGACGAAGAGCGCGATCACGTTCCTCGACGGCGAGAAGGGCGTCCTCCGCTACCGCGGCATCCCCATCGAGGAGCTGGCCGAGAAGTCGACCTTCGTCGAGGTCGCCTACCTCCTCATCTACGGCAAGCTGCCGTCGAGCGCGGAGCTGGCCGGCTTCTCGGAGCAGCTCACGCGCCACTCGATGCTCCACGAGGACATGAAGCGCTTCTTCGACGGCTTCCCCGGCACGGCGCACCCGATGGCCATCCTGTCGTCGATGGTGTGCACGCTCTCGAGCTTCTACCCGCAGGCGCTCGACGTGAAGAACCGCGAGGAGCAGGACGCGACGATCGCCCGCCTGATCTCGAAGATGCGGACGATCGCGGCCTACTCCTACAAGCGCTCGATCGGCCAGCCGTTCGTCTACCCGAAGAACAGCCTCAGCTACTGTGCGAACTTCCTCAACATGATGTTCTCGGTGCCGGCCGAGCCGTACGACATCGACGAGGACATCGTGAAGGTCCTCAACCTGCTGCTCATCCTCCACGCCGATCACGAGCAGAACTGCAGTACCTCCACGGTGCGCCAGGTCGGCAGCTCGCAGGCCAACCTCTTCGCGGCGATCTCCGCCGGCATCTGCGCCCTGTGGGGCCCGCTCCACGGCGGCGCCAACGAGGAGGTGCTCGTCATGCTGCAGGAGATCAAGAACGACGGCGGCGGGCCGAAGAAGTTCGTCGACCTCGCGAAGAAGAAGGACTCCGGCTTCCGCCTCATGGGCTTCGGCCACCGCGTCTACAAGAACTACGACCCGCGCGCCAAGATCATCAAGGTCTGGGCCGACAAGGTCATGAAGAAGATGAAGCAGCCCGACCCGCTGCTCGACATCGCCAAGGCCCTCGAGGAGGCGGCGCTCTCCGACCCGTACTTCGTCGAGCGCAAGCTCTACCCGAACGTCGACTTTTACAGCGGCATCATCTACAGGGCCCTCGGGATCCCGACGAACATGTTCACCGTCATGTTCGCGATCGGCCGCACGCCGGGCTGGATCGCGCACTGGAAAGAGATGAACGAGGATCCGACGACGAAGATCTTCCGGCCTCGCCAGGTCTACACCGGGCCGGCGCTCACGCACTACGTGAGCATGGACCAGCGGAAGTAGTTCGTTCGTTCGCTGTCCGAAAGAGGGCTGCCCGCCCGCTGACGGGCGGGCGTGGCTAACGGGCGCGGCTCGCGGTCTCGACCGGCGGGCCCACGCGGCGGAGCTTCCGCTGCAGCGAGCGACGGTGGAGGCCCAGCACCCGGGCCGCCTCCGAGATGTTGCCGCCACAGTCGAGCAGCACGGTGTGAATGTGCTCCCACTCGACCCGCGCCAGCGAGGCGGGCTCCTCGTCGGCCTCGAAGACGTCGTTCGCCGCGCTCTCGCTGTGGCCGAGATCGGGCATGGCGCCGAACAGGGCGGCGACGCGCCGGGGCTCGATGGGCTTGGCCAGGTAGTCCTGGAAGCCCATGCGGATGGCGTGGACCGCGGCCGCCACCGACGGGTAGCGGGTCAGGACGATGGCCGCCACCTCGGGGTTGAACGCCCGCATCTTGGACAGGAGATCGAAGCCCGTCCCGTCGGCGAGCTTCTGCTCCACGATGAGGTAGCTCGGCGCCGCAAGACCGGCCATCGCGACGGCCTGAACGCAACGTTCGGCCGTGCGAACGGACCAGCGAGCGTCGCGAAACCACTGGGCCAACGACGACCGAACGCAGGCGTCATCGTCGACGATCAGAATGCTCAAGCAGGGATGAAGGTTGGGGTTTGTCACGGGCCCCGGGTAAGGCAAGCGATGTGCCACCCCCCTCGTAGGGTCCCGGCCGCACCGCATCGAGGGTTTACCCTCATCGCGCCGTCAAGCGAGTCAGAGGTCAGATCTGACTGTCATAGATCGGACGCTGGCGGACCCCTGGGTCCGTGGTGTATGGATGGCCCGTGGACGGGCTCGGCGACGCCTCGGTGACCATCAGGCAGGACGGCGCTCAAGGGCCGGCGAAGGATACGGTCGCGGTCCTCTTGATGATCGGCAGCGCCCAGCGGGGCGGAGGGCTCGAGTTGCCGCGCGTCGTCAAGCTCCCGCGGACGCTGGAGATCGGGCGCGCCCGCGGCGAATCCGGGGACGAGTCCGACGGGCGCCTCGGGGTGCCGGACAAGCTGCTGTCGCGCTCCCACCTGCGCCTCGAGCGCGTCCCCGGCGGCGTCGACGCCGAGGACGCGGGGAGCCTCAACGGCACCTTCGTGGACGGCCGCCGCCTCGCGGGGCGGGTCCGTCTCGCAGACGGCAACCTCCTGCTGTTCGGGGGGCACGCCGCGCTCTTCCGCCGCGTCAGCGAGGAGGCCCTGACGGCCATCGCCGAGGACCAGGCGACGCCGTTCGGCCCCGTGCCCACGGCCTCGCCCGCGCTCGCGGTGACGCTGTGGCGCCTGCGGCGGCTCGCCCGCTCGGGCACCGAGGTGCTCATCACGGGCGAGACGGGCGCCGGGAAGGAGGTCTACGCGCGGGCCGTCCACGCCGCCTCCAAGCGCTCGGGTCGGCTCGTCGCCATCAACTGCGCGGCGATCCCGGGCGAGCTGGCGGAGAGCGAGCTCTTCGGCTTCACGCGCGGCGCCCACTCGACGGCGAGCGAGGCCAAGACGGGGCTCATCCAGGCGGCGGACGGCGGGACGCTCTTCCTCGACGAGATCGGCGACATGAACCCCCGGCTCCAGGCGAAGCTGCTGCGCTTCCTCCAGGACCGGGAGGTGACGCCGCTCGGCTCGACCACCCCGAGGCGCGTCGACGTGCAGGTCGTCGCGGCGACCAACAACGCGGGCGCGACGGGCGAGCTGCGCTCGGACCTCGCGGCGCGCCTGGGCGCGCAGGCGATCCGGATCCCGGCGTTGCGCGAGCGCATCGAGGACCTCGGCGTCCTCATCCGATACTTCCTGTCGGCCGGCGAGACGCGCCCCGCGCCCGAGCTCGAACCGGCGGCGTTTCATGCGCTGTGCCACTACGGGTGGCCGCGCAACGTGCGCGAGCTCCAGAAGGTCATCCACGAGGCCCTCGCCGTGTCTGAGGGCGCCGCGACGCTGCGGCTCAGCCACCTGCCGGAGGTCGTCACGGCGGTCATGGAGCCTTCGGCCCGTCCGGGCAGCCCGGCGCCCGCGCCGGTGCGTCGGGCCTCGCCCTCGCGCGCCGAGCTCGAGGAGCTGCTCAAGCAACATGACGGCAACGTCGCCCAGGTCGCGCGCACGCTCGACCGGCAGTGGGCCGTCGTCTGGCGCTGGATCGTGAAGTTCGGCATCGACCCGGTTCGCTACCGCAAGTAGTCAGCCCGGAGCCTTCCGGCGCGGATCGTCAGCGCGGCGCGCGCTGGATGACGCGCTCCCGTCTTGGTTCCCTACTACAAAGAAGGTACGCTACCGCGCGATGGGTGTGCCTCCATCAGCGCAAGCGCGCGATCAGTCGGCGGACGCCGACGCCGAACCGAGCGTCACGGCGGTCGGCGAGTCCGTGCTCGTGCGCGCCACGGCCCCCGAGATCGTGCGCGGGATGGTGCTCGCGGGGCGCTACCAGGTCGAGGCCTCGCTCGGCAAGGGCGGCAGCGGGATCGTGCTGCGCGCGTTCGATCGAGTGGCCCAGATCCCGGTCGCGCTCAAGATCCTCAAGCCCGAGCTGGCCGCCGACCCGCGCTGGATCGAGCGCTTCTCGCGCGAGCTCCGGCTGGCCCGTCAGATCCAGCACCCGAACGTGTGCCGCGTCTTCGACATCGGTCAGGCGGACGGACACTGGTTCATCTCCATGGAGCTCGCCTCGTCCGGGACGCTGCGCGAGCACATCAAGCCGCGCGAGAAGGGCAGGGCGCTCTCGGAGCGCCTCGCCGACCTCCGCGCGGTCGTCGGCGGCCTCGAGGCGATCCACGACGCCGGCATCGTTCATCGGGATCTCAAGCCGGACAACTTCCTGCGCATGGACGACGGCCGTCTCGTGCTCTCCGACTTCGGCCTCGCCACCAACCCGGCGGAGGGCTCCGTCGTGAGCATCCTCGTGGGGACGCCCTCGTACATGGCGCCGGAGATCGTCATGGGGGATCAGGCGTCCTTCGCGTCGGACGTCTGGTCGCTCGGCGTGGTCATGCACGAGATCCTCTTCGGGCAGCGTCCCGAGTGGGCGCCCGGGACGTATCGCCGGGTGTCGCTCCCCGGCAGCGGCCCCCTCGCCCCCGAGGAGAAGGCCCTCGTCACCGTGCTCGAGGAGTGCATCCAGGCCGAGCCCGCGGCCCGGCCGGCCAACGGTCGCGAGGCCCGCCTGCGCGTCGAGGCGGCGCTCGCGGGACACCTCCGTTCTCGCTGGGTGCCGCGCCACGGGCGCGCCCGCTGGGCTTGGCTGGCCGTCGCGGCCGCCACGGCCAGCGCGGCGGCGCTCTCGACCGGACACCTCTGGCGGCGCGCCTCGGCGATCTCCGAGACGCGGGCGTCGACCCCGGCGCCGATCAAGGTCGGCGGAGAGGCGGCGGACCTCTCGAAGGCGATGCGGGTCGTCGCCTCGTTCCACGAGCCGGTCCAGTGCCTGTCGTGGATCGTGCCCGATCGGACCTTGCAGGTCGTCGTGGGCAAGCCGCGCCGCGCCCTCACGCTCGACGTCGAGAGCGGGAGCCAGGCGCCCGCCGCCCTCGCCGAGGCGACGTTCGCGGTCGGCTGCCCGCAGCGCTCGGAGCAAGGAGACATCCTCTACGAACGCCTCGACGACAGCGGCCGCCACGAGATCATGCTGGCCCCCGCCGAGGGAGGCGTCGCGAAGGCGAAGTCGATGACGTTCGGGAGCGATCCGGTGTGGCTGCCCTCCGGCCGCGAGTTCGCATACACCGCCGACGACGCTCACGCCGCCGTCTTCTCCGTCCCCGTCATGACGACGCGGATCCTCCCGGGGCCCGTCGACGACGGCGGCATGCTCCTCCAGAAGGCCGTCGCGCCCGACGGCCGGGAGATGGCGCTGCGCTACATCGACCGCGCCTACCGCCGGCACGTGGTCATCCACGAGCTGCCGTCGCTCGCCATTCGCAGGTCGATGTTGTTCGAGGAATCCGCGACCAACCTGGCGTTCGGAGCCAACGATAGCCTCCTCTTCACGTCCGCCAGCCCGCGAGGGAACATCCTGGCGAGCCTCGATCTCGACGCTGCCGCCGCGACGCGCCTCGGCGGCGTTCCCGGACGGAACCTCGGCATGCCTCGCCGAGGAGACCGCCGGGTCGCCGTCGTGTCCGCCCTAGAGGAGAAGGACGTCTGGCGCTACGAGGGCGGAAAGCGCACCGCGCGGTTGACCGACGACGGGCAGAGCCACCTGCCCGATCTGTCGGCGCGCGGTGATCTCATCGTCACGCACGAGAGCCTGGGATTCACCGCTTCGATCCGGCTCTTCCCGGTCGACGGTCCTCCCCGGACGCTGACCGCGGGTCCGCTCGACTGGACGCCCCACTTCCTGCCCGACGGGAGCGGATTCCTCTACGCCGACGGTGCCCGCCAGGTGATCAGAAAGTGCTCGCTCTCGGGCGCCTGCGAGGACGTGCTTGCGACCGTGGAGTCATCCATCCAACCGGTGGCGTCGCCGGACCAACGGTACATCGCCTACTTCACGATCCTCGGGAGCGAGCGTCTCAAGGTCGCGGACGCGCGGGGGGCGATCCGCGACCTCGGGCCGGCTCGCCCGCAGTGCGCGCCACACTGGATCTCGCCCACGCGGTTGTGGGCGCTGCAGGGGACGGATCAGGCCCCCACATGGGCGCAATACGACGTCGAAGCGGGCGCCCAGACGCAAACGGTGGCCGTCGACAAGTCGGCGGCGACGGGCGCCGACGACTGTCCGTATCTCCCGCCCGTCCCGGGCGCCGCCGATGCTCCGAGCGTGGGCACCTGGAGCTCGGCGCGCGCCGACATCGGCGTGCTGCTCGTTCAGCAGCCGGTGGGGCACCAGCCCTGAGGCGCGGGCGCTTTCGGCGTGGAGATCGTCGACTTGGTCGTCGTCTTGGACGAGGCGTTGACCGAGGGGACGACGGCGGACGTGAAGATGAAAATGCCGGCGAGCGCGATGGCCTTGAGCATGGCGGGTCTCCTGTGTTTTTTTGTCCGCTCCGGATGACGCACGACCGTCAACGCGACGACCGTTGCGCCGGAGCCGTCCCCCCTTTCAGCAAGGAGCGCACCGCAACTCGGACCGCGAAAGCCCGCGGGTTTTCGCGGAACAGAGACCCTCAGGAGCGTTTTAGCTGTAGAACTTCAATTGCAGCCTCGAATACATTGTCTTTCGAGAGTGATGCCCGGTGATAACGCCCAACGACAGCATTACGCTCGTGCCCCGGAAGCGGCACAAAGAGGACAAGCGGCAAGTCCCCGTTCTGCTCATCGTTGGCAATGCGGAAGGGCGGACGCCGCCCGCTAACGGCCGCATCGTTGTGTTCGAACGAACGTTGGTTCTGGGCCGTAAGCCGGTCGCGCCCGCGGAGCCGGGCACCGCGAGCCTCGTGCTGCGGGACCGCATGGTCTCCGGGCGCCACGCCACGATCTCGCGCGCGGGAGACAAGTTCGAGCTCACCGACCTCGGCAGCACCAACGGGACCGTGGTGGACGGTGTCGTCGCGCATCCCACCGTCAAGCTGCACGAGGGATCGTTGCTCTTCGTGGGCGGGCACGCCGCGGTCTTTCGCATGGTGTCGCTCAACGAGCTGGGCGCGATCGTGGCCGAGCTCGAGCGTCCGCTCGGCCCCGTGGCGACGATCAACCCCACGCTGGCGGTGCTGTGCGGAAAGCTGCGCAAACTGGCCGAGGCAGGCGAGGAGATCCTGCTCACGGGCGAGACCGGCGTTGGCAAGGAGATCTACGCAAACGCCATCCATCGCGCGAGCGGGCGCACGGGCAAGTTCGTCGCCATCAACTGCGCGGCCATCCCGCGTGAGCTCGTCGAGAGCGAGCTGTTCGGCTACCTGCGCGGCGCGCACTCGCAGGCGGCCGCGTCCAAGCCCGGCATCATCGAGGAGGCCGAGGGCGGCACGCTGTTCCTGGACGAGATCGGGGAGATGGCGCCAGAGCTGCAGACGAAGCTGCTGCGGTTCACGCAGGACCGCGTGCTCGCGCCCGTGGGCGGCGTGCGTCCGCGGCGCATCGACACCCGCATCATCGCCGCGACGAGCCGCACGACGGCGCCCGGAAAGTCCACGAACGTCGGCCTGCGCGCCGATCTCGCGGCGCGCCTGGGCGCCGAGCCGATCCGGATCCCCCCGCTCCGCGAGCGCGTAGAGGACATCGGTGCGCTCGTGTCCTACCTCATGGGCGAGCGCGCCAAGCCGTTCGAGCTGGCGGCGTTTCACTCGCTGTGCCTGCACCCGTGGCCCGGCAACGTGCGCGAGCTCGGCAAGGTCGTCACCTCGGCGGAGGCGCTGGCGCGCGGGGGTGAGCGCATCACCACGGAGCACCTGCCCGCCGTCATCGCCAGCGCGCCCGGGCGGGTCCGCTCGTCGCCCGGGCGGCGCGCCTCGCGCCCACCGCCCAAGGCCGTCGAGCTCGAGGAGCTCATGCGGCGCTTCAACGGCAACATGCTGCGCGTCGCCCGCGAGCTCGACCGCAAGCCCGCGCTCGTCTACCGCTGGGCCAAGCGCTTTCGCCTCAACGCCGACGACTTCCGCCCCAAAGACGACTAACCAAACCCCGAACGCCGGTTTCACGACATCCGATCGACGCGGTTACGAAACCAAAACAGGTTCGGAGAGAATGTTCCCACGGTGATGAAAGCACCCACCTCCGCTCCACCCGCGCTCGCGGAGCTCGCGCGCTTCCTGCGCCCCGCCGGCGGCGGCCTCTACACCGTCAGCACGGGGCGCGCGGAGCAGCTCGCGCTGCAACGAACGTTGTACGGCGCGGCAAACGAGGCCGAGGTGGACGCCCGTTGGCGGGCCGCGCTCGCGGCCGTGCCAGCGGCGCGCGTCGCGATCCTCGGCGTCCCGTCGGACTGCGGCGCGGGCCTGATGCGGGGCGCCGCTTATGGGCCCCAGGGCGTGCGCGAGGCCCTGCTGCGGCTCTGCCCCGGGTTCCGGGACGTCGCGGCGGGCGCGGGCATCGTCGACGTGGGTGACGTCTTCGTGATCCCCCACCTCTTGCACGACGAGATGGTGAGCGATGGCCAGCGCCGCGCCGCCGCCGCCGCGCTCTACGGGCCGGACGCCGCGCCGGAGCTGCCGGTCTCACCGCTGTCGATCGCCGAGCACGTGGTCGATCGGCTGCTCGCGCTCAACCCCGATCTGCGCGTGTTCGTGCTGGGCGGCGATCACTCGGTGGCCTGGCCCGTGGTGGCCGCGCTGGCCCGCCACGCGCGCGAGCCCTGGGCCATCGTGCACCCGGACGCCCACACCGACCTCCTGCCGGAGCGCCTCGGCGTCAAGTACTGCTTCGCGACCTGGGCGTACCACGCGAACGAGCTGCTGGGCCGGGGAGGGCGGCTCGTCCAGGTCGGCATCCGCGCCTCGGGGCGCGACAAGGCGCACTGGGAGGGCGCGCTCGGCGTGCGCCAGTTCTGGGCCGACGAGGTGCGCGCGCGCGGCGAGGCCGTCATCGACGACGTCGTCGCGCACCTGCGCGCGGTCGGCGTGCGCCGCGTGTACCTGTCGAACGACATCGACGCGACCGACGCGGCGGCGGCGCCCGCCACGGGCGCGCCGGCCGCGGACGGACTTCCGGTGGCGTTCGTGCGCGCGCTCATCGGGCGCGTGGCCGCCGCGTTCCCGCTGCTCGGCGCCGACGTGGTGGAGGTCGCGCCGCCCCTCGGCCCGCCGGACGACGCGCGGAGGACCGCGGAGGTCGGCGCTTGGTATATGCTCGACTCCCTCGCGGCGATGCTCGGCGTCGCGGCCCTCACCCCCTGAACCCCATGCGCGACAGCGAAACGACGAACCAGGAGCCCGACGGCGCGCTCGACGCCGCCTGGGAAGCCCTCGAGGCCGGCGACGTCGCGGACGCCCGGCGGCGCGCGGAGCGCCTCGACCCCGAGGCGCCCGACACGCTGCTCCTGCTCGCCGCCTGCGCGCGCGAGGAGGGCGACGCGACGGCCGCGCTGGCGCTCCTGCGCCGCACGACCAAGGCCGACCCCGAGTGGGCGACGCCGGAGCTCTGGATCGCCGAGCTGCTCGCCACCCAGGCCGAGACGATGGAGGAGGCGCAGCAGCACGCCGAGCGGGCCCTCGATCTCGCCGAGGAGGAGGACGAGTACCTCTCGGCGCTCACGCTCAAGGCGGGCCTCGAGGCGGAGCTCGGCGAGCTGGACGAGGCCAAGCGCACGCTGTCCGACCTGCCGCCGCCCGACGTCGTCCTCGGCGACGTGCCCCTCGCGCTCGAGATCGCCGAGCTGCACCAGGCCGTGGGCGAGGCGGACGTCGCCGTCGCGCGCCTCAAGACGCTCACCGAGGCCCACCCGGACGACGCCGACGCCTGGTACGCCCTCGGCTGCGCCGCCGCCGAGCTCGACGACGAGGCCGCGATGCGCGACGCGTGGAAGCGCACCTGGGCGCTCGACGCGGCGCCCAGGGACCGCGCAGACGGCGGCGACCCGCGCCTCGACGAGGACACGGTGTCGGCCGTGGCCGAGAAGGCGCTCGCCGAGCTGCCCGACCGCGCCCGGGCTCTCCTGCGCGACGTCCCCATCATCGTCGCCGAGCTGCCCGCCGAGGAGGACGTCGCGGCGGGCCTGGACCCCCGCGCCCTCGGCCTGTTCACGGGCACGGCCTACCCGGACATGCCCCACGTGGGCGGGCAGCCGGGCCTCACGCAGATCGTGCTCTTCCGCCGCAACATCGAGCGCGTCGCCGAGGACGAGGAGGAGCTGCGCGAGGAGCTGCGCGTGACGCTGCTCCACGAGACCGGGCACTTCTTCGGCCTCGACGAGGCCGAGCTCGAGGGCGCCGGCCTCGGCTAGTAGATCGGAGGGCCGCCCGCGGGGGCGGCCTTGACACGGCGCCAGAGCCTGATCATGATGCGCCCCCTGTAGATTCGAGGAGATCGTCCGAGTGGCAAACATCAAGTCGTCCCAGAAAGCCGCCCGCCAGCGCATCACGCGCACGGCCCGCAACGTCGCGCGCAAGACGGCCATGCGCACCGCCGTCAAGAAGGTCCGCGCCGCGCTCGCGTTGAAGGACGCGAAGGCCGCCAAGGCCGCGCTCCCCAGCGCCGTCCGCGCCATCGACATGGCGGCGTCGAAGGGCGTCATCAAGCGCGGCACGGCGTCGCGCTCGGTGTCGCGCCTGACCGTCGCGGTCAACGCGCTCGCCTAGGGTTTGTTCGCAGCTCCGCTCGCTCGGGTCGGGCGCGCGCCGGACGACGGGCTTCCTGCGTGGCTCGTACGACGTCCCGGAACTACTCTCGTGAGCGTTGACGAAGGGGCGACCGTGGCCTTCGCTCGGTCGCGAGCCAGGTGACGACCCTTTCGTGCTCGCCCGCCAGGCTTGGCTGGGCCGCGAACACCGCGTCTGCCTTCCGTGCCAGGTCGATGGCCTTCGCGTCGCCTGGCCAGATAGCGCGGCGCGCCTTCGCAACCTCGAACTCGGCCTCGGCTATGTGGAGGGGGGCGTAGGGTGCGACTTCGCGCAGGTTCCGCTCGAGGAGCGGGAGGGCCTTGACTGCCTCGCCCCGCGCCGTGAGGACCTCGCCCCTTCTCCCGACGACGACCATTGCGCCGCGCAAGTGTCCCGTTCTCGTTAATATCGCCGACGCTTCGGATAGATCTCGGTCGGCGTCGTCTAGACGGTGCATCCTGATCAGGATCTCGGCCCGCCCTGCGAGGGCGGTCGCCAAGCTGGGCGATTCGGGCATCTCGCGCGGAAAGCGCTCGGCAATGCGATCGGCGTGCGTCTTGGCTTCTTCGAGCCGGCGGGACAAGAAAAGCGCTTGGCTCAGATCGAGCTCGCTGAACGCCGCTTCCGGTGAGTCCGGCGCAACGGAATTCAGGAGGTCGAAGGACCGCGCCGACTCGCGCGCCGCCTCGTCGAGACGCCCTACTTCGCTCGTCATTTCTAAGTGAGAGGATCGACAATGAAGAACCCGGGCGTGAGATCGATCCTCGGGTCAGCGTTTGCGGCAATCGCAATTCTCCTTCAGCTCGCTGAGGCGCCTGCCACGACAACTTGCACATACACCTTCGACGTCAGTGGCCCCTTGCGACTTGGTGGAATGTCGGCCGGCCACCCAGGCTCACGACTTCGGACCACCACTGCCGGGCTGGTTTGGGACCCCGTCGGGATCGAATTGCAACCTGCTCAATCCAGCTAGCTCCCCTCGCAAGATTACCGGGCATGACTCCAATGAGATGATCTGGACAGCATTCAACAACGCCTCCACAAGGTGCTCAACCCTTTCGAATGGGGAGCCTGGCACTGGACTTTTAGCGATCCTACCTTCTGGAATGGCATGTACCTCACAACAACCATCAACGACGGTAGTGGAGCGGAGTTCGATAACATTCCGTGGACAACCGAAGCGCTGGGGACCGAGGGGTGGGCGGTCAGCCAACATTGCCCTCCCTTTAAGAAAGGTCACGTTCATGCGTCGGTTAGCGTTCCCAATCGTCGTCGGCCTTTGTGTGTCTTGTGGCTCAAGGGCTGCGTTGCATGGCGACAGCGGTCTGAGCAACGCAGACCTGGGGTTGTCGACCCCCAAGGAGACAATGGGAATCGACTCATCAACCTCCGGCACAAGCGACGGAGAGGCAGACGGCCTGCCGACCTTCGAGGCAGGAGACGCGACTTACGCATTCGATGTCCCAGCACCGCATGACGCTCCTCTTTCCAGCTACGACTCCATGCCCGAACGTCGCATGGGCGGGACCGGGAATCTCAACGACGGTGGAGCTTGCTCGCAGGACCGATATTGGCTCTTTCCGGACGAGGGGTTTTCATCGTTTTGCGGTGACGTCGGCGAGGCGTGTTCATTCGTTTGCGGAGATCCATCCGGCTGTCGAGAAGCGACCACCAATGGCGGCCCCCAGCTCCTCTATTGCCCGAGTCATGGCGGCTGACTCCCGCAGCTAGCTTCGCGCGCCCGAAGGCCTCGCGGCGGCGTCTTCCGTCAGCGCCTGCACGAGGCGCGAGATGAGCAGCTCCTCGTCGACCCGCGAGGACTTGAGCGCCAGGTCCGACTGGTAGAGGCGCTCGAACGCGCGCGCGAGCGTGGCGCGCGACATGCGCTTGGCGGGCACGAGCACGTCGTCCAGGAAGTAGGGGCTGATGCCGACCGCCGAGGCGATCTCGCCGCGCGGCGCGCCCGCCCCGAGCAGCTCCTTGGCGCGCCAGATCTGGCGCATCTGGCGGGCGAGCATGTACTGGATGCGCAGCGCGGGCTCGCGGTTGCGCAGCATGTTGGCGAGCAGGCCGAGGGCGCGCGGCACGTCGCCCGCGCCGATGGTCTTCGTGAGCTCGAAGACGTTGCGCTGGCGCGTCTCGGCGATGAGCTCCTCGACGTCGCCCAGCGTGATGGGCTGGCCGTTCGTGTAGAGCGCGAGCTGGTCGAGCGCCTGGGACAGGCGTCCGAGCTCGGGCCCCGCGAGGTCGGCGAGGGCGCCGGCGGCGTCCGCCTGGAGGTCGATCTTGCGCGCGCGCGCCTCGGCGCGCAGCCAGGCCGCGAGGGCGTTGTCGCGCAGCGGCTGGAAGACGTGCAGGTAGCCCGCCTTGCGCAGGGCCACGAAGGCCTTGAAGCGGACGTCGACCTTGTCGCCCACGAGGACCAGGCAGGTCGACGGGTTGGGGTCGGCGGCGTACGCGACGAGCGGCTCGAGCAGGTCGGCCTTGACCTGGTCCACGCCCTTGCCGACGACCAGCCGGCGCTTGGCCATCATGGGCAGCGTGCGCGCCGTCGCCAGGCAGGCGTCGAGGCCGGACTCCTTGAGCTCGAACGTGTCGTGGTTGAACCCGGCGGCGGCGCCCGCCTGGCCGAGCACGGCGGCGCGGATCGCCGCGTGGGCGGCGTCGACGAGGTAGCGCTCGCCCGCGAGGCAATAGAGGGGCGCGATCTTACCGCGCGCGACGTCGGCCGCGATGTCCTCGTCGCGATCGTCTGCCGGAGCCACGACACGGTTGTACTACACTCGCGCCCGCATGCAGCTCGACGATCGCCTCAAGGCTGGCTTGCTCCTCCTGGCCTCGAACTCGTTCATGACCATCGCCTGGTACGGGCACCTCAAGTTCAAGAAGGCGCCGCTCGTCCTGGCCATCCTGGCGAGCTGGGGCATCGCGGCCTTCGAGTACATGCTCCAGGTGCCGGCGAACCGGATCGGCTACCGCGCGCTGTCCGCCTACCAGCTCAAGGTGCTCCAGGAGGCGATCACGCTCGTCGTGTTCATGGTGTTCGCGGCGCTGTGGCTGGGGGAGGGACTGCAGCCGCGCTACCTCGTGTCGTTCGGGCTCGTCTTCGCGGCCGTCGTCGTGGCGTTTCGATGACCGCTCGGCCCCGCCTCGCGATGAATCCCCGGCTCGGGCTCGCGCGGCCGCTGCTCGCCTGGTACGACCGCGCGCGGCGCGACCTGCCCTGGCGGCGCGCGCCGAGCCCGTACAAGACGCTCGTGTCGGAGTTCATGCTGCAGCAGACGGTCGTCGCGACCGTGGAGCCGTACTTCGAGCGCTTCCTGGCGCGGTTCCCCGACGTCGCCGCCCTCGCCGCCGCGAGCGAGGACGAGGTCACGGCGGCCTGGTCGGGCCTCGGGTACTACGCGCGCGCGCGGAACCTCCACAGGGCGGCCCGCGCCGTCGTCGAGCGTCACGCCGGCGCGCTGCCCGCCGACGAGGCCGCCCTGCGCGCGCTGCCGGGCGTCGGCCCCTACACGGCGGCCGCCGTGGCCGCCATCGCCTTCGGGGCGCGCACCTTCGCCCTCGACGGCAACGGCGCGCGCGTCACGGCGCGCCTCTACGGCGTCGGGGACTCCATCGACGGGCCGGCGACGCGGGACGCGCTGCGCGCGCGCGGCCTCGCCGAGGTCCCCGCGGCCCGGGCCGGTGACTTCAACCAGGCCGTCATGGAGCTGGGCGCCACCGTGTGCACGCCCCGGGCGCCGAGGTGCGACGCCTGCCCGCTGTCGCGCCGGTGCCGCGCCCACGCGGAGGGCGCCGTGGCCCGCATCCCGGCACGCACGCCCAAGCGGGGCAAGCTCGCCGTGCGCGTCGCCTGCTGCGCGTGCGTCGACGGCGCGGGCCGCGTGCTGCTCGTGCGGCGGCAGGCGGGGTTGCTCGCCGGCACCTGGGCGCTGCCCACGGTCGAGATCGAGGGCGAGGACGCGGGCGCCGCGGCGCGCGCCGCCGTCCGCGAGCTCGGCGTGCGCGCGGGGCGGCTCGTCGCGCGCGGGGCCGTCCGGCACGTCTTCACCCACCGCGACGTGACGGCGGAGGTCTTCCGGGCGCGGGCCGCCGCGCGGCGGGCGCGCGACGGACAGGGCACGCGGCGGTGGCTCGCGCCCGCGGATCTCGCGCAGGTCGGGGTGTCCACGTTCACGCGCAAGACGCTGCGGCTGGCCCTCGGGCCGGGCCCGCACCCGGCGCCTGGGGACGACGGCCTCCCCGCCGACGGGGAGAGGCGCAGATCCGCGGAGAAACGGACGTGAAAAGCGGACAAGGGCGGCCGGCGATCGTAAATAGAGACATGGTGCGAGTGGCCGTGTCGACGTTGCTCGGGTTCGCCGCGTGCGCGACGACGGCCATCGCGCAGGTGCCGCCGGGGACGACCGGGCAGGGCGAGCCGCTGCCGCCCCCCGTGGCGCCGACGCCCGGAGAGGTCATGCCCGCGCCAGCGGCGCCGGCGCCCGCGCCCGCCGCGCC
>DASZWW010000240.1:0-2308 GCA_035546175.1 Polyangia bacterium
CGTCGCGACGAGCGCCGGCCACGGCGGCCTCGGCGCCAAGAAGGCCGCGGCGGGCCCGGCGGTCGATCCCGAGGAGCTCTCCGCGTTCCTGGGGCCGCCGCGCTACCTGCCCGAGGAGCGGCGCGGCGCCGACGAGATCGGCACCGTCAACGGCCTCGCCTGGACGCCCTACGGCGGCGAGGTGCTGCACATCGAGTCGCAGACGATGGCGGGCAAGGGCTCGCTCATCCTCACGGGCCAGCTCGGCGACGTCATGAAGGAGTCGGCGCAGGCGGCGCTCTCCTTCGCGCGCGCCTACGCGCTCACGCTGGGCCTCGGGACCGAGTTCTACGCGGGCCGCGAGATCCACATCCACGTGCCGTCGGGGGCGGTGCCCAAGGACGGCCCGTCGGCGGGCGTCGCGATGGCGTGCTCGCTCGTGTCCCTCATCGCGGGGGTGCCCGTGCGGCACGACGTGGCGATGACGGGCGAGCTCACGCTCCGCGGCAAGGTCCTGCCCATCGGCGGCCTCAAGGAGAAGCTGCTCGCGGCGGCGCGCATGGGCATCACGACCTGCATCATCCCTGCGGGCAACGCCCCCGAGCTCTCGGAGATCCCGCCGCACGTCATGAGCAAGCTCACCGTCAAGCCGGTGCGCACGGTCGACGAGGCGCTCGAGATCGCCCTCGCGCGCCGCCTCGACAAGAAGGACGTCGCCGTCGACGAGACGACCGACATGGGCGCGAGCAAGTCCGCCGCCGCGTCGACGAAGCCCGGCGCGCGCACCCGCAAGACGACCCGCTCCGGCATCGCCTAGCTGTGATCTTCCGGGACGTCGTGCCCAGAAAGGCGGCTAGCTCGGGCCGCCGAGCGCGAGCCGGAGCAGCGAGCTCGCGGCGATGACGTCGGCCGAGGCCTCGCGCGGGGCCGCGGGGGCGTCGTGGGCGGGGAAGAGCTTCTTGTCGAACAGGTGCGACGGGTTCACGTTGCCGAGCGCGGCGAGCATCGTCTGGCGCAGCGTGGGGTGCTTGGACTCGAGGTCCGCGAGGAGCGCCTTCATCTGCTTGCGCTGCGCCTCGGACTGCGAGCCGCACAGGTTGCAAGGCAGGATGGGGAAGCGCCGCTCGGCGGCGAAGGCGGCCAGGTGCTCCTCGGCGCAGTAGACGAGGGGACGGATGACGACGTGCTTGCCGTCGTCGGAGACGAGGCGCGGCGGCATCGTCGCGAGCTTGCCGCCGAAGAAGAGGTTGAGCAGCAGCGTCTCGAGCGCGTCGTCCCGGTGGTGGCCGAGGGCGATCTTGTTGCAGCCGAGGTCCGTCGCCGCTTGATAGAGGATCCCGCGGCGCAGCCGCGAGCAGAGCGAGCAGTAGGTCTTCCCCTCGGGGATCTTCTCGGTGACGATGCTGTAGGTGTCCTCGTGTAGGATCCGGTAGGGGATCCGCTGGTCCTTGAGCCACCCTTCGAGCGGCGCGCCGTCGTAGCCGGGGTGGCCCTGGTCGACGTGAACGGCCGTGATCTCGAAGCGGATCGGCGCCCGCCGCTGCAGGTCGCGCAGCAGCAGGCCGAGCGCGTAGCTGTCCTTGCCTCCAGACATCGCGACCAGCAGCCGATCTCCATCATCTATGAGGTGAAAATCGTTGAGGGCCCGGCCCATGTCGCGCGTCAGGCGGCGCTCGAGGTGGACGGGCATGGTTGGTACATCGGCCATGGTCGAGAGGGTGGCCATGCTACCCTCAAAGAGACTCCCGGACCACGGATGTCGAGGCGGTATTCCAAGCGCGCGGGGCACGGCGGCTGGACCAGGGCCGCGGCGGGCTCGTGCGCGGTCCACGCGGCGCTGCTGCTGGGGCTGTGGCGCGGCGGCCGGCCGCCGGCCGCGGCGGAGAGCGCGCCGGTCGTCGTCGAGCTCAAGGCCGATCCGACCGCGCTCGACAGGCTCGCCTCGCCCGAAGGGACGCCGCCCGCGCCGCCGCTGCCGGCGATCGACGAGGCCGTCATGCCGCGTCTCGCGGACGCGACCGAGGGCGAGCGCGACAACGCCGTCGCGAAGACGGTGGCGCCGCGGCAGGCGGAGGCCCGCGAGCGCGCGGCGCCCGCGCCCGACCGGGGTGACGACGGCGGCCGCTTGCCGGGGCTCGCGACGCGCGGCGATCGCTCGACGCTTCAGTCGCGCGTCGCCGACGCCGAGACCGACGCGCAGGCGGCGCGCCTGCGGACCTCGACGCGGTCGTCCTCGCCGCAGGCCGAGCGCCGCGAGCGCGAGACGGGCGCGGGCGACTCGGTGCGCACGAGGGAGGCCACGCGCGCGGCGAGCGCGGCCGAGCCCGCC
>DASZWW010000241.1:0-11493 GCA_035546175.1 Polyangia bacterium
CACGTTCGTGCTGGCGGTCGACGATCCGACCTCGGCGAGCGCCTACGGCGCGGGCGTCGTGCGCCGCGGCGGCGTCACGGTCGCCGTGTCGACGGACGGGCGCGCGCCCGCGCTCGCGGGCCTCCTGCGCGAGGCGCTCGAGGCCGTGCTGCCCGACGAGCTCGCCGGCTGGACGGCCGAGGCGGAGCGGCTGCGCGGCCTCTGGAAGGCGCGCGGCGTGCCCATGGCCGAGCGGCGCCCGCTGCTGCTCGAGGCCCTCAACCGCCTCTACGCCGAGCGCGAGGGGCGGGGCGCGCCGCCGCTCGCCGCCCACGACGGGCGCGAGGCGCCGGCCGCGCGCGGCTCCGTCGAGGCGCCCGTCACGCTGGTCGGCGCGGGCCCCGGCGATCCCGAGCTCATCACCGTGCGCGGCGCGCGCCGCCTCGCCGACGCGGACCTCGTGCTCTACGACGCGCTCGGCTCGGAGCGCCTGCGCGATCTCGCCCCGCGCGCCCGCTGGTTCTACGTCGGCAAGCGGGCCTGCCGGCAGTCGATCGGCCAGGACGTCCTCAACCGCCTGCTCGTCAAGAACGCGCGCCGCGGGCTCAAGGTCGTGCGGCTCAAGTGCGGCGACCCGTTCGTCTTCGGCCGCGGCGGCGAGGAGGCCCTCGCCCTCGCCGAGGCGGGCTTCGCCTGCGAGGTCGTGCCGGGCGTCTCGTCGGCCCTCGCCGCGCCCGCGCTCGCGGGCATCCCCGTGACCCACCGCGGGATGGCCTCGAGCTTCGCGGTCCTCACCGGCCACCACGAGGAGACGTACGGGCCGCTGCTGGCCGGCTTCGCGCCCGGCTCGCTCACGCTCGTCGTCATGATGGGCCTGCGCCAGCGCGCGCGCATCGCCGAGCTGCTCGTCGCGCGCGGCTGGGACCGGGCGACGCCCGCCGCGATCGTCGTCGGCGCGGCGACGCCCGAGGCGTGGAGCTGGACGGGCGCGCTCGACGGCCTGGGCGCCGCCACGATCCCGCACGACGCGCGCGAGGCGCCGGGCCTGCTCGTCGTCGGCGAGGTCGTCAGCCTCGCGGGCGCGCTGCGCCTCGAGGAGGGCGCGCCGGCGCGGGGCTCGCGGTCGCACGGCGAATGAGCCTCGCCGTCGAGGGCCTCACGAAGCGCTTCGCGGCGGGCGGCACGCCGGCCGTGGCCGACGTCTCGTTCACGGCGCCCGCGGGCGGCATCACGGCGCTGCTGGGCCCGTCGGGCTCCGGCAAATCGACGGTGCTGCGGATGATCGCGGGGCTCGAGCAGCCCGACGCGGGCCGCGTGCTGCTGGGCGGCCGGGACTGCACGGTCACGCCCACGCAGGATCGCGGCGTCGGCTTCGTCTTCCAGAGCTACGCGCTCTTCAAGCACATGAACGTGCGCCGCAACATCGCGTTCGGCCTGAACGTCCGCAAGGCGCCCAGGGCCGAGATCGACCGCAAGGTCGACGAGCTGCTCGCGCTCGTGCAGCTCGACGGCCTCGGCGCGCGCTACCCGTCGCAGCTCTCGGGCGGCCAGCGGCAGCGCGTCGCCTTCGCGCGGGCCCTCGCCATCAGCCCGCGCATCCTGCTGCTCGACGAGCCCTTCGGCGCGCTCGACGCCCAGGTGCGCGTCGAGCTGCGCGAGTGGCTGCGCGCGTTCCACCACGGCCGCGAGGACATGACGACGCTGATCGTGACGCACGACCAGGAGGAGGCCATGGAGGTCTCCGACCACGTCGTCGTCATGAACGAGGGCCGCGTCGCGCAGGCCGGCTCGACGGACGACGTCTATGATCGCCCCGCGAGCCCGTTCGTCGCGTCGTTCGTCGGCGGCGCCAACGTGCTGCGCGGCCACGTCCACGACGGCCGGGTCACCGTGGGCACGATGAGCGTCGGCACCTCCGACCCGACCCACCACGACGGACTGGCCGTCGACGCCTACGTCCGCCCGCACGACGTGACGCTCACGAAGGTGGACGGCGACGCCGCCGTCGTCTCCGCGGCGCGCGTCGAGCGGGTCGTGCGGCTCGGCGCCAAGGTGAAGATCTCCGTGACGCTCTCCGACGGCGCGCCCATGACCGTCGAGATGACGAAGCTCGAGCTCGACGCGCTCGCGATCGGCGAGGGCGACCTCGTCATGGCCAGCCTGCGCGACGCGAAGATCTTCGTCGGCGACTACTCGATCTGAGCGCCAGGGGTGCGTTAGGGGAGGTTGGCGAGCGCGATCAGCCACTCCCTTATGCACACGAGGTCCGCCGCGGAGACCGGGTAGCCCGTGAGCGGCATCGGCACGCCGCCTGGACTGCACACCGCCGATCCAGCGGGGGCGCTCACCTTCCGCCAGATGAGGCCGTCGCCGTCCGGGCTGCCCTTGATGATGTAGGGCATGTTCTTGTAGAGCGGATCCTTTGCGCAGATTGACGGCACGGTGCCGCCGCCCGCCGGCACGACGCCGACGAGGTGGGCCACGTCGGTCGAGGCGAGCCTGAAGTTCGCTCCGCCGCCGCTGGCGTCGTGGCAGATGGCGCTCTCGCTGCACTTGTATACGGAGCTCGGTCCGACGAAGAGGGGCCTGACGTCGCAGCCCGCCACCGGGAAGGTCGAGGCCTGGCCGCCCGCGCCAGTCCCCCCCGCGCCGCTCACCGTCACGGGCGAGCCTCCGGAGCCGGCGGAGCCTCCGGTGCCGGGCGAGCCGCTGGCGCCGGCCGCGCCCGACGAGCCATCCCCGCCGGCGGCGCCGACGACGATGAGGGGGCGGTCCTCGAAGCAGCCGGCGGCGAGAGGGAGGAGGCAGAGCAGGGCGAGGCGCGTGGGAGGTGTCATGGGCCGTCCTTTCGCCCGTCTAGTGGCGCCACGCCGGCGGTTCGATCACGGGCACCGAAAAAGAACTTTCTCCCATTTTTCTTCCGTCCGGTGATCGATCGGCGTTCGACCACCCACTAGACCGGCGGGCCCGTGCCCCAGATGTCCTCGAAGATGCCACCCGAGCCGACGTTCCTCGCGGCGTTCGCGCCGCCGGCGAACGACGGCCCCGATCCGCTCCGGGCGCTCGCGCGCGCCGCCGCGGCGGGTCAGCGCGAGGCGATGGTCCGCCTGATGTCGCTCGTGGCGCCGCCGGTCGCGGCCGCCGTCCGCGCGCTGCTCGGCCCGGGGCACCGCGAGCTCGAGGACGCCGTGCAGGAGGCCCTCCTCGCGATCACGTCGGCGCTCGATCGGTTTCGCGGCGACTCGAGCTTCCTGCACTACGCGCGGCGCATCGCCGTGAGGACGGCGCTGGCGCAGCGGCGCGCCGAGGCGCGGGGCACGCGCCGGCTCGCCGAGGCGCTCGCGAGCGAGGCGCCCGCCGCAGGGGACGCGAGCGTCGCGCCGTCGATCGAGCGCGAGCAGCGCGTCGCCCTGCTCGCGCGGCTCCTCGACGAGCTGCCCGAAGGGCAGGCCGAGTGCCTCGCCTACCGCGTGCTGCTCGAGCTTCCGCTCCCGCAGATCGCGCGCGAGATCGGCGTTCCCATCAACACCGTCCGCAGCCGCGTGCGCCTGGCGCGGAACCACCTGCGCGACCGGATCCTCGGCGATCCGGCGCTCGCCGAGTCGCTGGGGCTCGAAGAATGACGCGCGAGGTGGCGTTGAACGAGCTCCACCCGGAGGAGCTCCTCGCGAAGGCGAGCCGAGGCGTCCTCGGCGCGGGCGAGGCGGCGGATCTGCGCGCGCACTGCGTGCGTTGCCCTGCGTGCGCGCTCCAGATCGAGCTGCGCGGCGAGCTCGAGGGCGCGCTCGCGCCCACGGCGCTGGACTACGAGCTCGGCGCGCGCGCCGTCGAGCGGCTGTTCGCCTCCGGGGAGCTCGGCCCGGCGCGCACCGCGCAGAGGGATCGCGGGCCGCGCCGCGCGCCACCGCTCGCGACGCGCGTGGCGCTCGTGCTCGCGCTCGTGCTCGGGACGAGCGTCGTCGCGTCGGCGTTCGTGCTCGGCGCGCGCGGGCGGCTCTGGGACACACCGGAGCGTGACAGCGAGGAGCCGCACCGTCCCGCCGGCCACGCGCGCCGCGCCGGCCACGCGCACGCGCAGGGACGAGAGGTCGAGCCGAGCGCCCTCGAGGAGGCGCCGCAGGCCGCCGCGCCACCGGCGCCGGCCCCCACGCCCGCGGCTTCGGCGCCTTCCGCGGTTGCGCCGCCGGCGGTCGCGCCTTTGCGAGCGCTCGTTCCCGCGGCGGCGACGGCGCGCGCGCGTCCCGCATACGGGACAGGCGCGGTCGCGACGGACGACGCCGCGCGCGCAAAGCCGGACGCCGCCGCGTTGTTCGGCGCGGCGGAGCGTGCGCGCGAGGACGGCGACTTCGTCGAGGCCCGACGCCTCTATGGTCAGCTCGCCTCGCGTTACCGCGGCACGCGCGAGGAGCTCTCGGCGCGGGTGCTCGGCGGTCAGATGCTGCTCGATGATCTCGACCAGCCTGCCGCCGCGCTGAGCGCGTTCGACCGGTATCTGCGCGACGAGCCAGGCGGCACGCTCGCCGAGGAGGCCATCGTGGGACGGGCGCAGGCGCTCCGACGCCTCGGCCGCGCCGACGCCGAGGCCGCGGCCTGGAGCGATCTCCTCGCCCGGCATCCGCGTTCCGTCCACGCCGAGCTCGCGCGCGAGCGGCTCGCCGCGCTCGTCGCCGGGCCTTGAGCCCGCGGTCGGGCTCCCGGCGCGGGGCGGGGGTGCTGGCGCTCCTCGCGCTGGCCCCGATCGCCGGGCGAGCCCACGCCGGGCCGAGCGTGCCGTCGCCGCCGAGCCTCCGACTCTTCGTGGCCGCCGCCGAGCCGGTCATGGCGGCGCTCGTCGACCGCCTCCGCCCACGCCTGCGCGCGCTGCACGTCGAGCTGGCGGCCACGGTCGTGGCCTCCATCGACGTCGACGCCGTGCTCGCGACGCCGCCGGCGCCCGACGAGCGGGCGCCGATCGCGCAGGTGTGGCTCGACGGGCGCGGGTCGAGCGACGCGATCGTCATCCTCGTACCCCGGCGCGCCGATCGCGTGCTCGCCCGCAAGATCGTGGGAGGCGCCGTCTTCGACGAGGTCGCGCTCGCTGAGGCGGTCTTCGTCATCGAACGCGCGACGGCGTCGCTGCTCGCCTCGCGCCCCGTCGGCGTTCCCAAGGCCGACGCTGCGTCCGAGCTCCATGCGAGCGTGCCTGCGCCCGCGTCCCGGGCCGAGCCGGGGGCCGACCCCGCGGCGGCGTCCGGGCCCGCTGAAGCGCCCGCGCCGACCGCGTCCTCGCCGTCCTCGCCGTCCTCGCCGTCCTCGCCGTTCTCGCCGTTCTCGCCGCCGCCACCGGCGGCCCCGCCGTCAGCGCCACTCCCCGCCGAGCCCGCGCCGCCATCGACGCCGCCGGCGGCGGTGGAAGCGCCCCCCGAACCTCCGCCCGCGACGGCCGCCCCGCCCGCCCTCGCGCCGGACACGTTGGCGAGGCGGCCGACGGTCAAGCCGCCGGCGGCGTTCCAGATCGGGATCTTCGCGGGCGCGGAGTCGCTGAGCGCGGGGAGCGTCTTCGTCCCGGACGCCGGCCTCGTCGCTCTCGTCGAGCGCTCGGGGGCCGCCGCCAGGGTCGGCGTCGCCGTGGACCTCGATCTGCACCGGAGCCTCGATGTCGCGACACCCTTTGGCACGGTCGAGCTCCTCGGCGGCGGCGGGCACGCGCTCGTCTCGTTCGGCCACCCGCTCGGGCGCGGCGTCGCGCGCGTCGGGCTCGGCGTCGGCCTGACCGTCAGCGACGTTCGCGTGTCGGCCGCACCGACCTCGGCGTCGACCACTTCGCGTGCGCGCACCGACCTCGACCCGACGTTCGCGGCGCAGCTGCGCTGGGACTTCCACCTCGCGAGGCTCGCCGGCGTCTTCATCGTCGCCGGCGCGGAGGTCGCGCTCGTTTCGGGGCGCTACACCGCCGACGTCGCCGGCACGTCGACATCGCTCCTGACGACCTGGCCCGTCCGTCCGACGCTGCGCCTCGGCGTCACCTTCGGACGGTAGCCGGCGAGACGCGGAGCGAAGGTCGCGCCGTCAAGTTGCGGTCAGCGCAGCGCGAGCGTGCCGGCCTTCCACCACGCGGCCTGCCAGCGCTTGAAGGCCGAGAGGCGCGTGACGTCGCTGGCCTGGAGCTGGACGGAGAGGGTCGAGGCGTCGAGGACCTGGAACTTGCGCGTCGCGCGGCCCGCGGCGCGCGCCTCGCGAACGACGAGCAGGCGCGAGCCGTCGGGAGAGAACCCCGCGCTCTCGACGTAGCCGACGTCCGGGTCGGCCGTCGCGGGGGCCAGGGGGTCGATCGTCCAGGCGTCGCCCGACTTGCGCGCGACCCAGAGCTCGGTCCAGGCGGCAAGGGGTTGCACGGCGAGCGTCGCGAGCGTGCCCGAGGGCGCCCAGCGGAGGGCGCTCGGCCAGACGACGCCGTAGGTGCAGCGCTCGGCCAGCGGTTTGGCGTTGTCGTTCGCGGGGGCGCCCGAGGCGGCGACGACGCGCACGCAGGTCTCACCGGGGGCGCGCGGCGCCGTCACGATCGCGACGGCGCGCTTGCGCGAGTCGCGCGCGGCGGCCTCCGCGGCCCAGCGGCTCGCGGCGACGCGCATCGCGGTCTCGTCGTAGCGCGCGAGATCCTCGGGCGCGAGGACGCCGCGATCGGTGAGGGCGAGCTCCTCGACGGCCGCCGCCTCGTCCTTCGCCGCGGCCTCGCCGCCGCCCTCGCGGCGCGCTTCGTCGAAGGCGCGCCAGGCGAGCGCCGCGGCGCGCGCCAGCCTCACGCGGCCGCCGAGCCACGCGGCGAGAGCCGCCGGGTCGACGGCGCCGAGCGCCTGCAGGCGGCGGTCGTTGAAGGCCCGCTCCTGCGCGGGCGGCAGCAGCGCCGGCTGGCAGCGGGCGCTCGCGAGGAAGAGCGCGGCGCGCGCCCGCTCGAGGGGCGGCGAGCCCGGCGAGGCGAGCACGCGCGCCCACGCGTCTCCGTCGTAGCAGAGGCGCGCGGCGCCTTCCCCGATCTCGCCGTCCACGGACTCGAAGCGCACGCCGTAGCTCTGCGCGACCTCGAGGTGGCCGGCCAGCGCGGCATCGCGCAAGGTCGTCTTGCGACCCGACGCGCGCCGCGCCAGCCGGTCGGCCATCGTCCCGATGGCCGCGAAGATCTCGGTCGTGTCGGCGCCGGCGGGCGCGGCGCGCAGGAAGAGCGCCGCGTACCCGATGCCGAGCGACTCGGCGCCGCCCGCGTCGCGCAGGAAGCGCACGACGGACGCCAGCTCGGGCGCGCTCGCCTCGTCGAGGCGGTGCAGGCGCACGATCGAGGGCCGGATGTAGCCCGGCCGCTCGTGCCGGTGGTCGTAGACCCTGAGGAACCCGGCCGTCTCGCCGCGCACCTCGAGCCAGTCCCCGCGCCACAGCGACGCCTGCGCGGGCGCGTCGTCTCGCGGGGCGTTGCGCAGCACCGCCGGATCCTCGGCGACGATCGCCACGAGCAAGACCGCGGCGACCATGTCACTCGGCCTCCGCTTCGGCGCCCGCGTGGGCCGTGCCCGGGCCGGCGGGCGCCGGCGTCTCGCGCCCGTTCATGCCGAGCAGCCCGCCCGCGAAGAACCCGCCCGCCGCGGGCGGCGCGACGATGACCTGGATCTTGTCGGAGAGCTTGTCCGCGAGCGCCTTCTGGATGAGGAGCGGGTTCTTCGCGATGAGCGCCGAGTCGCGCTCGAGCTGCGCGGTGTTCGCCTTGCCCGTGACGTCGATGCGGTAGGCGTCGGCGTCCGAGAGCTTGCGGCGCGAGTCCGCCTCGGCCGCCGCCTCGATCTTGCGGGCCTCGGCGTCGCCCTCGGCGTCTTTCAAGCGCTGCACCTTGCGCGCCTCGGCCTCGAGGCGCCGCTGCTCGATCTCCTTCTCCTTGAGCGGCAGCACGTGCTTCATGGCCTCCTCGCGCGCCCTCGCGGCGATGATCTCCTCTTCGCCGGCCGCCTCGGCGGCCTTCTGGCGCTGGATCTTCGCGGCGTCGCCCTCGAGCGCCGTCTCCTGCACGCGCTTCTCCTTGAGCTGCAGCGTGTAGCGCATCTTCTCCGTGGCGAGCTCCTCGGCGAGCATGCCCTCGAGCCCCTGGCGGTACTGGACCGGCAGGTCCACGTGGCCGAGGTAGAGCGAGCGCACGACGATGCCGTCGTGTCCCAGCAGCGCGCGCAGCTCCTTCTCGACGTCCTCCTGGATCTCGACGCGCTTGTCGGTGAAGACCTCGCGCACCGTGCGCCGGGAGAGGGCGCGGTGCAGGACGCCGTCCACGACGGGCTCGATGAGATCGTGGCCCACGTCGAGGGGCAGCGTGCGCGCCACCTCGCCGACGCGCGCCGGATCGAGGGCGTAGCGCACGGTGACGGCGACGCCCACGGACAGCCCCTCGACGGTCTGGAACGGCTCGGCGCCGTCGGCCGTCGCGCTGCGCGTGGGGCGGTAGACCTGGTCGCGCAGCGTGTAGCGACGGAGCTCGTGGAGGAGCGGCAGCACCACCGCGGGCCCCTCCGGGACGACGCCGATCCCGCCCGTGAGGCGGTTCACGCGCACGCCCACCTCACCCGCGCCCACGGTCTGCACGGGCGGGCGCAGCACGAGCAGCAGGACGCCGCCCAGCATGACGCCGACGGCGAGCAGCCGGCGGCCGCGCGGGCTGCCGAAGGTCTCGAGCAGCCCGAGCGCGACGGCCGCGAAGCCGGCGCGGATGAAGACGATGCACTTGCGAAAGGCGTTCTTGATGCGTTCCATGGCGGCTCCTCGCTGGGTGGGTTGGGCTCAAAAAGCGACGAAGGTCCTGGTGGCGAGGCGCGCGCCGTTGGGCGCGAGCACCTCGACCGCGTACTCGCCGGCCTCGAGGCGGTGGCGCGACCAGCTGCGCCAGGCGTGCTCGTCGCCGGTCGGGAGGTAGTGGCGCGCGACCTCGACGCCGGCGCGCCTCCACACGTGCTCGATGAACCCGGCGCCGTGGCCCGAGACCGTCGTGTGCGCGTAGACGACGTCGCCCGCGCGGAACGGATTCTCGGGGCTCTCGCGGCCGACGACCTCGCGGTTGACGATGCGGCGACCGATGGCGAGCGTCGCGTTGCGCGCCGAGAGCTTCTCGCCCGCGAACGCGCGGGCCGCCATCAAGAATTCGAGACCAGACATCTGAGCCCTCCTGTTGGGGTCGGTGGGGAAGAGGCGAGGACGGCGGGCTGTTTTGCAGAGGTCGTGCCGCCGAAGGGCGGCCGGAAATGGCGCCGTTATTGGGGAATCTCCGTCGTGATTCAATTCGTCGACAACGTTATGTAGAATCGTCGAGCGCATGGACTCCGCCGGCTGGCTCGCGCGATTGCGGCACGACCTCGTCAAGCGGCTGCTCTGGCCCGCGCGCGATCGCCGCGAGATGGGCGGCGCCCCCGCGCCCGGCGAGCTCGAGCCGAGCCTGATCGACGCCGAGGGGCGGCCCATCGGCGCCGACGCGCTCTGGGAGTCCTTGCGGGCCGAGGCGCCGGTCGCGGCGCCCGCCTCGGCCCTGGACGCCTTTGGCGACGCGCTCGCCCGCGCGCTCGCGGCGGCCCGCGCGGGCGACGTCGAGGGCGTCCTGGCGTTCGACGGCGCCGTGGCGGCGTTGGTCCGATCTTTGGAAGAGCGGAAGTAGATGCCGCGCCTGCTCGTGATCGACGACCGCGATCAGACCGTCGAGATGCTGCACCGCCGCCTGCCGCAGCTCGAGACCGTCACGCGCTGCGACCGCCGCGTGCCCTGTCAGGTGTGCGAGGAGCGCGAGCGCGGCTGCCCGCTTCGTTGCGCGCACGACTGGGGCGAGGCGGCCGAGGCGCTTGGCCGCGCGCGCGCGCTGCCCGACCTGGTCGTGCTCGACCTGCACTTCGCGCGGCCCGAGGAGCGCCTCCTGCCCGAGGACAAGTCCGAGCTGCCGAGCGAGCCCGCGGCGCGCGGCGCCGCGCTCGAGGGGCTGCGGCGCCGCCAGGGGCTCCACATCCTCGAGCGCCTCCGGCTCACCTACCCCACGCTGCCCGTCGTCATGCTCACGACGACGGGCTCCGATCTCGGCGCGGCGCGGCCCGACGATCCGCTCGTCTATCTGTGCGAGAACGAGGTCGTCGACAGCCGCAGCCTCGCCGCCGAGATCTCGCGCGCGCTCGCCCTGCGCCACCGCGCCCAGGAGGGGCCCGTCTTCTGGGGGCGCACGCGCGCCATGGCCGAGCTCGCGCGCCAGCTGGAGGTGCTCGCGCGCTCGCCCCTGCCCGTGCTCATCGAGGGCGAGACGGGCACGGGGAAGAGCTTCCTCGCCGAGCACGTCATCCACGCGCGCTCCGGCGCCAAGGGGCCGCTCGTTGTGACCGATCTGTCGACGATCCCCGGGCCGCTCCTGGCGGCGCACCTGTTCGGCGCGCGGCGCGGCGCCTACACGGGCGCCGTCGAGGACCACGCGGGCGTCTTCGAGCAGGCGCACGGCGGCACCCTCTTCCTCGACGAGATCGCCAACCTCGATCTCGAGCTGCAACGGCAGCTCCTGCTCGTGCTCGAGCGCGGCACGGTGACCCGCCTCGGCGACACGCGCGCGCGGCCCGCGGCGCCCAAGCTCGTCGCGGCCACCAACGAGGACGTCGAGGCGCTCGTGCGCGAGGGGCGCTTCCGCGCCGATCTCTTCATGCGCCTCAACCCGGCGACGCGCCTGCGCGTGCCGTCCCTGCGCGACCGCCGCGAGGACCTGCCCGAGCTGGTGCGCTTCGCGTTCCTCGAGGCGCTGCGCGGCGAGGCGCTGCGCCCCCTCGTGCGCGCGTACCTGGCGAGCTTTCCCACGCCGGAGGACTTCGACGAGGCGGACAGCACGGTGACGTTCGGGCGCCCGCGCGCCGAGGCCGCGCGGCGCGACGCCTTCTCGGTCTTCGTCAGCAAGGAGGCGATGGAGCGGCTCGCGGCGCACGACTGGCCGGGCAACCACCGCGAGCTGCGCCTCTTCGCCACGAACGCGCTCGTCTACTGCCTCACCCAGCACCTCGACGCGGGCGTGGCGCCGCCGGCCGAGGGCGCGCCGCGCGCGCCGGCGATCCTCTCGGTCCCCGACCCGCTCGTCGCGCGGCTGCTGGCCGCCGTCACGGGCGGGCGTCCCAGGGCGGCGGCGCGCGGGCGCGCGGGCTCGCGACGCATCGAGATCGAGCTGCCCGCGGCGGGGACGTTCGCGCGCGTGTCGGCCGAGGTCGAGAAGCAGTACCTGCGCGCGCTCTTCGAGGCGTGCGCCGGCGATCTCGAGCGCATGGCGCGCGAGCTCCTCGGCCCGCGTGGAACGGCCCGACAGGTGCACCTGCGCCTCAACCCGCTCGGCTTGCGCCTGCGCGAGCTGCGAGGGACCAAGGCGTGAGCGCGGGCCCCTGCGCGCTGCTCGCCCTGGCGTGGCTCGCGGCGGCGGACGCGGGCGCGCCCGACGGCGGCGGGCCGGGGAGCAAGACGCCGCCCTCCGCGCCGGCCGGCGAAGGAGCCGCGCCGACGCCGCCC
>DASZWW010000242.1:0-13683 GCA_035546175.1 Polyangia bacterium
GCCCGCGCCGCGGGCGGCGGCGACGCCCGCCACCACGCCGGCGAGCGCCCACGCCCAGCCGGCGGCGACCTCGAGCGTCGCGAAAGGCAGCCGCCCGGGGAGGGCCAGCTCGAGCGCGCGCAGCGCGAAGAGCGCGACGCAGCCGGCGCCGAGCGCGAGCGTCCACCACCGCGGCAGCGACCGACGCAGCACGAGGTACCGCGCGTCGGACGCGACGTGGGCGACGCCGAAGAGCGCCGGGCCCGCGACGAACAGGACGCCGGGACACAGCAACGTGAGCGTGAAGGCGACGGCGACGCTCGCCGCCGCGTGCAGCCCGAGCCGGGCGTCGCGCCGCGCGAGCACGCGCCCGATCACCGGCGCCCGGAGGAGGCCGAGCAGGACGTGGCGTCGCAGCCGATCGAGCGGCTGGACGACGGCTTCGACGGGCAACGTCCCGAGCGACATGGCCTATCGCGAGCGGCGGCGCGCCCGGTCGATGAGGAAGGCCAGGAGCCCCGCGGCGAGGAGCCCGACGCCGATGGCCGCCGGCTTCGGCGGGCCGGGCGCGATGTCGCAGCCCGAGCTCGAGCCGCCCTCACCCGCGGGCGGCCCCGTGGGCTTCTCCGTGGACGGCGTCTGGCAAGAGATCTTGTCTGCGCCCGTCTCCGTCTGGCACTCGGAGGACACGATCCCGCAGGTCCCCGCTCCCCCGTCGCCCCCGCACGCCGTCCCCATGTTGGTGAGCGTGCAGGTGCCGGCCGGGACGGAGATGATGGTCGGACAGGCTTCGCACCTGTAGACCATGGTCGCCGTGGAGCCGGGCCCGCCCTGGGAGCAGGCCAGCGCCAGACATTTGCCGCCCCCCTGACATGGCTTTCCGACGTCGGTCGCCGCGCAGGTGATGAGATCGGTGATGGCGCTGCACTCGCCGAGGATGTCGGCGCGCGCGGGCGAGGCCGCCAGGGCCAGGGAAGCCAGGGCCAGCGCGCTCGCGAACCGCGCGAGCCAGCGGAGGGGCTGAGAAGGGGGCTTGGGCATGGTGGTCGTCATGCTACGACCCAAAGCACCCCGCGTACCAATTTGGCCGGCTCGACGGCTCGAGCCGGCCGACGCGCTGCCTTACGGCATGTCGTAGCAGCTGAGCCCGGTGTTGTTGACCGCGGCCGGGATGCTCTGGAGGTAGGCGGCGATGTCCGCCGCGTCCTGGGCGGTGATGGAGGCGTTCGCGCGCATGCCGCAGATGCCGCGGCTCATCTTGTCCTGCGCCTTGGTGACCGCCAGCTCGATCTGCCCCGCCGTCCAGGTGGCCAGGCCCGTCGAGTCGGGCGTGAGGTTCGCGCTCTCGACCACGAGCGCCTTCGACGTCGTCGTGGCCGCGTCGCCCGCGTCACCGGCGTCGGCGCCCCCGTCGATCGGCACCTGCAGCGTGACGTTGACGTTCTTGCCGCCCTGGAACGCCTTGGCCGCGACGAGCGAGATCGGCGCCGTCGTGCCGTTGGTGACCGTGTGGCAGGTGACGCAGAGGAGCGACGCGAAGTACTTGCCGTTCATCTCGCTCGAGGTCCCGCCGTCGGCGCCGCCGTCCGGCACGATGGGGTTCGGCAGCTCCGCCAGGGTGGTGGCCGTCCACGGCGGCGACGTCAGCGGCGTCGCGAAGACGCCCGTCGGCGCGGCCACGGCGTGATTGACGGGCGGCACCGAGCGCAGGTACGCGACGATCGCCTTCGCGTCATCGCTGGTCAGGTTCGCGAACTGGTACCAGGGCATGTTCGCGAACAGGTAGGTCACTCCCCCGTCGACGCTGTCCGGATCGATGCCCTTCGTGAAGGCGTTGATGATCGCCTGGTCGCTGTCGTCCCTGATGCCCGTCGCGTCGTTCGTGAGGTTCGCGCTCGAGAGGTACCCGTTGGTCGCCGTGTCGTGCGCGAACATGTCGGTGCCGCCGAGGTTCGCCCCGTGGCAGCCCTTGCAGCCGAGCACGCTCACGAGGTACGAGCCCCGCGACAGCTCCTGCGTGTACGCGTCGGGGCCGGTGTCCACGCCCGTGTCGGTCTTGACGTCCGTGGCCATGTCGACCGGCGTGTCGGTCGCGGCGTCCGCGCCCGCGCCGCCGTCCATTCCGGCGTTGCCCGTCGCGCCGCCGCCGCCCGAGCCGCCCCCGGCGGTGCCGCCGCCCATGTTGCCGGTGCCGCCGGTCCCGGCGGTGTTGCCGCCGGTGTTCCCGGTGCCCCCGCTGCCACCACCGCCGTGGCCGCCCTTCCCGGCGCCGGCGTCCTTCCCGCCTCCGCCGCCACCGCCGCACGCTGCGAAGACCAACACACCAGAGACCAGAAGGGCGAGTTCGAGACGGCGCATGGAGGCTCCTCGGGGAAAGCGATTTTTTGTGGTCGTTGGTACGGGTTGCGGCGCACGATAAATCAATTCGCCAGGTGTTATCGAATGTTTTTGACGAAATTCTGTTTCTAAGGTGCTTGCCGTAGGGCCGGAGCCCGGTCGCGCCGCTTGACTCTCCGGGGCGACCGCCTATTCTCACCCGCTGCCATGGCCGAGAAGAAAGCCGAAAAAGTGGAGAAGACCGCAGCGAAAAAGCCTGCCGCCGCGCCCGCGAAGGCCGCGGCGCCCAAGGCCGCGAAGGCGCCCGACGGCGAGGTGACCGTGCGCTCGAAGGCGACGCCGGCCGCCCCCGAGGGCGAGCGCTGCAGCGTCGAGAAGTGCAACCAGCCGGTCCGCGCCAAGGGCCTTTGCCGCAAGCACTTCATCGGCTGGCGCCGCGGCGCCGAGGTGGGCCCCGCCCACCGCTACAAGGTCTGCAGCAAGGAAGACTGCCGCAAGAAGCGCGTGTACGGCGGGCTTTGCGAAGAGCACGCCGGCAAGGCCGCGCCCGCCGGCGACGCGCCCGCGCCGGCCGCCGCCTAGCGCGGGACCCCGTGCAGAAGATCGTCATCCGTGGCGGCGCGCGCCTCGAGGGCGAGGTGCGCGTCTCGGGCTCGAAGAACGCCGCGCTGCCCATCCTCGCCTCCTCGCTACTGGCCGCCGGGCGCTCGATCTACAAGAACGTCCCGGCGCTGGGCGACGTGCGCACGATGGGGCGGCTGCTCGCGCGCCTCGGCGCCGGCTACGAGGAGAAGCCGGCGGGCACGGCCTACGTCGACACCTCGACGATCATCGAGCACGAGGCGCCCTACGATCTCGTCAAGACGATGCGCGCGTCGGTGCTCGTGCTCGGGCCGCTCGTGGCCCGCCACGGGCGCGCCCGCGTCTCGCTGCCGGGCGGGTGCGCGATCGGCGCGCGACCGATCGATCAACACCTCAAGGGCCTCGCCGCCATGGGCGCCCGCATCGATCTCGAGCACGGCTACGTCAACGCGCGCGCCCGGCGGTTGCGCGGCGCGACGATCGTCTTCGACGTCGTCACCGTCACGGGGACGGAGAACCTCATGATGGCGGCCGCGCTCGCCAGGGGCCGAACGGCGCTCGAGAACGCCGCGCGCGAGCCCGAGGTCGAGGAGCTGGCGCGCGTGCTCAACAAGATGGGCGCCAAGATCGCGGGCGCGGGCACGTCGCTCATCACGATCGACGGCGTCGACGAGCTGCACCCCATCGAGCACAGCGTGATCCCCGACCGCATCGAGGCGGGCACGCTGCTCGTCGCCGGCGCCATCACGCGCGGCAACGTGCTCCTGCGCGACTGCCTGCCCGAGCACCTCGACGCCGTCATCGCCAAGCTGCGCGCGGCGGGCGCCGAGGTCGCGGCCGACGGCGACGGCATCCGCGTGCGCGGCAAGGCCGAGCTCAAGCCGACGGACATCTCGACGCAGCCGTTCCCGGGCTTCCCCACCGACATGCAGGCGCAATTCATGGTGCTGATGACGCGCGCGCGCGGGCAGTCGGTGCTCTCGGAGACGATCTTCGAGAACCGGTACATGCACGTGCCGGAGCTGCAGCGCATGGGCGCCGACATCGTCGTCGAGGGGCGCACGGCCGTGGTGCGCGGCCCCACGAAGCTCGCGGGCACGACCGTCATGGCGACCGACCTGCGCGCCTCGGCGTCGCTCGTGCTCGCCGGCCTGATCGCCGAGGGCAGGACCGAGATCCTGCGCATCTATCACCTCGACCGCGGCTATGACCGGCTCGACCGCAAGCTCCGGGCGCTGGGCGCCGACGTGCGGCGCGCGAAAGGCGGGGCCTAGATGAAGCGCGGGGCGACGAACGGAGAAGCGCACGTGCTGACCATCGCCCTGCCGCGCGGGCGCATCCTCGACGAGGCGCTGCCGCTGTTCGAGCGGGCGGGCTTCGATCTCGGCGCCGCCGAGAAGGCGCGCGCGGGCCGACGGCTCATCATCCCCGTGCCGGAGCACGGGCTGCGGGTGCTCATCGTCCGCGACACCGACGTGCCGTCCTACGTCGAGCACGGCGCCGCCGACCTCGGCATCGCGGGCCGCGACGTGCTCGAGGAGCAAGACCGGGACCTCTACGAGCCGCTCGATCTCGAGATCGGCCGCTGCCGCATGGTCGTCGCCGAGCCCGAGGACCGCCCCGTCGACGAGAACGCGCAGATGCACCTGCGCTACGCCACGAAGTTCGCCGAGATCACGCGCCGGCACCTGCAGGCGCGCGGCACGGTCGCGGAGATCATCAAGCTCTACGGCTCGATCGAGATCGCGCCGCTCGTGGGGCTCGCCGATCGCATCGTCGACCTCGTCTCGTCGGGCGAGACGCTGCGCCAGCACCGGCTGCGCGAGGTCGAGACGATCCTGAACGTCAGCGCGCGCCTGTGCGTGGGCCGCGCGGCCGCCAAGCTCCACGCCGAGCGCATCGACGACCTCGTGGGGCGCCTGCGCGAGGCCGTGCGCGTCGCGCGCGCCGACTGACGCGGGCGCGCGCCGCGCGAGCGCCGCGCGCGCTCTCTCTCACATGCAGATCCCCATCCCGGGGTCGCACACCATCGGCAGCACGCAGACCACCGTGGGCGGGCCCGGCACGCAGACGCCGGCCAGGCACGCGTCGGGGGCAGTGCAGGCGTCGTTGTCGTCGCAGGCGGTCCCGTCCGGCAGGGGCGAGCTCGAGCAGGCGCCGCTCGTCGGGTCGCAGGCGCCGACGTTGCAGTCGCTCGCCGGGCAGACCACCGGGTTGCCGCCCGTGCAGAGCCCGCCGACGCAGGTGTCGGTCTGGGTGCAGGCGTTGCCGTCGTTGCAGCCCGTGCCGTTCGCCTTGGTGGGGTTCGAGCAGGCGCCGCTCGTGGGGTCGCAGGTGCCGGCGGTGTGGCACTGGTCGCTCGCCGAGCAGACGACGGGCGTCGTGCCCGTGCACGTGCCCGAGAGGCAAACGTCGACCTGCGAGCAGGCGTCGCCGTCGTCGCAGCCCGTGCCGTCCGCCCTCGGCGGGTCGGAGCAGAACCCGGTCGCGGAGTCGCAGCTGCCGGCGACGTGGCACTGATCGCTCGCGGTGCAGATGACCGAGTCGCCGCCGACGCACGCGCCGGCGACGCAGGTGTCGGTCTGGGTGCAGGCGTCGCCGTCGTTGCAGAGCGCGCCGTCCGTCTTGGCCGGGTTCGAGCAGGCGCCCGTGCCGGGGTCGCAGACGCCCGCGACGTGACACTGATCGAGCGCCGCGCACGTCAGCGGCACGCCGCCCGTGCAGACGCCGGCGACGCAGGTGTCGGTCTGGGTGCAGGCGTTGCCGTCGCTGCAC
Organism: Polyangia bacterium; assembly: GCA_035546175.1. GTDB lineage: Bacteria > Myxococcota_A > Polyangia > Fen-1088 > Fen-1088 > DASZFV01. The sequence continues at coordinate 5,674 of DASZWW010000242.1, forward strand.
GGCGCGCCGTCCGACTTCGTCGGGTTCGTGCAGGTGCCCGTGGCCGGGTTGCAGGTGCCCGCGGCGTGGCACTGATCGAGCGGCGCGCAGGCCACGGGGTTGCCGCCGGTGCAGACGCCGGCGACGCAGGTGTCGGTCTGGGTGCAGGCGTTGCCGTCGTCGCAGCCCGTGCCGTTCGCGACGTTCACGTGGACGCAGCCCGTGGCCCCGTTGCAGCTGTCGAGGGTGCAGGGGTTCCCGTCGTCGCACGAGATGGCGGCGCTCGAGCATGAGCCGCCCGCGCAGACGCCCGCGGCGACGTGGCACTTGTCGGTGGTCGTGCAGGCGATCCCGTTGTTGTCCACGCAGCTGCCCGTGGCGTTGCAGACCTGGCACCCGCCGCAGGAGCTCGCCGAGCAGCAGAACCCGTCGACGCAGTTGCCGCTCTGGCACTGGGCGGCGCGGTTGCAGGTGGCGCCGTTGACCTGCGCGCCCTGGCACGAGCCGACGGGCAAGAGATCGCAGAAGTTGCCGCTCGCACAGTCGCCGTCGCCCGAGCACGTCGTGCGGCAGCCCGTCGTGCCGTTGCACATGTACGGCGCGCAGCTCGAGGTGGCCGACGTGTCGCACGCGCCGCTCGCGCACAGGCCCGGCTTGACGAGGGTGAACGACGGGCTCGGGCACGAGGCGGGCGCGCACTGCGTGCCGTCGGCGTACTTCTGGCAACCGCCCGCGCCGTCGCACTTGCCGTTCGTGCCGCAGCTCGCGGCGAGGTGGTCGATGCACGCGCCCTTCGGGTCGGTCGCGCCGGCCGGCAGCGCGAAGCAAACCCCGAGGTGCATGGCGACGTTGCAGGCCTGGCACGAGCCGCAGCTCGCGCTGCCGCAGCAGACGCCGTCGACGCACTTGTTGGTGCCGAGGCACTGCTTGTCGGCCGTGCAGGCGCCGCCTTGCGCGGCCTTGGCGGTGCACGCGCCGCCCGAGCAGTAGTAGCCGCTCGGGTCGCAGTCGCCGTCGCCGGCGCACGTCGTGGGACAGGCGGTGCCGCCCGTGCACTTGTAGCCGTTGCAGCTCTGCGTGGCGGCGGAGCAGGTCCCGCCCGCGCACGCGCCGTCCAGCGTCAGCGAGAGCGCGCCCGACGTGCAGACCTGCGAGGAGCACTTCGTCCCGTCGGCGTACTTCTGACAGCCGCCGGCGCCGTCGCACTTGCCGTTCGTGCCGCAGCTCGCGGCGAGGTTGTCGGCGCAGACGCCCTTCGGGTCGGGCGCGCCGGCGCCGAGGGGCCAGCACGTGCCCGCGTGCGGGGCGACGTCGCAGGCCTGGCACGAGCCGCAGCTGGGGCTGCCGCAGCAGACGCCGTCGACGCAGTTGCCCGAGAGGCACTGCAGGCCGGCCGTGCACGTGGCGCCGGGCCCGCCCTTGAGGGCGCACACGCCGCCCACGGCCGTGCAGTAGTAGGCGGTCGCGTCGCAGTCGCCCTGGCCGGCGCACGCCGTGGGGCACGTCGCGCCGCCCGTGCACTTGAAGCCGTTGCAGGGCTGCGTGCCCGCGGAGCACGCGCCGCCCGAGCACGTGCCCCCGAGCGTCAGCGCGAGCGCGCCCGTCACGCAGACGGGCGACGAGCACGACGTGCCGTTGGCGTACTTCTGACAGCCGCCGGCGCCGTCGCACTTGCCGTTCGTGCCGCAGGTCGAGGCGCCCTGGTCGGTGCAGAAGCTCGAGGGCGCCGCCGTGCCCGCGGCCACCGGCGCGCACGCGCCCGTGCCCGAGACGTTGCACGCCTGGCAGGCGGGACAGCTCGGGCTGCCGCAGCAGGCGCCGTCGACGCAGTTGCCGCTGATGCACTGGTTGCCCGCCGTGCAGACGAGGCCGTTGGCCTTGAGCGCGCAGCTCTTCGTCGCGCCCGAGCCCTGGCAGGTGAAGGGCGCGACGCAGTCGGCGTCGTTCGCGCAGGTGACCTTGCAGGCGTTGCTGCCGCAGACGTACGGCGAGCAGCTCGACGTCGTGGGCGTCGCGCAGGCGCCGGCGCCCGTGCAGTGCGAGACGGGCGTGAACGTCGAGACGGAGCACGAGGCCGCGCCGCAGGCGACGCTCGAGCCGGCCTGCTCGCAGGCGCCGGCGCCGTTGCAGTTGCCGGTGTTGCCGCAGGGCGGGCTCGCGGGGCAGCCGGCGTGCGGCTCGGGGACGCCCGCGCCGACGTTGGCGCACGAGCCGGTCGCGCAGGTCTGGCAGAGGGCGCAGGACGAGGACGCGCAGCAGACGCCGTCGACGCAGAAGTTGCCGGTCAGGCAGTCCGCCGTCAGCGCGCAGGTCTGTCCGAGGCGGCGCTTGTTGCCGCACAGGTTCGTCTGCGGATCGCAGATGTCGGGCGCGAGGCAGTCGGCGTCGACGGTGCAGGCCGCCTTGCAGGCCGAGAGCCCGTTGCAGAGGTAGGGCGCGCACGACAGCGTCGTCGCGGGCTTGCAGGCGCCCTTGCCGTCGCACGCGCGCACCTGCGTGAGCGTCGACGAGCTCGCCGGGCAGGAGGCGGGCGCGCAGGCCGTGCCCGCCGCGTACAGGCGGCACGCGCCGTTGCCGTCGCACGCGCCGTCCGTGCCGCAGCTCATGGCGCCCTGGTCGAGGCAGCGGCCCCGCGCGTCCGCGTTGCCGTCCGCGACGTTGCCGCAGTGGCCGAGCGAGCCCGAAAGGACGCACGACGTGCACGTCCCGTCGCAGGCGGTGTCGCAGCAGACGCCTTGCGCGCAGAAGGTCGACTGGCACTCGTCGCCGTCCGCGCACGACTTGCCGAGGCCCTTGAGGCCGCACGAGCCGTTCGTGCAGACGGCCGGCGCCGCGCAGTCGACGTCGTTCGTGCAGGAGGCCTTGCAGACGGCCGCCCCGCACTGGTACGGGAAGCACGAGCTCGCCGCGGGCGTCACGCACGCGCCGCTGCCGTCGCAGGTGGAGTCGGGCGTGAAGGTCGTCGTGCTCGCCGGGCAGGTCGAGGCGGCGCAGGAGGTGCCCGAGGCGTACTTCTGGCAGGCGCCCGCCTGACAGCGCCCGTTCGTACCGCAGCTCGCGGGACCTTGATCGACGCAGAGGTCGGCCGGGTCCGGCGCGTCGTTGGGGACGTTGGTGCACGTGCCGAGCGTGCCCGTGAGCGCGCACGAGGTGCAGGCGCCCGCGCAGGCGGCGTCACAGCAGACGCCCTGCGCGCAGAACCCCGACCCGCACTCGTTCGGGTTCGAGCAGGAGGCGCCGCGCATCTTCTTGCCGCAGGAGTTGCCGTTGCAGACGTTGGGCGCGACGCAGTTGTTGTCGGTCGCGCAGGCGTTGAAGCAGGTGTTGCCGTTGCACGTGTAGGGCGCGCAGGGCAGCGAGTCGGGGGGCGCGCACTGGCCCGTCGCGCCGCAGGTCGAGGGCGGCGTGTAGACGTTGCCCTCGCAGCTCTCCGGCGCGCACACGGTCCCGACCTTGTACTTCTGGCAGCCGCCGCTGCCGTCGCAGCGACCGTTCGTCCCGCAGGTCGTCGCGCCGAGGTCGCTGCAGACGCCCTTGCTGTCGACGGCGCCGGCGGCCAGCGGCGTGCAGTGGCCCATCGTCGAGGCCAGCGCGCAGCTCTTGCATGCGCCCGCGCAGGCGTCGTCGCAGCACACGCCCTCGACGCAGGTGCCGGAGAGGCACTCGCTGTCGGCGGCGCACGTCACGCCGAGGTTCTTCTTGCCGCAGGTTCCGCCCACGCAGGCGTGGCCGCTCTCGCAGTCGGCGTCGGTGGCGCACGACTGCGTGCAGGCGCCGGCCGTGCACAGGAACGGCGAGCAGTTCTGCACGCCTTGCGGCCGGCAGGCGCCCTTGCCGTCGCAGGTGCCGGGCGTGTTGCGCCGCGTGCCCGTGCACGAGGCGGCGAGGCAGACCGTCTCCGCCGCGTACTTCTCGCAGCTGCCGAAGCCGTCGCACGTCCCCGTCGAGCCGCAGCTCGCGGCGCCCTGGTCGACGCACTGGCCGCGCGGGTCGGCGACGCCGCGGTCGATCGGCCAGCAGGTGCCCTTGCGATCGGGCAGCGCGCAGGAGACGCAGCCGCCGCCGCAGGCCACGTTGCAGCACACGCCGTCGGCGCAGAACCCGGAGGCGCACTCGCTGCCCTTCGTGCAGTTCGCGCCCTTCATCTTCTCGCCGCAGCTGCCGGCGACGCACTGCTGGCCGGTCGCGCAGTCGCTCGTCAGGGTGCACGCCTCGAAGCAGGCGCCCTTCGCCGGATCGCAGGAGTACGGCGCGCAGATCGTGGTCGGCCCCGGCTTGCAGCGGCCGTTGCCGTCGCAGGCGAGGGCGCCGACGACCGCCGTGCCGTCGCACGTGCCCGGCTTGCAGATGGTGCCGGCGACGTGGTGCCGGCAGCCGCCCGCCCCGTCGCACGTCCCGTCGAAGCCGCAGGTCGACGCCGCGGCCGCGACGCACGTCGTCTGGTCGCGCGGCGTCGCGCCGGCGACCAGGAACGTGCACGTGCCCGGCGAGCCGGGCGCCGCGCAGGTCTTGCAGGCCGCCGTGCAGGCCGTGCTGCAGCAGACGCCGTCGACGCAGAAGCCGCTCGCGCAATCGGACGGGCATTCGCACGTCTGGCCCGGGGTCTTCTTCGGCCCGGCGTCACCGCCCTTGCAAGCGGCGACGTCCGGCGACGCCTGGTCGGGCGGCGCATCGAGCGGCGTCTCCCCGCCGCCGTCGAGGCGCGCGTCGAGGATCGACGCGGCGTCGGCGTCGCCGTGCTTCGGCGCCGTGTGCCCGCCGCCGCACCCCGCCAGCGCCGCGACCACCGTCAGCGAGACGGCGAGCGGCGCCCCCGCGCGGAGGCCTCGCTCATGCGCGCCCGCGCCGCGCGTGCTCCCGACGAGACTTCGCATAACGAACCGAACGTCCACGGTATCACGGGCCGGAACGGCCCCGCAAACGGTCCGGCGCGCGCGGCCGCCGGTGATCGGGTCATGCGCTCATGCGGTCTCGGCGGCGGTCGTCGGGAAGGGTCAGGCTTTGTGCGGGGTGCGCACCTCGTGGGGGAGCGTCTCGAGGAGCGACTTCAGGTCCTCGGCGTGCTCCTCCTCGACGGACAGGATCTGCTCGAGCAGGCGCCGCGACGTCGGGTCCTTGTCGGCGATGTAGCGGATCATCTCGTTGTACGACTCGATGGCGACCCGCTCGGCGACGAGGTCCTCCTGGAGCATGTCGAGGAGGGTCGTCCCCTCGACGTACTCGGAGTGGCTGCGCGTCGTCAGGTTCTGCGGGTTGAAATCGGGCGCGCCCCCGAGCTGCGTGATGCGCTCGGCGAGCTGATCGGCGTGCCCCTGCTCCTGGTTGGCGTGCTCGAGGAACTCGGCGGCCACGGCCTGGGCGTGGATGCCCGAGGCCATGAAGTAGTGCCGCTTGTAACGCAGCACGCAGACGAGCTCCGTGGCCAGCGCCTGGTTGAGCAGATCGATCACGGTCGTGACGTCGCCGCGGTAGCCCTCGGTGACGGCGCCGCGCTCGATGTTCTGGCGGGCGCGGCGTCGGAGCTCGCTCACGTCCGTGAGGGCTGCCTTCTGGGCGGCTTGCGTGTCGGTTTCGGTCGTCTTGTTCGGCATGGATCCCTCATGGGTCCTCGCCTGCCGATTGCAAGAGGTGCCGTCGCCTCGCGGCGGGCCGCGCTCAGGGGCCGTCGACCCAGCCGTTGAAGAGCGGGCTCAGATCGACGTCGGTCGCCGCCGCGAAGGTGCGCTCGAAGTCCTCGCTCGTGACGGGGCGCTCGGCGAACGCGCGCGTATAGGTCGCGAGCGCCCCCCAGAACGCGCGCTCACCCATCGCCGCGCGCAGGCGATCGAGGAACAGCGCCGCCTTCGCGTAGGTGATGGCGCGCTTCATCGTGAGCGACGGGTATTCGCCGGGGAACGTCAGCGGCAGGTCGAGCCCGGCGTCGACGGCGCTCCGATGGCGGCGGCGCAGGTGGTCGAGCTCGCGCTCGTAGGCCGCCCGGCCCCAGCGGCGCTCCTTGTAGGCGGCGACGAGGAACGACGTGATGCCCTCGTTGAGCCAGAGCTGCGACCAGTCGGCGGCCGTCAGCAGGTTGCCCCAGACCTGGTGCGCCATCTCGTGCGCGACGAGCCAGTCCTCCTGGGGATCGGCCAGGCGCGGGTCGAGCCCCTCGCGCCCCAGGATCGAGAACGAGCTCACCTCCTGGGCGACGCCGCCGTCGACGACGACCTGCCGGTACACGGCGCGGGGCCAGGGTCGCCCCGCCTTCTCGACGAAGAAGGCGAGCATGCGCTCGTCGTCGGCGAAGACGCGCGCGCGCCAGGCCTCGTCCTCGCCGGTCAGGAAGTACTCGAAGGTCACGCCGCCCTGCTGGCGCGTCGTCTTCGTCATCCTGCCGAGGGCGAAGCCGAAGAGGTAAGGCGCCGACGGCGCGTCCTCGCTCCAGGTGTGCCCGCGCGCCTCGATCGGCGAGCCGCTCGCGACGAGCGTCTCGCCCGCGGGCACGTCGATCGTCAGGCGGAACGACGCGCGATCGTCGGGGCGGTCACGGCACACCATCCAGTGGCAGGTGGAGAAGGCCGTGTAGACGACCGCCGGCCCGAAGGTGACGCCCTTCGGCTTGCGGGCTTCGTAGGCGATCGTGACCTCCAGCTCCTCTCCGGCGGCGAGCGGCTGGCTCGGCCGCAGCACGAGCGCTCCGTCGGCGACGGCGTAGGGCAGGGGGCGGCCCGCCGCCGCGACCGAGGACACCTCGATGCCGTTGAGCGGGAAGGCGAGCGTCGCGAGGCCGGGTTGCGCGCTCCGCAGGTGAAGGCGCTCGCGCCCTGCCACGCGCTCGTGCGCCCGGTCGATCGAGAGCTCGAGGTCGTAGGCGTGGACGCGGAAGTCGCGCGGCCCGCGGTCGGGGCCGGCGTCGCCGGGGGCGGTGCGCGTGAGCGCGAGGAGCGTCGCCAGTCGGGTGGCGGCCGTCAGCGCCGCGCCGTCCACGGGCTCTCGCTCTCGGGCGCGGCCTCGAGGGGCCGCCGGTTGCGCGAGGCGGCGGCGAGCAGCACCCCGAGGACCGCGAACGGCCAGCCGAACGTCGAGTAGACGCGCGACGTGTCGAGCGTCTTGGCCTCGGCCTCGTTCACGTAGATGGTCGTGTCGCGGGCCACGACCTCAGGCAGGGTGCGGCCGGAGGCGGGATCGCGGCTCTGCGGCAGCGTCGCGGCGTATTGCCGCTCGAGCCGGTACGTGCGGGTCAGGAGGAACAGCCCGAGCAAGATCGAAACGGCGGCGATCGCGCGCGCGACACCCTTCATGCGAGTTTGGAGTATACAGGTTCGGGAGCCGAGCCCATGCGTGTCCGCACCGCCCGCTCGTCGGATTTGCCGCGCGTCGGCGAGCTCGCCGCCGAGCTCGTGCGGCAGCACCACGCGCTCGACGCGAGCCGCTTCATGCTCATCGAGCCCATCGCCGAGGGGTATCGCCGCTTCCTCGGGGGCGAGCTTCGCCGCAAGGGCGCCGTCGTCCTCGTCGCCGAGGCCGAAGAGGGCGGCCCCGACGCCATCGTGGGCTATGCCTACGCGACGCTCGAGCCGCGCAACTGGAACGACCTCCTCGACGCCTCGGGGAAGCTCAACGACGTCTTCGTCGATCCCGCGGCCCGGCGGCGCGGCGTCGGACGGGCCCTCTGCCGCGCCGTCCTCGCCGAGCTGACGGCCCGAGGCGCGCCCCGGGTCGTGCTCATGTCGGCGTGGCGGAACCCCGACGCGCACGTGTTCTTCGAGTCCCTGGGCTTCCGCCGCACGATGCTGGAGATGACGGCGGAGCTCGCGTCCGAAGAGGCTCGGGCGGGCGCCTCGTCCGGCAAGGCACGGAGGACGAAGTGAATGCAGCACGCGGCCGCGCGCCTCGGCCATAATGCGCGCTCTTCTCGATCCGGAGTCCGAAATGCCTAAGAAAGTCGAGATTCGCTTGTGGGTGGGGGGGGCCGTTCTGGCGATGGCGGGCGGCGCGCTCGATTGCGGTGGTCCCGAGGCCTTCCGCGGCGCCTTGACGGGGGGCGGGGGC
>DASZWW010000243.1:0-4370 GCA_035546175.1 Polyangia bacterium
CAGGCCAGCAGCTTGCCGCGGTCGACGATCGCGACGCGCGCGCACAGCTGCTCGGCCTCCTCCATGTAGTGCGTCGTCATGACGATCGTGCGGCCCTCGGCGTGCAGCGCGCGCAGGATCTCCCACAGCGCGAGGCGCGCCTGCGGATCGAGCCCCACCGTGGGCTCGTCGAGGAAGATCACGCGCGGCTCGTGCACGAGGGCGCGGGCGATCATGAGGCGCTGCAGCTGCCCGCCCGAGAGCTCGTCGACGCGCGAGAGCGCGCGGTCGGCCAGGCCGAGCCGCTCGAGGATGCCGAGGGCGCGCGCGCGCGAGGCCGCGCGCGGGAAGCCGAAGTAGGCGGCGTGAAAGGTCAGGTTCTCGAGCACGTCGAGCCCCCGATCCGGGTTCGGCCGCTGCGGCACGACGCCGATGCGCCGCCGCACGGCGACCGCGTCGGCCACGACGTCGGCGCCGAGGATCGACGCCTGGCCTCCGGTGGGCAGCACGCGCGTCGTGAGGATGCCGATGGTCGTGGTCTTGCCCGCGCCGTTCGGCCCCAGCAGCCCGAAGAACTCGCCCTCGCCGATCGCGAGGTCGACGCCGTCGAGCGCGACGATGCCGGCGGCCGTGATGGTGTTGCCGGTGGGGGCCATGAACGGCCCGGGGGGCGGCATGCGCGGCGGCCCGCCGCGCCCTCCGCTCGGGCCGCGCGCGCGGCGGGGCTTGGGGGCGGGGTACACCTTGCGGAGGCCCCGCGTCTCGATGGCGGGCGCCGGGGATATAGATGTAGGGGCGGACATGCGGCGATTTGTCGCATGGTAGCCGAGGTCGGCTCGGCGCGGCCACGCGATCGTGCGACAATAACGGCGTCGTGCTCCTCAAGATCGTGCAGACTGGCGATCCCGTTTTGCGCGAGCCGGCGCGGCCGCTCGCGCCGGCGGACCTCGCGAAGGCGGAGATCCAGCAGCTCATCGAGCTCATGCGCGAGACGATGCGCGACGCGCCCGGCGTCGGCCTCGCGGCGCCGCAGGTGGGCGTGCCGCTGCAGCTCGCCGTCATCGAGGATCCCGGCGAGAGCGAGGCGCAGGAGCGCGCGCCCGTCCCCTTCCACGTCATCGCCACGCCGCGCCTCACCCTGGGGGACGAGCTCGTCGAGCACTACGAGGGCTGCCTCAGCGTCGAGGGGTTCCAGGCCGTCGTGCCGCGCGCGCGCGCCGTGACCGTCGAGGCGCTCGACCACCGCGGTCAGCCGCTCACGATCCGCGCGGCCGGCTGGTACGCGCGCATCCTGCAGCACGAGATCGACCACCTGAACGGCACGCTCTACATCGATCGGATGAAGACGCGCACGTTCGCATCGACGCGCAACCTCGCGAGGGCAAAATGAAGGGCCAGGCGATCGTGCTCGGGCTGTTGGTGGCCGGCGGTGCGTGCGGGGGAAACAAGGCGCTCACGCCCGACAGCGGCAGCGGTAGCGGCAGCGCGGGCGCGGCCAGCGGCACCGCGGGCGCGGGCAGCGGCGGCGCGGGCAGCGGCGGCTCGCCGTTCACGGTCCCGATCCAGCAGGCGGTCAACCGGAACGTCGACATCGTCTTCATGATCGACGACTCGTCGGGCATGACGCCTCTCCAGGCAAAGCTCGGGGTAACGATCTCGGCGTACTTCGACGTGCTCAAGACCCTCCCGGGCGGCCTGCCCAACGTCCACCTCGGGATCGTCTCCTCGAGCATGGGCGCGGGCCGCAACCCCGCCATCGATCACTGTCCGCAAGGCGGCGACCAGGGCATCTTCCACTCGAGGCCGATGGACCTCACGCCGGGCGGGCCGTGCACGAGGGCGAGCCTCGACGCCGGCCAGAGCTTCCTCATCAGCGTCAACGGTCAGTCGAACTTCACGGGCGACATCGCCGACGCGTTCAGCTGCCTCTCGCTGCTGGGCGACGGCGGCTGCGGCTTCGAGCATCAGTTCGAGTCGGTGCTGCGCGCGCTCGGCGCCGACGGCGCGCCCGCGCCGCCGCAGAACGCCAACTTCCTCCGCCCCGACGCGTACCTCCAGGTGGTCTTCTTCACCGACGAGGACGACTGCTCGGCGCCGCCCGACTCCGACCTCTTCGACTCGTCCTCGTCGACGATCACGGACCCGCTCGGCCCGCTGCAGTCGTACCGCTGCAACGAGTTCGGTCACCTCTGCGGCGGCAAGCCGCCGCCCCGCCAGCCGATGGGCGAGGTCGACCTCTCGGGGACATGCGTCTCGGCCGAGGACGGCCGCCTGCTCCGCGTCCGGGACGTCGTCACGGCCCTCAAGCGCCTCAAGGCCGACCCGAGCAAGGTCATGGTCGCCGCGCTCACCGGCCCGCCGGACCCCTACAAGGTCAACGTCGGCCCCTCGCAGGTGAAGGGCGACCCGAGCATGTGGCCCTACGTCGAGCACTCTTGCACGGTGATGGAGCCGAACAACGACCTCACCTACGCCGATCCGAGCGTCCGCATCAATCAGCTCGTCGACGCCTTCGGAGCCAACGGCGTGTTCCAGGACGTCTGCATTCCGTCCTACGCGCCCGCGCTGCAGAGGATCGCGCGCCAGGTCGGCGCGGCGCTGGGCGTCCCGTGCTTGCCCGGCAGCGATCCCAGCAAGTGCCGCTTCGTCGACTCGGTCTACGACGCCGCCGGCAACGTCGTCGACACGCCGCTGCCCCGCTGCACGGACCCGTCGGACCCCGGACCTTGCTGGGACGTGGGCCCGAGCACCGAGACGTGCACGCCCGTCATCGTCAGACGGCCGGTTCAGACGAGCGCCGGCGGCTACACGACCGGCACCTGCACGCCGTGATCGGATGAGGCTGAGAATCGTCGCCGCGTCGCTGGGGTCGGTCGCGCTCGCGGCGTGCTCGTCGGGACGCGGCCTCGCCCCCGAGGGCGGCGCGGCAGGCGGTGGTGGCGCCGGCGGCGGCGCGCCCGGCCAGACGGTGATCACGATCCGCCCCACCATCAACCGGAACGTCGACGTCCTCTTCATGCTCGACAACTCGTCGAACATGACCATCAACCAACAGATGCTCGCCCGCGCCTTCTCGAGCTACACCGGCCTCCTCGAGGCATTGCCCGGCGGCCTCCCCAACCTCCACCTCGGGATCGTCTCGTCCAGCCTGGGCGCGGGGCGTGAGACGACGATCGATCACTGCGCGCCCGGCGGCGATCAGGGCATCCTCCAGGCGAGGCCGGCGGACATGACGCCCGGGGGGCCGTGCACGCGCGCGGGGCTCAACCCCGGCCAGAGCTTCATCGCGAACGTCGACGGACAGACGAACTACACCGGCGATCTCGCCGACGTGTTCTCCTGCCTCGCGCTGCTCGGCGACGGCGGCTGCGGGTTCGAGCACCAGCTCGCCTCGGTGATGCGCGCCCTCGGCGCGGACGGGGCGGCCGCGCCCGCCCAGAACGCAGGCTTCCTCCGGCCGGACGCGTACCTCCAGATCGTGCTCCTCACCGACGAGGACGACTGCTCGGCGCCGCCGGACTCCGACCTCTTCGACGAGAGCTCCATGACGATCGCGAGCCCGCTCGGCCCTCTGCAGTCCTATCGGTGCAACGAGTTCGGGCACCTCTGCAACGGGAAGGCGCCTCCCCGCCAGCCGCCCGGCGAGGTCGACCTCGGCACGTGCGTCTCGAACGAGAGCGGACGTCTGCTGCCGGTGGGCGGGATCGTGACCGCGCTGAAGAACCTCAAGGCCGATCCGAGCAAGGTCCTCGTCGCGGCCATCGCCGGACCGCCCACGCCCTACAAGGTCAACGTGGGCCCGTCGCAGGTCAGGGGCGACTCGAGCCTGTGGCCCTACGTCGAGTTCTCGTGCACGAACATGACCGCGAACGACGTTTCGACGTTCGGCGACCCCGGCGTGCGCATCAAGCAGTGGGTCGACGCCTTCGGCGACAACGGCGTCTTCGAGTCGGTGTGCGCCGACAGCTACGCGCCGGCGCTCACCCACATCGCCGAGCAGGTCGGCAAGGCGATGGGGCCGCCGTGCCTGCCTGCCGAGGTCGACGCGACGAGGTGTACGTTCACCGATCGCGTCGTCGACGCCCAGGGCCAGGTGACGTCCACGCGCTTGCAGCAGTGCGCGGACACCGCCGACGCCGGCCCCTGCTGGCGCGTGGCCACGGACGCGAGCTCGTGCCCCACGGGACAGGTGCTCACGACGAACCGTCCCGGATCGGTCGACGCGTCGCTGACGACGGTGGTGACGTGCCCGCCATGAGCCTGAACAGGAAGGGACGATGAGACATTCGAGCGGGCGGTGGATCTCGGCGGCGCTCGTCGCGGGCGCGCTCGCGGCGTGCGGGCCCGGGACCGGGCTGTCTCGCGACGGCGGCGCGGGCGCGAGCGGGCAC
>DASZWW010000244.1:0-13950 GCA_035546175.1 Polyangia bacterium
GAGCACCCAGGAGCGACGCCACATGGCTCCGATGGTAGCCAGGAAATCGCGGCCGCTCGCCGCGTTCTCGTTTAGGCGCCCGGGCGCGCGTTATAAGGAGGCATGTCGTCGCCATGGACGTCGCGCCGGGGCTCGGGGCCGGCGCTGGTCACGCTCGGGTGCATGAACTTCGGCAAGCGCACGCCCGAGGCGGAGGCGCGGCGGATCATCGACCGCGCGCTCGCGCGCGGCGTGCGCACGTTCGACACGGCGAACGCCTACAACGACGGCGACTCCGAGCGGATCCTGGGAGCGGCCCTGCGGGGCGCGGCGCCCGGCGAGGTCTTCGTGGCCACGAAGGTGGGCATGGACGGCTGGACGCGCGGGAAGGCCGAGGGCCTCGGGCGCGCGACGGTGCTCGCGGCCTGCGAGCGCAGCCTCGCGCGCCTCGGCGTGGAGCGCGTCGCGCTCTACTACCTCCACAGGCCCGATCGCGACACGCCGTTCGCCGAGACGCTCGACGCGCTCGCCGAGCTGCACGCCGCGGGGCGCTTCGAGCGCTTCGGCGTCTCGAACCACGCCTCGTGGAAGGTGCTCGAGGTGCTTCGCGCCTGCGACGAGCGCGGCGTGCCGCGCCCGGCGGCGTCGCAGGTGCTCTACAACCCCGCCATCCGCCAGCTCGAGATCGAGCACTTCGAGTTCTGCGCCGCCTACGGCCTGCACGTGACCGTCTACAACCCGCTCGCGGGCGGCATGCTCGCGCGCCCCGTCGATCCGGCCGCACCGCCCCCCGCCGGCTCGCGCTTCGCGGGCAGCGAGCAGTACCGCGCCCGCTACCTCTCGGGACGGATGTTCGCCTTCGCGGAAGCGTGGGCGCGCATCGCCGCCCGCGAGGGCCGCGCGCCCGCCGATCTCGCCCACGCCTGGGTCGCCGCCCAGCCCGGCGTCGACTCGATCCTCGTCGGCCCCGGCTCCCTGGCCCACCTCGACGCCGCCCTCGACGCCTGCGCGCGTCCGCCCTCGCCCGAGGCCCTGGCCGCGATCGCCGACCTGCAGCGCGACTTCGACGGCACGGACGCCCGCTACGCGCGCTGACGCCCCCGCGCCTGGCCCGCGCGCGCCTCAGCGCGCGTAGGGGCCGACGGCCGGGATCGCCTGCGTGTTGGCGAGGGGCCCGAGCTCGAGGGCGGCCCCGCGCGCGATGGCCTCGAGCTCGCTGCCGGCCTGGAAGCAGGTGAAGTCGGGGCGGCCGCGCCAGCCGAGCGGACCGCACAGGCGCACGCCCGCCTTGATCGCCGCGTCGTGCACGATGTTGATCTCGCGCTCGTAGTCGGGCGTGTCGGGCAGGAAGCCGCCGAAGTTGCCGAGGTCGTTGCCCGCCGCGAAGAGGGCGCTCACGCCGGGGACCTTGGCGATCTTGTCGGCGTCCTTGAGCCCCTCGAGCGTCTCGATCATCTCGATGAGCACGACGTTGTCGTTGATGGTGTTGCGGTAGCCGCCCGGGACGCTGCCCCACATGTCCGGGTCGCGCGCGGGGACGCTGATGGCGTTGCTGCGCCGGCCGAGCGGCGGGAAGAACGTCCAGTTGCGCGCCTCGACGGCCTCGGCGAGCGAGTCCACCGTCGGCACGATGATGACGAGCGCGCCCGCGTCGAGCGCGTGCTGGATCTCGCGCTCGTCGGTGTAGGCGACGCGCACGCCGGGGACCGCCTTGGCGTGCGGGCACGTGCGCCACATGCGCGCGATCGACTCCCAGTCGCGCGCGCTGTGCTGCATCTCCATCCAGATGAAGTCGTAGCCGGCGTTGGCCATCGCGCAGTAAACGGCGGGGTCGGTGGCGTTGTAGACGGTGCCGGCGACGACGGTCGCGCCCCGCTGCATCTTGAGCTTGACCGGGTTCCAGATCTTCGAGCCCGCGGGCGCGGCGAAGGCGCCGCCGTTCCTCCACCTCGCCGGCTCGAAGGCGCCCTTGTTGAGGGCGCCGGCAGGCGCGACGTTGCGCGCGTTGCTGTCCTTGCCGGCCGGCGCCGCCAGCGGGAACGACGGCTTGGCCGCGCCCGGCGCGGGCGCCTGCTGTCCCGAGGCCTCGGTCGCGAGCCCGAGCGTCGCGAGGACGCCCGCCGCGCACATTGACATGAGCCAACGATTCATCGAGCCTCCTCGGGTTGGGTGAGCGGGCCGACGTTATGCCTCCGCCCGTCCGCCGGTCAATCGCGCCCCGGAGAGCCCAATCGCATGTGGCAGCAGAACTACACGCCGATCGCCGGCAGCGTGGGCGCCTCGGCGCCCCTCGCCGCGCTCCCCATCCTCGCGCTCGTCGTCATGCTCGGCGTGCTGCGCCGGCCCGCCTGGCAGGCGGCGCTCGCCGCGCTCGCCTCGGCGCTCGTCGTGGCGCTCGGCGTGTACCACATGCCCGCCCCGCTCGCGCTGGCCGCGGCCCTCTACGGCGCCGCGACGGGCCTGTTCCCCATCGCGTGGATCGTCTTCACGGCGATCATGCTCTACCGCCTCACCGTCGACACGGGCGGCTTCGAGATCATCAAGGACTCGGTGGGCGGCCTCACCGCGGACCGGCGCCTGCAGGCGATGCTCATCGCCTTCGCGTTCGGCGCCTTCATCGAGGGCGCGGCGGGCTTCGGCTCGCCCGTGGCCGTCTCGGGCGCGATGCTCGCGGGCCTCGGCTTCTCGCCCTTCTTCGCGGCCGGCATCTGCCTGCTCGCGAACACGGCGCCGGTCGCGTTCGGCTCGCTCGGCATCCCCGTGACGACACTGGCCGCGGTGACGGGCCTGCCCGTGGGACCGCTGTCGGCGATGGTGGGGCGCCTCTGCGCGATGATCTCCCTGATCGTCCCCGGCTACCTCGTGGTCGTCATGACGGGGCGCGCCCGGGCGCGCGAGGTGCTGCCGGCGATCGCGGCCTGCGGGCTGTCTTTCGCCGGGACGCAGTTCCTCGTCTCGAACCTCCTCGGCGCCGAGCTCACTGACATCCTGAGCTCGCTCGTCTGCATCGTCGTCATGGTCGCGGTCATCAAGCTGTGGAAGCCGCCGACGGTGGTGCGCCTCGAGGGCGAGCACCCGGCGACGATCGTGCCGCGCCACTCGGCCGGCGCCGTGCTCCGCGCCTGGGGCCCGTACCTCATGCTCGTGGCCTTCGTGCTCGTGTGGGGCATCCCCAGCGTCAAGCTCGGCCTCAACCGCTGGACGGACCGCCTGCTGCCCGCGTGGATGCCCACCCTCGGCGCGCCGGGCGCGAAGACCGCCACGCAGCTCAACCGCCTGACCGTGCCGGGCCTGCACAACGCCATCACGCAGGTGCCGCCCGTGCGCGCGAAGCCCACGCCCTACGGCGCCGTCTACGAGTGGAACTGGCTCGGCACCTCGGGGACGGCGTGCCTGCTGGCCATCCTCGCGGCGGCGCTCGTGCTGCGCATCCCGGCGCGCAAGGTCGTCAAGGCGTACGTGGACACCTTCCGGCAGCTCAAGCTCGCGCTGCTCACGATCGCCTCGATGCTCGCCCTCGCCTTCCTCATGAACTACTCCGGGATGACGTCGACGATGGGCCTGGCGCTCGCGGGCACGGGCGCGGCCTTCCCGTTCTTCGGCGCCGTCGTCGGCTGGATCGGCGTCTTCCTCACGGGCAGCGACACCTCCGCCAACGCGCTCTTCGGCAACCTGCAGGTCGTCACGGCCCACGCCCTCGGCCTCGACCCCATCCTCACCGCCTCGGTGAACTCCGCCGCCGGCGTCATGGGCAAGATGATCTCCGTGCAGAGCATCGCCGTCGCCGTGGCCGCGACGGGCCTCTCGCGCGAGGACGAGGGCCGACTGTTCCGCTTCACGATCAAGCACAGCGCCCTCCTGATGGTGGTCATGGCGCTGCTCTCGCTGCTCTACGCCTACGCCTTCCCGGGCCTGGTGCCGCGCGCATGACGAGCGCCGCCGCTGCCGCCCCGTCGGCGTCGCGCCCGGCCCTTCCGGCCGTCCCGCGCTGGAAGTGGACGGTCGTCGTGATGCTGCTGCTCGCGACGGTCGTCAACTACATGGACCGCCAGGCCCTGGGCTCCCTCTCGTCGTTCATCAAGCGGGACTTCCGGCTCGGGGAGGAGGGCTACGGCTCGATCGAGGCGTGGTTCGGCTACTCGTACGCCGTCTTCCTCGTCGTCTCGGGCTTCCTCGCCGATCGCCTGGACCTGCGGTGGCTCTACGCGGGCGCGCTCCTCGTCTGGTCGGGCGCCGGGTTCGCGACGGGCTTCGCGACGACGCTGCTCGGGCTCCAGCTCTGCCGGATCGTCCTCGCCGCCGCCGAGGCGTTCAACTGGCCCGTCGCCGTGGGCGTCGTCAAGCGGCTCTTCCCGCGCGAGCAGCAGTCGTTCGCGAACAGCGTCTTCAACACGGGCGTGACCTTCGGGGCGGTCTTCACGCCGCTCCTCGTCATCGCCATGGTCGGGCCCGGCGGCAGCGGCTGGCGCGCGGTGTTCAAGGCCGTGGGCGTGGCCGGCCTCCTCGTGCTGGGCCTCTGGCTCTGGTCGACGCGCGGGTCGCGGGCGATGGAGATGGCGCTGCCGCCGCGCGAGGAGGGCGCCGGCGCGGCGCGCGTCCCCGGCGTCCCCTTCTGGGCCGTGCTCCGCATGCGCCGCTTCTGGATCACGATGGGCGTCGGCTTCTCGGCCAACTTCACCTGGCATCTCTATCGCGTCTGGCTGCCGCGCCACCTCGTCGTCGACCTCAGGTTCGACGACCGCCAGCTGCAGTGGCTGCTCATCGCCTTCTACCGGACCGCCGCTCTCGGCAGCGTCGTCATCGGGTACCTCTCGCGGCGGCTCGTGGGCCCGGGCCGCTCGGTGGACCGCGCGCGCAAGATCGTCGTCGTCGTGTCGGCGGCGCTCTGCCTCGTGGCGACGCCGCTCCTCGCCCAGCCCGGCCGTGCCGTGATGGTGCCTCTCTACTGCCTCGTAGGCGCGGGCACCATGGGCATGTTCGCGATGTTCTACTCGCTCGTGCAGGACATCTCGCCCGGCCACACCTCGAAGTGCCTGGGCCTCATCGGCGCGACCGTGTGGTTCGTCGTCTCGCGGCTCCACGGGCCCGTCGGCCACTACGCCGACACGCACGCGCCGACCATCGGCAAGTTCGCCGCGCTGTTGCTCGTCGCCGGGACCCTCCCCCTCGCCGCCGCGCTCTTTGCCCTCACCTGGCCCGAAAAGCGCGATACTACGTAGCCATGGCAACGACGCAGGCACTGAAGAAGGACGCGGGCCGTCCCGGGCTCTACGACGGCTACGGGCTCTACATCGACGGCCAGTGGACGCCCGCGAAGGACGGCGGCACGCGCGAGGTCATCGATCCCGCGACCGAGGAGTCGCTCGGCACGATCCCCGTCGCCGGGGCCGCCGACCTCGACGCCGCGCTCGCGGCCGCCAGGCGCGGCTTCGAGGCCTGGCGCCGGCAGTCGCCGTGGGACCGCAGCAAGGTCCTGCGCCGCGCCGCCGACCTCGTGCGCGAGCGCACCGAGAGCATCGCCCGCGTCATGTCGGCCGAGAGCGGCAAGCCGCTCGCCGAGTCGCGGGCCGAGCTCGCGGGCGCCGCCGACCAGTTCGACTGGTACGCCGACGAGACGCGGCGCCTCTACGGCTACACGATCGAGGGCCGCACGGCCGACGTGCGCATGCAGGTGCGCTGGGAGCCGGTCGGCGTCGTCGCCGCGTTCACCGCCTGGAACTTCCCGGCCGTGCTGCCGGCGCGCAAGATCGCCGCCGCGCTCGGCGCCGGGTGCTCGATCATCCTCAAGCCCGCCGAGGAGGCGCCCGGCTCGTGCATGGCCCTCGCCCAGGCCTGCCACGACGCGGGGCTCGTCGCCGGCGCGCTGAACATCGTCACGGGCGAGCCCGCCGCGATCTCCGAGCACCTCGTGCGCTCGCCGATCGTCCGCAAGGTCTCGCTCACGGGCTCGGTGCCCGTGGGCAAGCGCCTGCTCGCGCTCGCCGCCGAGGGCGTCAAGCGCGTCACGATGGAGCTGGGCGGCCACGCGCCCGTGCTGGTCTTCGACGACGCCGACCTCGAGAAGGCGGTCGACACCTGCGCGCGCACGAAGTTCCGCAACTGCGGCCAGGTCTGCATCTCGCCGACGCGCTTCTACGTGCAGGAGCGCATCTACGCGCCGTTCGCCGAGGCCTTCGCGAAGATCGCGCGCGGCCTCAAGATCGGCCCCGGGCTCGAGGAGGGGACGCAGGTCGGGCCCATGGCCAACGCGCGCGGCCTCGGGCGCGTCCAGGCGCTCGTCGACGACGCGCGCGGCCGCGGCGCGCGCGTGCTCACGGGCGGCGGCCGGCCCGCCGGCTTCGAGCGCGGCTACTACTACGAGCCCACCGTGCTCGGCGACGTGCCCGACGACGCGAAGATCATGGTCGACGAGCCGTTCGGCCCGCTCGCGCCGCTCACGCGCTTCTCGACGCTCGACGAGGTCGTCGCCCGCGCCAACGCCCTGCCCTACGGCCTCGCGGGCTACGTCTTCTCGAGCTCGCTCAGGACGGCGACGCTGGCCAGCGAGGCCCTCGAGGTGGGCATGGTGGGCGTCAACGAGATGCTGCTCGCGGCCGCCGAGGCCCCGTTCGGGGGCGTCAAGGAGAGCGGCATGGGCCGCGAGGGCGGCGCCCTCGGCGTGCGCGACTACCTCGAGCCGAAGCTCATCAAGACGCGTCTTTAGAGGCTCACCTCCCTGATGGACGAAAAGAAGCCGCTCGGCATCGCCAAGGGCCTCACCAGCTACGGCGACCAGGCGTTCTCGCTCTACCTGCGGCGCTCGTTCGCGCTCTCGACGGGGCTGTCGAGCGAGCTGCTCGGCAAGCCGGTGGTGGGCATCGCCACCTCGCCCTCCGGCTACAACCACTGCCACCGCCACTTCCCCGAGCTCATCGAGGCGGTCAAGCGCGGCGTGCTCGCCGCGGGCGCGCTGCCCGTGGACTTCCCGACGATCTCGCTCGCCGAGGCCTTCCTCACCCCGACGAGCCTCATGTACCGCAACCTCATGGCCATGGACGTCGAGGAGATGGTGCGCGCCCAGCCGATGGACGCCGTCGTGCTCGTGGGCGGCTGCGACAAGACCGTGCCCGCGCAGCTCATGGGCGCGGCCTCGGCGGGCGTGCCCGCGATCCAGCTCGTGGCCGGGCCCATGATGACGGGCCGCCACCACGGCGAGCGCCTCGGCGCCTGCACCGACTGCCGCCGCTTCTGGGGGCAGTACCGCGCCGGCAAGGTCAGCGCCGAGGAGGTCGGCGAGGTCGAGAGCCGCCTGGCGACGACGGCCGGCACCTGCGCCGTCATGGGCACGGCCTCGACGATCGCCTGCCTCACCGAGGCGCTCGGCCTCGCGCTGCCGGGCACGGCCGCCATCCCCGCCGTGCACGCCGACCGCGTGCGCGCCGCCGAGGCCACGGGGCGCGCGGCGGTGCGCCTCGTCGGCAGCGCGCTCACCCCGGCGGCGATCATGACGCCCGCCGCGATCGAGAACGCGCTGCGCGTCCTGCTCGCGCTCGGCGGGTCGACGAACGCCATCATCCACCTCACGGCCATCGCGGGCCGCCTCGGCATCGAGGTCCCGCTCACGAGGCTCAACGAGCTGTCGGACTCGACGCCCGTCCTCGTCAACCTCAAGCCCACGGGCAGCTACTACATGGAGGACTTCTACGCGGCGGGCGGCATGTCCGCCGTGCTGCGCGAGCTGCGGCCGCTGCTGCACCTCGACTGCGTCACCGTCACGGGCGAGACGCTGGGCCAGCGCCTCGACGCCGAGCGCGAGCTCTGGGTCGACCCGGCCGTCATCCGTCCCTTCGGCGAGCCCGTCGAGCCGGTGGGCGGCCTCGTCGCGCTGTTCGGCTCGCTGGCGCCGCGCGGCGCGATCCTCAAGCGCTCGGCCGCCGACAAGAAGCTCTTCGAGTCGGAGGGCCGCGCCGTCGTCTTCGAGTCGCTCGAGGACCTCGCGGCGCGCGTCGACCGCGACGACCTCGACGTGAACGCGGACGACTTCCTCGTCCTCAAGAACGCGGGCCCGACGAGCGGCAGCGGCATGCCCGAGGCCGGCTTCCTGCCCATCCCCACGAAGCTCATGCGCGCGGGGCTCAAGGACATGGTGCGCATCTCCGACGCGCGCATGAGCGGCACGGCCTTCGGCACGATCGTCCTGCACGTCACGCCCGAGGCGTCCGCGGGCGGCCCGCTCGCGCTCGTGCAGAGCGGCGACCGCATCGCCATCAGCGTCGCCAGGCGGAGGCTCGACCTGCTCGTCGACGACGCCGAGCTCGCGCGGCGGCGGGCGGCCTGGAAGCCCACGGCGCCGGCGCCGAAGCGCGGCTACGCGCGCCTCTACGCGGAGCACGTGCTGCAGGCCGACCAGGGCTGCGACTTCGACTTCCTGCGCGGGCCCTGAGGGGCTCGCTCGAGGCAGTCACCTGCCGTTGAGGCGGCGGAGCTCGGCCAGGATCGCCTCGAGCTTCTCGGCGAGGAGGGCCGTCCCCGCGCCGCCGTCTTCGCCCGCGCGCGGCACCTGATCGAGCGCGCGAGCGGAGATCGCCGGGCCGATGGTCATGATGACCGAGGCGATCGTCTTGCCGAGGGCGGTCACGGGGAAGATGTTGGCGTAGCCGACGGAGAGCGCGGTGGTGACGTAGTGGAGCGCGTCCCAGTACGTGCGCACGGACGGGTTGGCGCCGGCCTCCGCCCAGTAGAAGAGCGCGGCGCCCCAGCTCACGAGGACGCCGAGCTCCTCGGCGGGCGTCGCGACGCGAGGACCAGGCGCCGGCTCCTCCGGGGCCTTCTCGAGGGCCGTCGTCATGGCCTCACCCGTCCGTCGTCACTCGGCCCGCGCGCGCGACCACCGGCGGCGGCGCGACGGGCGGCGGCGACACCGCGACCGCCGGCGCCCCGGGCGCGCTCGGCTCGGCCAGCGACGCGAACGCGCTCTTGAGCTGATCGGTCTCGGTGAGCTTCGCCACCTCCTTGAGCATGGGCAGGAGCGCCGACGCCTCGATGATGCTCTTCGTGATGGGCCCGAGCGCGCCGCCCAGCAGCGGCATCTGGGCGCCCGACGACGCCCCGCTGCCGTTCGAGCCCCCGCCGCCGAACGCGCCGCCCAGCTGGAGCACCTTGATCTCGCCGATCTTCTCGGCCGGCTTGACGAGCTCGCGCAGCATCGCCGGCGCGCCCTGCACGAGCGTGAGGACCGCCTCCTGCACGAGGATCTCCTTCGACTTGGAGTTCGCGGCGGCGTTCTTCTGCCGCAGCACCTCGGCCTCCTTGAGCCCGGCCTCGCGGTTGGCCTCGGCGAGCCGCGTGATCGAGACGGCCTGCTTCTCCGCCGCCTCGGCCTCGGCGGCGGCGCGGATCTTCACGGCCTGGGCCGCGCCCTCGGCGGCGGCGCGCTGCGCGGCCGCCACGGCCTCGGCCTCCAGCTTCTTCTTGTAGGCCTCGACCTCGGCGGCGATCTTCTGCTGCTCGGCCTCGCGCTGGGCCGCGACGATCGCCACCTGCTTCTGGCGCTCGGCCTCCGCGACCTGGGCGACGGTGATGACCTCCTGGTCGGCCTTCTCCTTGAGGGCCAGGGCCACGGCCTTGTCGGCGTCGGCCTCGGCCGACTCCTTGGCCTTGAGCGTGAGGTTGATCTGCTTGTCGACGAGGGCGGCCTCGATCGTGCGCTCCTTGTCGACCTGCGCCGCCTCGACCACCTTCTGCTTGCCGATCGCGGCGGCCTGCTCGGCCTGCTCCTTGCGCGCGCGCTCGACGGCGATGTTCGCCTGCCGCTGCAGGTCGCGCGTCTCGATGGCCTCGTTCTTCGCGAGGTCGGCCTTGGCGGCCGCCTCGTCCTCCTTGGCCTTCCCCTCGTGCATGATGCGGTTCTGCTGCGAGACGTTGATCTCCTGCTCGCGCGCGATCTCGGCCGTGCGCTCCGCCTCCTCCTGCATCTTCCGCTTCACGGCGATGTTCTTCTGGACGACCGTGTTGGTCACCGTCTCGCGCCCGGAGGCGCCGAAGATGTCGTCGCTGCGCAGCTCGGAGAGCGGCGTCTGCGTCAGCTCGGTGATGGTCACCGACTCGAGCGTGAAGCCGTTACGGCCCAGGTCCTCGCGCAGCGCGTTCGAGACCTCCTGCCCGAAGTGCTCGCGGTTGAGGTGCAGCGCCAGGAAGTCGTTCTGCGCGGCCACGGCGCGGATCGCGCCGATGAGCTTGGGCTCGAGGAGCTGCTGCGCCTTGGCGCGGATGGCGTCGGTCGAGGCGTGCCCCTCGTCGATGCCGATGGTGCGCGCCGCCTTCTTGACGTCGTCCTCGTTGGGCTCGACGCGGATGTAGAACTCCGCCGACAGGTTCGTGGAGATGAAGTCCTTCGTGACGAGGGCCTCGTGCCCCTCGCGCCGGATCGTGAGGCCGATCGTCGAGAGGGACATGGTGGCCGCCCGGTGCAGCACGGGCACGATCCAGCTCGCGCGCCCGATGAAGACGTCGGTCGTCGCCCGCCCGATGCGGATGATCGCCTCCGACGGAGACGGACGCTTGAGGAAGCGGGCCATGGCCGCGAAGAACAGCAGCACGAAGCCCGTGACCGCGCCCACCAGCCCGAGCGCCATCTGCCACACCTCGATCCCGCGAAACAGGGTCAACATGATCAGCTCCTTTGGTCACCATCGATTTCAGGACACGCGGACGCCCAGTAGATCTCCTTGACCTCGTCGTAGCTCACGAGCACGACCTTCGTGCCGTGCGCGAGGGCCGCCTCGCCGGCGCGCAGGCAGCCGTGCAAGAGCAGCTCGTTGCCGCGATCGTCGAGGACGCGGATCTCCCCGTGCCGGCCGTCGAGGAGGGGCGAGGCCACGACGCCGATCTTCCCCGCGAGCTCGTGCTTCGCGACGGCGCCGCGGCCGCCCACGTCGACGAGCCGGGCCGCGAGCTTCGAGAAGAACCTCACGCCGACGACACCCACGACGAGCGCCGCGAGGCAGACGGCGGCGAACCAGGGCGCCCGGTAGGCGCCCGCGGCGCGCACGAAGAGCACGCGGTTGACGAAGATCCCGGTGAAGCCGGCGAAGAGGAACAGCGTGACCCACACGACCATGAAGGGAACGCGCCCGATCCCCAGGAACGAGAGCGCCTCGTGCCAGCCCGCCGTCAGGCCGCCCGCCTCGCCGTCCGCGTCCGCCTCCGCGTCGACGTCGTGGTCCACGTCGACGTCATGGTCGACGTCGTGGTCCCCCAGCGCGCCGAGGAGGCCGATCGACTGCAGCAGGAAGAACGCGCCGCAGAGCCCCAGCATGACGAGGAACGGCAGGTTCCACCAATGGTTCAAGAACGCCCAGAAGGACACCCGACAGCCTCCCCGCGAAATGGTACCCGAAATGAATCACAGGCCGTGACGCGACAAGGACACGACGGCAAGTGACCGCGGCGACTCGGTTCGCGCCGCGTCCGGCACGCGCTTGGCACGGCGGCGCGGCGAATTGTCGCAGGAGATCGCGGCCGCCTGGCGTGGCGGCGCCCCGAGGAGCGCGCGCGCGAGCGTCGCGAGATCGTCCTCGGCCGTCACCCGACACCGCGCGGCCGGCGCCTTCAGGGGCGGGCCGAGAAGCGCGCGCGGTACGCCGAGGGCGTGACCCCGAGGCGCCTCGTGAACGCGCGCCACATCGTGCTCTCGTCGCCGAGGCCGGCGCGCGCCGTGACGTCCTTGAGCGGGAGCGCGGTCTCCTCGAGCAGGCGGCGCGCCTCGTCGAGGCGCAGGCGGCGCACGAGCTCGGCGGGCGACTCGTCGAGGTGCGCGCGACACCAGCGGGCGAACGTGCGCGGGCTCATGCCCACGCCCGCGGCGATGCGCTCGACCGGAAGCGGCTCGTCGACGTGGTCGAGGACGAAGGCCGAGACGTCGCGCAGCTGCGGCGGCTCCTTCTCCTGGCGCTGCAGGGCGGCGCTGAACTGCGCCTGGTTCCCCGAGCGCCGCAGGAACAGCACGAGGCGCTTGGCGACCTTCATGGCGACGGCGTGCCCGTGGTCCTCCTCGACGAGGGCCAGCGTCATGTCGATGCCGGCCGTGATGCCCGCCGAGGTCCACACGTCGCCGTCCTTGACGTAGATGCCCTCGTCCACGACGCGCGCCGACGGGTAGCGCGCCCGCAGCTCGCCCAGGAACTGCCAGTGCGTCGTCGCCCGCCGCCCGTCGAGGACGCCGGCCGCGCCGAGCACGAACGCGCCGGTGCACACCGAGGCCAGCGTGGGGATGCGCGCGCGGTGGCGCCGGAGCCACGAGACGAGCGACGCCTGCTCTTGGGGCCGCGGGAAGACGGGAGCGCCCGCGACGATGGCGACGTCGGGCAAGCGGACGCGGGCGCCGGGGCGCGGCAAGGGCCGCAGGCCGCTCACGACGAGCCCGTGGCGCGTGCGCACGGAGGGCGTCGTCGGCCCGACGGCCTCGAGCTCGTACGCCACGCGGCCGAGCACCTCGTTGGCGTGGCCGAGCACCTCCCACGGCCCCGCGAGGTCGAGGACGCCCGTGCGCGGGACGACGAGGAACCAGACCCGCTTGGGCGCCCGGCGCATCACCCCATCCTGCGCGCCCTGTCCAGAAATGCAATGTTCTTGTCCTTTCGGACAAGCGGCCCCAGAGCCTAGATTGGTCCCGATGATCAAGCTAGGCATCAACGGGTTCGGACGCATCGGCCGCACGGCCTTCCGGGCGGCGCTGGGACGCGACGACGTCGAGGTCGTCGCCGTCAACGACCTGCTCGAGCCCTCCCACCTCGCGTACCTCCTGCGCTACGACTCCGTGCACGGCCGCCTCGCGCGCGAGGTCTCCGTGAAGGACGGGGCCCTCGTGGTCGGCGACCGCCGGATCCGCGCCACCGCCGTCAAGGAGCCCGCCGCCGCGGCCTGGGGCGACCTCGGCGTCGACGTCGTCATCGAGTCGACGGGCGTCCTGCTCACCCGCGAGAAGACGGAGGGCCACCTGCGCGCCGGCGCGCGCCGCGTCGTCATGTCGGCGCCCGCCAAGGACGAGACGCCCGTGTACGTCTACGGCGTGAACACCGACCGCTACTCGGGCGAGGCCGTCGTGTCGGCCGCGTCGTGCACGACGAACTGCCTCGCGCCCGTCGCCAAGGTGCTCGACGACGCCTTCGGAATCCGGCGCGGCCTCATGACGACCGTCCACGCCACGACCGCCACGCAGAAGACGGTCGACGGCGTCTCGGGCAAGGACTGGCGCTTCGGGCGCGGCATCCTCGAGAACATCATCCCCGCCTCGACCGGCGCGGCGGAGGCCGCCTGGCGGGTGCTGCCCGCGCTGCGCGGCCGCCTCACGGGCATGTCCTTCCGCGTCCCCGTGTCCGACGTCTCCGTCCTCGATCTGACGTGCGAGCTCGCGCGCGAGACGACGTGGGAGCGCCTCTGCGCCGCCATGAAGGAGGCCGCCGCCGCGGGGCCGCTCGCGGGCGTGCTCCGCTACACCGACGACGAGATCGTCTCCTCCGACGTGCGCGGCGATCCGTGCACGTCGGTCTTCGATGCCAGGGCCGGGATCCAGCTCGATCCCACCTTCGTGAAGGTCATCGCCTGGTACGACAACGAGTGGGGCTACTCGTGCAAGCTGCTCGACCTGGCGGCCGTGACGATGGGCGCGCCCGTCAGGGGTCGCTCGGCCTGACGGCCGGCGCCGCCACGAACGACGGGCGCGGCGCCTTGCCCACCAGCTTCGAGCGGCGCTCGAAGGGGGCCTCGACGAGCACGTTGAAGGAGTAGCAGCCGGCCCAGATGAGGCCGCACGCGAGCGGCGCCGCCACGAGGAACGGCGGGAGGTGGTAGCGCTTCATGAGCCCGGCCACGGCGAAGATCGGGATCTCGTGCAGCAGGTACACGCTGAACGATCGGCGCCCCAGGCCGCGCAGGCGCGCCGCGACGAACCCGCGCGCGCCCCGCAGCCACGCCGGCCCCGCCGCGCGCGCG
>DASZWW010000245.1:0-2930 GCA_035546175.1 Polyangia bacterium
GTCTCGCGCTCCGGGGGCCACGACGCGCCCGTGGCGGCCAGCGCGCCGGCGCTCCCTTCTCAACCGGCGCCGCCGATCGCTCCCGTTGCCGAGGCGCCGAGCCGCATCGCGCTCACCTCGGAGCCCGCGGGCGCCGAGGTCTGGATCGGCCACGAGGCGACGCCCCGCGGCCGCACACCGCTCACCATCGACGTGCCGGCCGGCTCGTCGGCGCGCGCCGTGGTCAAGTCCGAGGGACACGAGCCCGTCACCCTCGTGCTCGACGCCAAGGACGGCAAGCGTCACGTCGTGCTGCCCACGGCGGCCGCGCCACCCCCTGCGGCCGTCCCGAGCCCGGCGCGCCCTGCCGCGGCGCCGCCCGTGCGCAAGCATCACGCCAAGGGCGGCGGGTTCAAGGCGATCGAAGATTAGCGAAGACCAGCGGCGGGCCGTCTTCAGCCCGCCGCGGTCAAGAAGCCCTTGTCGAGGAGGCTCTTCACCTTCTCGGCGACCGTGAGGTCGGTCAGCGGGCACTCGTCGAACAGCGCGCGCAGCGTGCCGGCCGTGAGCGCCGCCTGGAAGACGTCGAGCTCCTCGGGGGCGAGGTCGCGCAGCTTCGGCTCGAGCGGCCGCGGGATGGCGATGCCCGCCGACATGGGCGGCAGCTTCTCGGAGATCACGCCGTACTCGTCGAGCTGGCGCATGCCCTCCATGAGCAGGCCCTCGGTCGAGTCCTGCAGCTCCTCGAGCACGGCGCGCTCGTCGGGCGGCTCGAGCTCGAAGAAGCCCGCCGTCCAGCCGAGCATGCGGATCATGGCCTTCTTGGGGCCCATCTTGAAGCTGTCGTCGATGCTCGCGAAGTAGATCTGGCCCTTGCGCAGGTAGACCTTTCCGACGCCGGCGTCGCCGCGGATGACGATGACGCCCGACTTCTTGCTCGTCGAGAGGAGCTGCAGCAGGTCCGGCAGCGGGATCTCCTCGATGCTGCCCGACATCGACTTGGGCGGCGGGCGCTTGTTCCCCGTCGTGGCGAGCTTGGAGCGAGCCTCGGTCTCCGTCATGTGGTTCGTCAGCTCGCCGTCGACGAAGACCAGCTTGATGATCGACGTTCCGATGAGGATGCGGTCACCGTCCTTGAGCTCGACCTTGCGGACCTTCTCGCCGTTGACGAAGGTCCCGTTGGTCGAGCCGAGGTCCTGGATCGTGACGACCTTGTCGTCGGTGGTGATCTTCGCGTGCTTGCGCGAGACCATGTCCTCGACGAGCACCATGTCGAGCTCGGAGGAGCGTCCGATGATGATCTCGCGGTGAGGCCGCAGCGGGAACTCGCCGCCCTGGTACTTGCCCGAGATGAATCGGAGCGCCCACAAGATGGTCTCTGAGCCCACGGAGCTCCCGGCTTCGGCCGATGGTGGCCTAAATGTGCTCAAAACTTCGACATTTTAAGTTGGGCTCGGCGTGCCGTCAACATGCGCCTCGGAGGCGGGAAAAGGCTCGCGCAAAAGCCGATCGACCGTGTCGGCGACCTCCTCGTCGACGAGCAGCCCCGAGTGACCCGTCGGCAGCGCGATGTTGCGCACGCCGGCGAGGGCCGTGCTCGCGAGCGGGGCGAGCCAATCGCGCAGGGCGCCTATCGAGACCACGTCGACGCCCTTGGGCAGCGGCGCATCGGCCAGCTCCTGAAGGAAGGGGCTGCCCGGGAGGAGCTGCAGGCTCGCGAGGCCGAGCGGCGCCGTGAAGAGCCCGAACAAGGCCGACCACGTGCCCCGGGTGGGCGTCCCCATGAGCACGAGCCGCCGCACGCGGTGGCGGCCGCCGAGGCGCTTGACGTAGTAGAGGCCCACGAGCCCGCCCATCGAGTGACCGACGATGTCGACGTGCTGGACGCCCGTCTGGGCGACGATCGATTCGACCTTGCGCGCGACGAGGCCCGCCGAGTCGCGGATGTCGCCGAGGTTGATGGGTCCGAAGCGAAAGGACATGACCACGTGGCCGCGGCGCGCCAGCTGCTGCTCGAGCAGGTGCAGCGAGCCCTTGGTGGCCAGGTAGCCGTGGATGAGGAGGACGGGCGGTCCGGGGGCGCGGGCCGTGGCTTCGCTGGCGCCCGACGCGAGATCGGGGGCGGCGTGCGCGCGATCGCCGCGGTTGCCGCGGATGAGCTGCCGGAGGTAGACGGCCGAGTGGCCCGAGTCCACCACGTTGTCGGTCAGCTCCTTCGTCAGGGCCAGCACCCGCGTCCGCAGGCCGTCGAGAAGCCCCATTTCCAGCAAGTCTAACATTCTGCGCGCGAGGCGCGACGGGCGCGCGGGAGCGAGCTCACGGCGGGGCGCGGGGGCCGGGCGCGGCCGGGACCGCCTGGCGGGGCCGCATGACGACGTACACGAGCCAGCGCGCGTCGTTGGCGAGGCTGCTCTCGTAGTCGTGCTCCATCCACCGATGGAGCTCCTCGGGCATCGTCATGTAGTCGCCCACGGAGAACAGGACGAGCCCGGGCGGGGCTGCGCGCAGGCGGGCGACGAAGGGCGCCGCCGGCGTGACGCCGCTCCGCCAGCGCATGACGTTGGTGTCGGCCTCGTCGAGGGCGAGGCGGCGTCCCGCCTGGAGCGCCACGGCGCTGGCCAGCGTCGAGTCGCCGAAGATCGTCGCGTCGGGCGGCAGCGCCTCGCGGGCGTACTGCGCGAAGACGCCGGCGATCTCGAAGCGCTGGCTCGCGTCCCAGAGGAAGTGCGTCCAGACGGGATAGAAGTCGCCGAGGCGCTCCTCGTCCCGCCAGAGCAGCGCGTGCACGACGCCGTCGAGCGGGCCGAGCGCCGCGGACGAGCGCCACGTGCGCGCGGCGATCTGGCCGACGGCGGCGTCCGGGAGCTCGGCGCGTCGCACGACGGGCATCTGCGCGAGCGCCTCGGCCGTGACGGGCGAGGCGAGCAGCGCGGCGACGGCGAGCGCGGCGC
>DASZWW010000246.1:0-3091 GCA_035546175.1 Polyangia bacterium
GGCGGCGCCTTGATCGCCCGCGGCGCCCTGCGCGCCGCCCGCGCCGGCCGCGCCCGACGGCAGCCCCCCGGGGTGATAGAGGGGATTCGCGCGGTTGCAGGCCGGCAGCGCCCCGAGCGCCAGCGCCAGCAGGCCGACCACGCCGGCCAGGCCGCCGACGCCTCCGAGGACGCCTCCTCGAACGCGGCACCAGAGGGTGCCGACGGACAGCCGCGCGGACGAGAGCATGCCGAGCCTCCAAGCCAAGGTGATTCGGTCGGCCCCGGAAGGCGATGTACGAAGTGCGAAGGGGACGTTGGGCGGGGCGACTAAGCGGGGCGACCAGCGCTCATCGTAACAGATCGGCCGTCGCGCGGCGCCGCACGCCTCGTGTACAATGGCGCACATGTCCTACGGGTCGCCTGCGCGCGCGACCGCCCCTCGCCGGTCGGTCGTCGCGCTGGGGGGGCTCGCCGCGGCCGTCGCGCTGGCGGCGTCGCCGCGGCCCGCCCGGGCTCAGGAGGACCCCGCCGCGGGGAAGCAGCGCGTCGCCGTGGTGCGGCTCGCCTTCGAGGGGAACGTGCCCGAGGCGGCTCGCGATCTGTTCGCGCAGCGGCTCGTCGAGGGCCTCGCGGCGGCGCGCTTCGAGGTCATGACCGGCGCTATGGTCAAGGAGCGGCTCGCGGCGGCCGGGCTCGGCGCCGACAGCTGCGCGGGCGGCAGCTGCACGGGCAAGGCGGCGCGCGCGCTCGGCGTCGCGTTCCTCGTCTTCGCGGCCGTCGTCGAGCACGAGAAGACCTACGACATCACGCTCGATCTCGTGAACGGCAAGAGCGGCGTCACGATCGGGACGAACCGCGAGCGCTGCGAGATCTGCGGCGTCGAGGAGGCGAGCGAGAAGGTGAGCCTCGCGGCGTCGGCCCTGCGCGCCCGCCTCGAGGCGCTCGCCAACACGCCCCCGCGCTTCATCATCCGCTCGCGCCCCGCGGGCGCCAGCCTCAAGCTCGACGGCGAGGCGATCGGCAAGACGCCCGTCGACCGGGAGCTCTCACCCGGCGTGCACAAGCTCGAGCTCGCCGCCGAGGGCTACGACCCGCTCGAGCGGACGGTGACGGCGGTGAACGGCGTCGACGAGACGCTCGACCTCGATCTGGTCGTGCTGCCGTCGAAGCTGCCGCTGCGCGCGCTCGGCTGGACCGCCGTCGTCGTGGGCGCCGCCGCGCTGGCGGGGGCCGTGTGGGCAGAGTCCATCGACGGGGAGGAGCTGGCCTGCACGTCGAGCGAGCGCGACCCCTTCGGCCACTGCCCGCGCGTCCGCAGCACGCGCGTCCTCGGCGCCGTCCTCGCGGGCGTGGGCGCCGCCTCGGCGACGCTGGGCGGCGTCTGGCTCTACCTCTCCGGCTTTGGCGCGCCGCACGCGACGGAGACCGGCGCCCCGACGACGACCGCGAGCATCATCGGCGTGCAGGGCCGCTTCTAGCACCTTCGCGCGCAGCCCGAGCGCCGCGCGGGGAGAGCCGTCACCGCGACGGCGCGGCCCCCGCGTAGTGGAAGATCTCGCCCGCATCGCCGACGGCCCACACGTCGTTCGCGCCCGTTCCAGACAGGTGGTTCACCATGGCGCCTCCGAGATCTTGCACGACCGACCACGACGTCCCGTCGTAGTGGGCGATCGACTGGCCCGCCACCCAGATGTCACGGGGCCCGCTGCCCCAGATGCTGGTCGTCATCCCGAAGGGCGGAGTCCAGGCCTTGGTCCAGACCGCCCCGTCGTAGTGGCCGATGACGTCGCCCGAGGTCCAGACGTCGGTCGGGCTGCTGCCCCACACGCCGGTCGTGAAGGGGCCCCCGAGATCGAGGGTGTCGGACCAAGCGGTGCCGTCCCAGTGGAGGCGTGTGCCGCCCGCGGTGGCCCAGATGTCCCGCGGCCCGCTCCCCCACACACCGGACCAGAGGCCCACGAACATGGCCGGACTCCTGTCCTGCGACCACGCGCATCCGTCCCAGTGCATGATGCCGTACTGACCGAGGGCCCAGACGTCGTCGGGCCCACCGCCCCAGACGGCCGTCATGTAGCCCCCGTACTCGCCGTCGTGCGGGGTGGGGGTCCTCGTCCACGAGCGACCGTTCCAGTGGAAGATCCCGTCGCCCTGGTCGAAGAACTCGCCGACCACCCAGACGTCGTTCGGGCCGCTGCCCCAGACGCCGTCGACCGCATTCTCCAAGTCCTCGATGGACGTCCAGGCGGCGCCGTCGAAATGAAGGAGGTGCGGCTCGATTCCGCCCGCCCAGACGTCGCCGGGGCCGTTCGACCATACGGTCCTGAGCTCGAGCGTGCCGAGCGGCGGCTCGAACCGGCACCAGCCGGATGGGCCGAGCGGCGCGCAGCGAAGGGCGCCACCGTCGCCGACGTGCGCGGCGTCCCAGGTCGAGGCATCGACCGCGAGGCAGGACGCCACGTCGTTCGCCACCTCCGGCTCGCCCGAAAGGACGTCGCTCTCATCCGCCGCCTCGCTGGCATTGCCGCCATCGGCCACCTCGGGCCCGGCCTCGGCGGAGCCGCTCCGGTGGCCCGAGCCGCACGCGCAGAGCCCGAGGCCGAGGACCGTCATTCGAAGCGTACGCGCCGCCGACATGCTCTGCGGCCTACCTGCCGACCTTGGCGCGCACGCGGTCCATGCGGCTCTTGATGGCGGCGTCGCGCGGGGCGAGGGCGGCGGCCTTGTCGTACGCGGCGAGGGCCTCGTCGTAGCGGAGGAGCTTGAAGTAAGCGTCGCCGGTCGCGACGAGGTACTTGGGGGACTTGGGGGCGAGGCGCGAGGCGCGGCGGGCGTAGTCGAGCGCCTCGCTGTAGCGCGCGCGCTCGAAGGCGACCTCGGCCAGGCCGCCCACGGCGACGGCGTTGGTCGAGTCGGCCCGCACCGCCTTCGTGAACGCCTCCTCGGCGTCGGCGAGCTTGCCGCGCGACATGGCGGCGACGCCGGCGTCGCGCGCCCGCCTCGAAGCGGCCACGTCGCGCGGCGGGCTCGCGTCGGCGTCGCGCGCCGGGTCCGGGCCGCGCTTGCCCTTGGCGCTCACGGCGGCGGCCGCCACCACCACGCCCGCGGGCGCG
>DASZWW010000247.1:0-5388 GCA_035546175.1 Polyangia bacterium
CCCGCCGCGCCGTCGGCGTGGCCCGCCGCGCCGTCCAGAGGCGCGCGTCCGTTGCTGGCGCCGCAGGCGAGGAGGGGCAGAGCGAGGCCGAGGAGGAGCGTCCGCGAGACGTGTCCGGTCATGCGTCGGACCACAGCAAACCCGGTGCCCGCCGGACTTACGAGCGAAAATGCCCCGCGCGCGACCGATCCGGGGCGCGCGCGTCATACCGAGGCGACCATCGCGGCGACGCCGCAGGGACGTCAGGCGGCGGAGCGCGGCGCCGCACGGGCGGCGCGGGGGGTCAGGAGCGCTTGCCCGCGGCGAGCCAGCCGACGAGACGCTCGCCGTCGCCCGCGTTGATGACGCGCGCGGGGGCGACGCCGGCGCGCTCGGCGTGGCGCTTGGCGTGGCTCGCGCGCTCGAGCTCGTCGACGACGTGGGCGTCGCTGTCGAGGAGGAAGTCGATGCGCCGGCCCGCGGCGCGGCGCAGCCAGTCGATGGGCAGGTCGAGGCGCGGCAGCGCGCCGTTGATCTCGAGGGCCGTGCCGGTCTCCTCGGCGGCGGCCAGGACGGCGTCGGCGTCGAGGTCGATGGGCGGGCGCGCGCCGATCATGCGCGTCGTGAGGTGGCCGATCATGCGCACCGTCGGATCGCGCATGGCCGCGACGACGCGCTTCGTCTGCGCGGCGCGGTCGAGGTTCAGGTGGTCGTGCACGGAGGCGAGGCACCAGTCGAAGCCGCGGCGGAACTCGAGGTCGTAGTCGAGCTCGCCGTCCTTGCCGATGTTGAGCTCGACGCCGTGGAGGAGCTCGAACGAATCGCCGAGCTGGGCCTGCAGCGCGCGCACCTTCGCGCGCTGGTCGAGGAACCGCTCGCGGCCCACGCCCGAGACGGTGCCCTCGGCGTGGTCGGTCACGGCCATGGCCCGGTAGCCGCGCGCGCGCGCCGCGGCCACCATCTCCTCGAGCGTCGAGTGGGCGTCGCCGGACATCGAGGTGTGCAGGTGGAAGTCGCCCACGATGGGCCCGAGGGGGTGGGGCAGGATGCCGGCCAAAGCGGCCTCGATCTCGCCGGCGTCCTCGCGCAGCACGGGCGGGATGAAGGGCAGGTCGAGCGCGGCGTAGATCTGCTCCTCGGTCTCGCTGGCGACGACCTTGCCGCCCTCGAGCGTCGTGAGGGCGTACTCGTTGAGCGTCATGCCGCGGGCGAGCGCCCGCGTGCGCAGCTTGACGTTGTGGGACTTCGACCCCGTGAAGTAGAGGAGCGCGGCGCCGAGCTGGTGGGCGGCGACGACGCGGACGTCGATCTGCAGGCCGCGCGGCGTGACGACGCTCGTCTTCGTGTCGCCGCGGCCGAGCACGCGCTCGACGACCGGCATCGCCACGACGGCGTCCATGACGACGGCGGCGTCCTTGGCGACGACGATGACGTCGATGTCCCCCACGGTCTCGGAGAAGCGGCGCAGCGAGCCGCAGAACTCGGCGTGCGTGACGCCCGGGACCTCGAGGAGCCGGGACACGAGGCGGTTGGCGACGGGCAGCGCCACGGAGATGGGCGTGCGCGTGACGGCGCCCGAGGCGTCGAGGCGCGCGAGGGACTCGGCGAGCTTGGCCTCGGACTTCGGCCCGAAGCCCTTGAGCTCGGCGAGGCGGTGCGACGCGAGCGCCGCGCGCAGGTCGTCGAGCGACTGCACGCCCAGCTCCTCGCGCAGCTTCTTGACGGCCTTGGGGCCGACGCCCGGCAGGCGCATGAGCGCGACGACGCTGGCCGGGTGCTTGGCGCGCAGGGCCTCGAGCTTGGCGACCTTGCCCGTCGTCAGCAGCTCGCGGATCTTCTCGGCCGTGCTCTTGCCCACGTTGTCGATGGCCTGCAGGCCCTTGAGGTCGAGCTTCGCGAGATCGCCGGCGAACGCGCCGATGCCGTGGGCGGCGTTCTCGTAGGCGCGCACGCGGAACGACTGCGGATCGCCCTCGTCGAGGGTGGCGAGCTCGGCGAGCTCCTTGAGCATCTCGAGCACGTCGTCTTTCACGTCGGCCATGGCAAGCGTACATGATGTAGCCTCGACGGGCGATGGCCAAGGGAGATGACGCCGAGGTCCTGACGCTCGCGGGGCGCGAGGTGCGCGTCACGAACCCGGCCAAGCCCTACTTCTCGCGCGACGTGAAGCTCACGAAGCTCGACGTCGTCCGCTACTACGTCGAGGTCGCGCCGGGCGCGCTGGCGGGCGTTCGCGATCGGCCCATCGTGCTCAAGCGGTTCGTCGACGGCGCCGAGGGCGAGCCCTTCTACCAGAAGCGCGCCCCCGAGAACCGGCCCGCGTGGCTGCGCACGGTGACGCTCTCGTTCCCGTCGGGGCGCACGGCCGAGGAGGTCGTCGTCGACGACGTCGCGGGGCTCGCCTGGGTGGTCAACCTCGGCTGCATCGAGCTGCACCCGCACCCCGTGCGCGCCGCCGACCTCGAGCACCCCGACGAGCTGCGCGTCGACCTCGACCCGGGGCCGGGCGTGGCGTGGGCCGACGTGCGTCGGGTGGCCATGGAGGTGAAGGCGCTGCTCGAGCAGCAGGGGCTCGTGGGCTGGCCGAAGACGAGCGGCTCGCGCGGCATGCACGTCAACGCGCGCCTGGCGCCGCGCTGGTCCTTCACCGAGGTGCGGCGGGCGGCGCTGGCGCTCTCGCGCGAGATCGAGCGGCGCGCGCCGGCGCTCGCCACCTCGAAGTGGTGGAAGGAGGAGCGCCACGGCGTCTTCCTCGACTACAACCAGAACGCCAAGGACCGCACGACCTGCTCGGCGTACTCGATCCGCCCGCTGCCCGACGCGCGCGTCTCGGCGCCGCTGCGCTGGGACGAGGTGCCCGCCTGCGAGCCGGGCGACTTCACGGTGCTCACGATGCCGAAGCGCTTCGCGGCCGTGGGCGACGTGCACGCGGGCATGGACGCCGCGGCCGGCACGCTCGACGGCCTCCTCGAGCTCGCGTCGCGCGACGAGGCGCAGGGGCTGGGCGACGCGCCGTGGCCGCCGCACTTCCGCAAGATGGACGGCGAGGCGCCGCGCGTCGCGCCCTCGCGGGCCAAGGGCGCCGCCAGGGCCGCCGGCGCGGGGGGCGCGAAGAAGGCGCCGCGCGAGAAGATGCCGCTCATCACGATCGCGAACTCGCCCGACAAGGCGGCGGCGCTCGCGGGCCTCGAGCGCTGGAAGGCCCGCCACGCCGCCGCGGCGGCGCTGCTCGCCGTCGACGACGTGCTCGTCGACTCGATGCGCGGCCGCTCCTCGACGTGGACGCGCGTGCGCGTGAACCTGCGCCACGTGCCCGAGCCCGAGCGCCCGCCGCAGGAGACCCCCGATCCCGACGACGATCCGACGCGCGGATGGCGCGAGGCGATGCGCGCGCACAAGGCCAAGGCCGCCGCGAAGGACGAGGCCTGAGTGCGCCTCCACCTCGTCGACGGCACGTACGAGCTCTTCCGCGCGCACTACTCGCCGCGCCCGGGCCACGAGTCGCCCACGGGCCAGGACCTCAAGGCGACGGTCGGCGTCGTCGCGTCGCTGCTCTACCTCCTCCAGGACGCCACCGAGGACGTCACGCACATCGCCGTCGCCTTCGACAACCCCATCCGCTCGTTCCGCAACGAGCTGTATCCTTTCTACAAGAGCGACGAGGGCGTCGAGCCGGCGCTGCGCGCGCAGTTCGACGCCGTCGAGGAGGCCGTGCGCGCCATCGGCGTCGCCGTCTGGTCGATGAAGGACTTCGAGGCCGACGACGGCCTCGCCGCCGGCGCCGCGCGCTTCCGGGACCAGGTCGACCAGGTGCGCATCATGACGCCCGACAAGGACCTCGGCCAGTGCATCCGCGGCACGCGCGTCGTGCAGGTCGACCGCCGCCAGCTCAAGACCACCGACGAGGCCGCCTTCCGCGAGCGCCGCGGCTTCGCGCCGCAGAGCATGCCCGACTACCTCGCCCTCACGGGCGACGCGGCCGACGGCTTCCCGGGGCTGCCCGGCTTCGGCGAGAAGACGGCCGGCCTCCTCATCGGCGCCTACGAGCACCTCGAGGCCATCCCGCTCGACGCCGCCCGGTGGACGGTCAAGCCACGCGGCGCCGCGCAGCTCGTGGCGACGCTCGCCGCGCGGCTCGAGGAGGCCCTGCTCTTCCGCAAGCTCGCGACGCTCGACGAAGCCGCCCCCGTCGCGACGTCGCTCGAGGAGGTCCGC
The DNA here is from genome assembly GCA_035546175.1 of Polyangia bacterium. Lineage (GTDB taxonomy): Bacteria > Myxococcota_A > Polyangia > Fen-1088 > Fen-1088 > DASZFV01. The sequence continues at coordinate 4,195 of DASZWW010000247.1, forward strand.
TTCCGCGGCGTCCCGCGACCGGACTTCGAGGCGTGGTGCCGCGCGGTTGGCTCGCGGACGCTCGCCACGGTGCCGAGGCGCTGGCGGGGCTGAGCTCCTCATCCATCGGGGCGGCGGTCAGGGTGAGGGCGGCCGTTCACCGTCCCGTGGCGAAGATCTTCGCGAGCTCGTGCGGCGCGACGACCTCGAGCTGCTCGAAGGTGCAGTCCTTCGGGGGCTTGTCGCCGCGCCAGCGCCGGAACTGCGCCGTGTGCCGGAAGCGCGCGCCCTGCATGTGGTCGTAGGCGACCTCGACGACGAGCTCGGGGCGGACGGGCTCCCACGACAGGTCCTTGCCCTGGCTCCAGCGGCTGCCCATGCCGGGGCGGCGCTGCAGCTCGCCCCAGTCGGCGCTCGCCCACTCGCGCCACGGGTGCGCCTCGAGCGCGTTCTCGCGGTAGGGGGCGAGGAAGTCGACGAGCTCCTTGCGCTTCGCCGCCGTGAAGCTGGCCACGACGCCCACGTGCTGGAGCGCGCCCGCGTCGTCGAAGAGCCCGAGCAGGAGCGACCCCACGGCTGTCTTCTCGCTGCCCTTGTGCCAGCGGAAGCCGGCGACGACGCAGTCGCACTCGCGCTCGTGCTTGACCTTGAGCATCACGCGCTTGTCGGGCTCGTACGCGCCGTCGAGCCGCTTGGCCATGACGCCGTCGAGCCCGGCGCCCTCGAAGCGCCGGAACCAGTCCTCGGCCGTGGCGAGATCGAGCGTCGCCGGCGTGACGTGCAGCGGAGGCGTCGCGCCCGCGAGCGCCGCCTCGAGCGCCGCGCGCCGCTCGCGAAACGTCGCCGCCCGCAGATCGCGGTCGCCCTCGCAGAGCATGTCGAAGAAGACGACCGACGCGGGGATCTGCTCGGAGAGCAGCTTCGCGCGCGACGCCGCCGGGTGCAGCCGCAGCTGCAGCGCCTCGAAGTCGAGCGCCTCCGCGCGCGCGATGACGATCTCGCCGTCGAGCACGCAGCGCGCCGGCAGCTGGGCCTTGAGCGGCGCCGCGAGCTCGGGGAAGTAGCGGTCGAGCGGCTTCTCGTCGCGGCTCTGGATGAAGAGCTCGTCCCCGTCGCGGAAGATCAGCGTGCGGAACCCGTCCCACTTCGGCTCGAAGCTCCACCCCGCCTCGCGCGGCAGCTCCTCGACGCGCTTGGCGAGCATCGGCAGCACGG